>NZ_DAIUFW010000005.1:62633-234538 GCF_036844465.1 Methylobacillus sp.
GGATGAAAATCACCAGTAACACATAGGCGAGGTCGAGCATCGGCGTGATGTTGATCTCGTCATACGGCTGATTGTCTTCCTTGATATCCGCCATCTCTGCCCCGCTTATTTCCCGTAAAGCTCGGCCACGCGGGTGACATACTCATCAACGAAAATCTGCATGTCGGTATTGATATTCTTGATGCGGCTGGAGAGATAGTTGTAGCCGAACAGCGCGGGAATCGCGACCGCCAGGCCCGCCACAGTCGCCATCAGCGCGGCGGCAATACCTGGCGCGATCGCGTTGACGTTCACATCACCGGCTGCCGCGATTTCGGCAAAGGTAATCATCACGCCGATCACCGTGCCCAGCAGACCGAGGAAGGGGCCGCCGGAAATGGCAATGGTCAGCAGCACGATATTGGCATTCAGGCTTTTGTTTTCACGAATCAGGTCAGCATCGATCGCCGCCTTGATCGCATCCATGGAAGCGCCGCTCAGCGCCAATGAACCATCAGCGGCATAGCGCTTGCGAATTTCGCGCAACCCTGCCGCATACAGCCGCGCCAGGGTGGAATTCTTCGTGTCGGCGCCCTGGTCAAGTTGCAGCAGCTCAGCATGCCCGGCAGCGTTGAAGCGTTGCAGAAAACCGCGGTTGGCCTTGTCCGTCCGGCCAACCTGGCCTGCCTTGGCAGCCATCACCACCATACTGATCGCGAACATGACTGCCAGGATGATAATCACCACCCAGGCGTCTACCGTCAGGCTGTGGAACAGCACCATGAAATGCGAGCTGCCGCCTTCTGCTTCCTCATCGCCTTCATCGGCGGCATGCACCTTGACCAATTGCCCATCCATGCTCTGGCCGCTGGCTGCAAGCTTGATCCATGCCGCACTGCGGGCGGTATTCGCCAGCGTCAACTCATCCAGTTCGCCCTGGAGTCCCGCGCCGATCTGCACGTTATCTGCGACATCCGACAAACTGGTGTCGCCGCTCGCAACTTCAGCACCATCCAGGTACAGGCTGGCCTTGCCATTGCCCACCGTCAGCGCGACATGCTGCCAAACGCCCGGCTTGAGCTCGCCGCCCGAGATTGCGGCTGCGCCATTGTCGAATTGCAGTTTGCCACCCGCGAGCGAGAAACGCACATTCCCTTGCTGGTATACAGTGCCATCAAGAGCGACTGGCTTGAGCCATGCGCTCACGCTCAGGCCGCCTGCGCTGCCGAGCGCCAGGGTGGGATTCGTCGCCACTACCAGCGGATTTCCGTCCAGCACCGCCGCCTCGCCGATCAGGGCGGCTTTCTGCACCGTGGCGTTGCCTGTTGCCACTAAGCCATGCCTGGCATCCTGCAGGAAGTTCTTTTCGGCAAAATGGAATACCGCTGTGGTGGCTTCATCGAAGCTGCTTTGGCTGTTCGCAGTGGATGTGGCGGACTCGTTACCCGAATACAGCCAGATATGAGCCTGCTTGTCTGCTGGATCTATTTTGGGCAGCAATACCCAGACCACGGCCAATTCGTTAATCGCATCGAACTTCTCGATATGAAACTTGAGCTCGGTCTTGTCATCTGCCGCAATCAAGCGCAGGTCTGAACCATCGAGATTAGCGGAGGAAAAATCGAAATTGCCGGAATGCAGACGCAGCATCACAGGCACCTGGGTTTCCGCAGACGTGATGCCCGCCGGATTCAGATCCACCTTGGCGCGGCTGCTCCAGGCGTCATTCCAGGCCGCGTGCGCCAATACAGGCAGCATCAGCAAGCCCAGTAGCAGAAAACCACACTTTCTCAACATCGAACCGCGCTCCACACACAAAGCGCGTAATATAAATGTCACATGTGACGCACCAGTGACTCATACGTGAAATTGTCGAGTCATAAAAATGAAAAAAGGACTAGTCACAACTAGCCCTTTTCTTTAGATACTTCCCAAACTACCTGACGATATCACCCAATCCCAGCACCTCAACCGAGACAAACGATGGCAGCAGATTCTTGGCGCTGAAATCCTGCACTGCAGCCATATTCACCAGATCGCCCAGCGAAGCCGTCGCTGCGGAAGCCACACTCGATGCTCCGCTGACAGTCCCTGCCACCGTGCCGGTAACGGCAACCGGTACACCGACCGAGGTAGTGGCGGAAATATTGTTGGCGTTCAGCACCTGGTTGGCAACCACCAGCAACCGTCCACTTTTCACGCCTGCTTCACCGGCATCAATATTGCCATCGCGAGCATTCAGCGCTGTATAGCCTTCTTCCGGCGCTTCCAAAGGCCCAGTGGGGCCATCGGGATCATAGGTATTCGCCTGCAGGCCGCTGCCCGTAGCCCCACCCTTGTAACGCCGTATGGTATTGCCATAGACATCCGTGAAGATTTCGACTTCGGGCACAGTTTTCACGCTTCTCGACCCCTTGCCCGCATCAATATTGCCAGTGTGGGACCAGACGAAAAGATTGGTACCGTATTGCGAGATCACACGCGCCTGATTGACCTGCAAATCGCCATCGACAAAGATGCGGATATCCCCGCCGCTTTCCGTGATGATGCCATTGCCCGGCTTGACGGCACGCCCCGGCACCCCGACATTGATCATGCCGCCTGGCACCACGATGTCGATGCCACCATTCCTGGCAGTGCGGATCTTGCTATCGAACAGCACAAGGTCGCCCTGGTAATTCAATGTTTCACAAGCAAAGCGCCCGCAATAACCTCCCCAATCCCAGACGCTGTAATGGCTGGTTGCTCCACTGGCGTTTTCAGTGACAGTGACGCCATCCTGCCCTGGCAGTAACGTGAAACCATCCTGCACCACCGCGACTCCATCCTTCAACACCAATGGCTGCTGTCGCGGGAACATCACTGCGACAGCATCATCGCCGCGCTTGTGCAGCCCCAGCCCGCTCTCGCCAGCTTCTTTCAGTGCGGCTGTACGCTCGACCGACGCCAGCAACTCGGCAGAGTAATGACGGAAGGCAAACACCGCCTGCTTGTCGCGATCCAGGGCCAGGTACTGCGCCATGGCTTCCTGCTCCGTCAGTTTAGGGTCGTCGCGCAGTTCGCGTATATACTCAGCCACTGCCTTGGCGGTCGATGCGCGATATGCCGCCATCCCTGCCGCATCGCCGGACAATACAGCCGGCCCGCTACCCTGCGGGTCGATATAAGTATTGATATAGGTGGACACATGCGCGCCCTGGCCGGTACCAGCCAGTACCGTCAGCGAAGCCCCGGTTTCCGGCAGGTAGGCATTGATTGTATTGGCCACGCTGTTGATGCCCTGGCTATTCCCCAGGTTCAGGTGGCGCCCCGCTTCTACCATGAAATTGCCTGGGCCAGCCAATCGCAGGCTACTGAGGCTGCTATCGGAATTATAGCGGATATCCCGGCCAGCCTTGATCACGGTCAGGTCATCGGCATGCAGGTGCTGTATCTGGTTCTGCACCGTGCGGCCCTTGATCTTCATCTCGTTGGTATTGAGATTGAGAATATCCTGCCCGGCAATGATGGAAGCCGCCTTGGGCAGACTGATATTGAACGCCGTCTTTTCAGCGCCAATAGTGCCATCCCGCGCCACGATCACGACCTCCTGGCGGTCATTCATATGTAAAGGCTTGGCAGCATGATTGGACATGATGAAATCAATCATACTGCCTATGTCGTTAGTGGCAGCATAAGGGTCACGCAGCGGACTCAGCACGCTGGGCAGCCTCGACACATCGGCATCCGACATCGAGATGGTATTGGCCTTGATATTACCTGCAGCCAGCAGGCTCAGGTTACCTGCAGCCGAAGGCATCAGGACCAGCTCTTTCGCCTCAATATCGCCGCCAAAGGCGGTCACGCTGACACTTCCCGGCAAATACCCCAGGGTACCGGCATTGACACTGCTGTTTATGCTGGTTGTCAGCAACGTATCGCCCGATGCGCCAGCAGGTAATTTACCGGTCATGGCTTTGGAGCCTGCAGAGTTATCCCCGAACAGCACATTGCCCGTCAGCGATACCACATCAACCGCCGCCTGCTCCGAATAGGTATTGAAGAACGCGCTGCGGCCGGCATTATTCCTGTTATTCGCATCGGAGTTCATTGCGACCGCTGGTGTATTGGTCGCAGACTGCGCGAACAAGGTGGGATTGAATACGGATTCAATATAGACATCGCGCAGGGCCGAAACCGAGGCGGTCGCATCCTGCAAGGCGATCACCGTGCCGAACGTATTGCTGCTCTTGCCGACAGCACCGCCAGCATCAAGATTGACATGGCCACGCCCTGCATAATAGATGCCATTGACGATATCGCCCGCCGCCATCACATTGATGTCGCCGCCGCCATCCACACGGTAATGTTCTGCATCTAGATAACGACCTGTCGTCGGCACGGCAACCGAGAGATTGGTAATATTGCCGCCAGAACTGACATCGACATTGCCGCCGCCAAATGCCGCCACTCCCTGCTTGAACAAATCAGTGCGCAGCCACCAGGTGACAGGCAGGTTGAGCGCCGGGTCACTGGTTTCCCCTCGGCGGAACAGCCAGTTGTTCATGATCTGCTGGTTGCCTCCCGCAGTCAGCAACGCGCCGGTGATGTTGCCCTGCGCGGCGATGCTGATATCCCCGCCCCCGGTTAGGTATTGGGTATCCACAGTTCCAAACCCGGCTGCAGCAGCAGGATTGGTAAACCCTGCCAGGTCATCCGCCGCGCGGCCCGCAGTATAGATCACCGAACTTGCATTGCCGAACGTAAAATCTTTGCCAGCAGCAATATTGATATCGCCGGTGCCGGTACGCACCATCTTGCTGTTCGCCAGGGTCATATTGCCCACGCCTGCGACAGTTTGCAGCGTGTTGGCCGCGGACATATCAGCACCCGCCACCAGGTTGATGCTCCACGAATCGCCTGTTTTCAATTTTGATGTCGTCACCACGCCATCGAACCCATCGCTGATCGTGCCGCCCAACTGCATGTTGCCACTGCTGCGGATAGTCAGCGCGCCTTCGCGACCTTGCGAAAGCGTGCTCAAATTCCAGTCGTTACCCAGGCTGGCATTGCCATTGACACGCAGCTCGGTATGCGGCGTCACCGTCGCACTGACGCCATCGCTGCTGGCCCGGTAGGCTGCCGCCGCATTGCCAGCCGCCGTGTAGAAGGCATTGGTCGCGGTCGCGATATTGTTCAGGGTAGTGGCATTGAGCGTGGTGGCAACATCCATCACGCTGACCGATTCCAGCAATACCTTCCCGGCCCCAGCCACAGCAGCGGTTGCATCCGTATCCACCTTGAGGCCCGCCGCGCCCACACGCGCGGCACGCATATTGACTTGTCCGCGCTCATTGCCGCCAACATCGATCACCGCCGCATCGGCCTTGCGGTCAGCACCGTCGAACACTTCCGCGCTTACCGTGCCGTCCTCGGCTGATAGCAGCACACTGCCGCCCTTGCCGTCAGCCGCGTTGCCCTTGGCCAGAATCTGGCTACCTGCTTTCAGCGTCAGGTCATTTTTGGCATAAAGGCGCACATCGCCGCCATTGTCACCGCTCGCATCCACCTTGCCGAACACATGTATGCTGCCGCTATCAGCACTCACCAGCACCTTGCCGGCATGCACGTTGTCGCCTGCCGCAATCGTCACATCGCCCTGGCGTATGCGCAGGTTGCGCAAGGCATCGAAGCCGCCGCTATTCAACGCCGCATTCAACGCGGAGAAATCCGCCACCTGCTTGCTGTCGAGCACAAAACTGCCTGCTGTTTTTCCTGGTGCGGCTGTGCCATGCAAAGCGCCATCCGCGACCGATACCACGCCGTTCACCGCCGTCATGCTGACAGTACCGGCATTGCCGCCCGCACCGCCACCGACGTCGATCGCAGCACCGCCCGATACATTGATATCGCCCTGGTCGGCCTGCAGCGCCACAATGCCGCCCGGCGCATAGGCAGTATATTTATCAAAGGCAACAGCGGCAGAACCTGCGTTGATACGCGCGCCGTCCACCACGTCAAGATCACCCTGAACCGCCCTGGCGGTGAACTGGCCGGAAAGCAGTTCGATATTGCCACCCAGCGCCATGCTGTCCGCCGTCATCGCCAGCCTGGCTCCCAGGCCGGTACTGGCCGGTGTATCTGGACCACCGCTCGCTTGCGTCACCAGCCGACCACCTGTCTGTACCGTGTAATCAGTGCCAGTAGCGGCAGTGATGCGCTGGTTGGTCAAGCTGGTCTGTTGCGCGTTGATACTCAATACGCCGTTGCCGGACAAGCCCAGATCTCCGGTACTGTTCAGCGCTACATTTTCATAACCGCCAATCGTGAAATTGCCCGCGCCGGCAGGCACGCCAGCAGCACTGCCCTTCCCTTCGGCATGGATGGTCGCCGCATTGATGGTCAACCGGCTGGCACCGACATCCGCGCCTGGTGCATAAGTCGCCCCGCCAGAGTTTTTCATGGTGAGGTTGGCCGCAGTCAGGGTAGCCTCAGCCTCGCCCCCCACCGCATGCGCGGCAAGACCCGCCGCATTGATCGTAATATCAAGGTTTGCATTGCCAATCGCTACATCGCCATATAAATCGACATTCCGCTGGCTGTTCAACGTCACCCGTTGCAGGCTACCGAAACTGGCTAGCAACTCATCGTCCACACGCATGCCATCCGCAGCCGGATCAGCCTCTCCCAGCAGAATGCGGTTGGCACCCAGGGTAACGCTACCATTCGCCACCGCGTTGCCGTTCACCTTTTTCTCGATGATCGTCACTTCCGCACCATCCAGTTGCGATTCCCGGGTAGCATCCAGCACCAGGGATTGATGTGCGCTGACCTTGCTGCCAGCCGCCATATCCAGCACCCCAGAAGCCGGATTGGCGGAAGTGTTGATGCGGTCGTACACGAAATCATGCCTGCCTGATACCGCAAGCAGCGCACCATCTCCCTTCACGCGCAAGTTGCTGTCGCTTGTCGCGCCAACTACCTTGGTCGTGATTTCCGCCCCTGCATTCACCGTGACCTTGTCCGAGGCCGTCGCGATCAGCTCTTCTACTTCCAGCTGGCTGCCGGTATTGGAGAAACTGACTTCTTTCGCGACCGTGGTGATTTCCGTCCCCTCATCGCCCTGGCTGCGGCTGCCGCCGAGCAGAATACTTTCTGCATTGAGATGATTGAGGGATTGCGCCGTTAGTTGCAGGCTGCCGTCATCCGCGCCGATATCCGCTACCACCGTGATCTTGTCCGAGACAATATCCACCATGGCGCCGCGGGCGCTCGCGCTGCCCCGGTCTGTTTTCAGCGTAGCCTCCAGGCTCAGACGCTCGCTGGCATTCAGAATCAACTGCCCCGCATCCGTTGCCAGCCTTGGGATCGCCAGGCCATTGCTCACCGCCTGCTGGGTGAAATACGCGTTGCCGCTGGTCAGCATGTATTCCGCTGGTACCTTGATGCCGGAAGCGGCAGGATTCCTGAATACTTCGCCGCTGGTGAGCTTGAATGTAGTCCAATAGGCGGAACGGGTGCTGTGATCAAAATCGGTGAAATAGCCGGAAACCAGGCTGGTGCCATCAAGGAGTGCGACAGGCTGCTGCGGCCCGGTGGCCGTATTGCCGACTTCAATCATGTAAGCACCTTGCAACAAGGCATATCGCGCAGGCAGCAAGGGATAGAAACCAGCAGGGATACCCTCCATGCCAGAGACATAAATGAACTGGCCGACACCGGGCAATTCACCATTCAGGCCTTCGTTATTGTAGTAATGGTAATCATAAGGCGCGTATTCCCCTTGCAGGCCCGGATGAATGGCAAATACGCCGGCCTTGTCTGCCAGAATATCTGTCGACCCGCCCAGGCCGGGAATGAATTCATAGGCAAACGTATCGCCCCCGCCGGAAATATCTACCACGGCGCCGGGTTTCTGGAGCACATCCCTGGCTTTCAGGACGACACTTTTCTCCATTGGCTGCTTGCCAAGATCAACCCCATTGGGCCAATGCCAGACGCTCCCACCATCAACGGTATAGCCATACGGAATCAGTAGTCCTTCCGCCGAAGTCGAAGTCAGGCTGTGCTCTCCCATGGTCAGAGTATCTTCAGCTTCCAGCACTACTTCACCCAAAGGCGCCAGCACCACGCCATCTTGCTGGATATTCTGCGCTTGCAGCTTCAGTCGGCCGCCAGCGCTGAACACCGCCTTGTGCGCCGCTCCGCTCGACTTCACTGCGATATTGCCATTCGGCCCCACGGCCTGCACGGTAAACTCGCTATTGGTGACAGGGTATATCTGGCGGGCCGTCATCTCCAGCTCTCCCGGCACACGCAACGACCCCTTGTTGTCAAAAGTCATGCCGCGCATGCGGATATCCAGGCGGCTGTTCAGCTCCGTGCGCCCCACGCCCGAGATATTGAGCGAGCCGTTCAGGTCGATCCAGTCGGCGTCCACTCGCAGCAAACCCAGCCCGGCAGTCACCGCATTGCTGATTTCAGGCGCGGCAAGTGTCACGTGCGCGGCATTGATCCTCGCCTGGCCATCGTTCAATATCTGGATGCGCGGTGAAGTCAGCGCCAGCGTCTGCCGCGCGACCAGGTTGACCCCATCCTCAAGCTCGATCCTGTCATGCTGGACAGCATCGGCAGCCCGGCTTTCCGTGATGCTGCGCAGGCTGACATGGTCAAACTGTCCGGCATTGATCTGCTCGGTCGAGATTTGCGCCTTGCCTTCAAAAGCGGCAAGGCTGTCGCGCGCATTCAGGCCATCGGCCAATCGTTGCTTGTCCGTTGTCACTGTCAATACGCGTTCCTTGACAGGATAGGCAGGTATCTGTGAGCTTCCCGGTATCGTACCTGTCAGACTGATCTCCAAGCTTCCGCGCTCACCGCTGCCCTGGGCAGTGCCGATAAAATCTCCATCCAGCAGCAAGCCTTCACGCCCGGCAATCGCAATCGACCCAGCCGCCCCATACACCGTAGCGGCGCGGACAGCGCCATTGGCCTGGCTCGCCTGTACCTGACCCGAAGCGCCCGATACATCGATCACGCTCCCCGATTTGGCGACGACAAACCCCTTGACGGCATTGATGGCTACATTGCCCGCATCAAACACCCTTGCCTGCAACAGGCTGCCTGAATGTTCAGGCGCGCGCAGGTAATACCCGGCGGTATTGATGATGGATCGCTCACCGAGCCAGATACTTTGCTGGTTATCGTAAGGTACGTTATCCACGCTGCCTTTCAAGGTCAGGGTGACATCACCGGCAGGCGTCAGCAGACTGCCCAGCATGGTCAATTGCCCGCTGGCTTCCAGATCGATCTTGCCACGATTGCCCGCCAGGTCTGGTGCATCCGTCCTGACCGTGGTGTTTTCCAGCACGGTCAGCCTGCCTGTCGAGAGATCACCGCCATAGGCAGAAAACGCCACTGTCGCAGGCGCGCGCTGCCCTTCGGCCAGCAAGGCTGGGACAGCGACATTGGCACCCAGGGCATGCGAGGAAACCTGGGCGGCAAAGCCCGACTTCAATTGCAAGGTCTGCATCCTCGGATGGATCTCGCTGGCAGCCCCGGTCGAGTCGCCGATGGTCATGATCGATTCATTACCAGCAGCCGTAACAGCGTAATGCGAGAAACCGCCCTGCGCAAAGAAAGCGCTGGACAGCCAGAAATCGCCATTGCCGGGGTCCTGTCCGCCGATATGGATATTGCTGGCCGTGCTCAACGCCAGCTTGCCGCCCTTGCTGAAACCATATGCCCGCATCTCTGACGGCATACCCAGAGAAGCATCGCCTTTCAGGCTGATATCGCCGCCATTGCCTTTCGCAATGACTCCCTTGCTGTTTTGCCACGCGCCCGCGCTGCTATCCAGCACCGTGCGCTGGCCAAACGCCAGCTTGTTGCCGTTCAGGCTGATATTGCCGCCATTCAATACCACCGGCATGGCAAGCGCGCCGGACATGCCGATAACATCATTGGCCCAGGTGCCTGCGGTACTCAGCAGCACGTCGTCGGCCACCGAAATCCCTCCAGCCTGTATCGTTTGCACCACAATATCACCGCCAGGCGTCACGATATCCTGGTTGATATCGACATCACCTCCCTTGAGCGCCACCGCGCCATGGGCTGCAGTCTTGATGGCCGCGTCCACCGTCAGGCGACCCAAGGTTTCCAGGCTGACATGGTTGACGCCATGGGCCAGCATATCCGTGCCGATCAATGTTCTGGTCTGCTTGTTTTCCTGGCCCAGGATGAATTCCGCCGTCAGGTCGCCGGTGCTGTCAACCACCTGCAAATCCTGTGCGCCCGTGATCAGATTGAACTTTCCGCCTTCGGGCAAGTGGTCGCGCTGCGTGAGGTCATGCCGTGTTTCGGCAGTCAGGCTGCCCTCCAGCAGCGGGCTGCCGCCCGTGCTTGTGACATTCACCGTGCCTGCATCCTTGCCCTGCCGGTAAGCCTGCTGGAAACTGCCGCCCTGATCCAGCACATGGGTTTCCGACACGCCCGATTTCGGGTCAGTGAGCTTGATCACATTGGCAAGCGTGTCATAAGGCGTGTTGCGGTCTGCCTGGGAGATAGGCACGATGCGGCCGTTATAGACCAGTGCGCTCTCGCGGATGACGCCCGCGGCATAATCGATCACGCCGCCCGACACATCGATCACGGAGCCGCTCTTGGTGATGACATCGCCGGTAGAAGTAATATTGACCGTGCCACCCGCACTCATGCGCTGGGCAATCGTCTGGGTCATACCATCAAGGTAGGGCTGTATATCGAACAGATCCGTGCCCTTGCGCGCGTCGAGATACAAATCCTGGCCAAGCAGGGGGCTGGCCTTGAGTATGGGCGTATCCTTGGCTTCTTCCGAGTAGAACTTGATCTTCAGCTGGTTCTTCTCCATCGCCGCCTGGGCATTCATGCCGGAAACGTCGAGGCGCGCGGTATCGTCGAGGAACACGCGCACCGGTGTCGAAGCGCCGCCTGCCAAGCCGTCACGCGCATCGATATTGATCACGCCACCCTTGGCAACCAATGTCCCCTTTACATCCACGGTGCGCCCCTGCACATCGATGGTGGAAGGACTCAATGCCACGTTATTGCCGATTTCCTCAGTGCTGTCTTCCACCAGCACCTCGGTCACGCTATTCGCGCCAATCGTGACCGTACCGAAACGCTGGGCCTTGAAACTTGTGCCGCCGCCCTGAGACTCAGGAATATTTTCCGCTTTCACACTATCCCTGGCCAGCAGCTGGATGGAACCATTGGCGCGCACCGACGTGCTGGCCGTGATCCTGCCTTGCTGGTTGACTGCCAGCCCGACCAGACTGACATTGCCCTGCCTGGCGACAATCTCCCCCAGGTTGGTTGCCGTGCCGCCGCTGTCCACTTCCACCAGCATTCCGGCCAGGCCGTCCTGTGATTTCAGGTAAACCTTCTTGCCCGCAGCCAGGATAGTCTGGCCTTCGGGCGTGGTGATCAGCCCTTTGTTCTCCACATCCTCGGCAAACAGCACCACCTTGCCGCCGGTGGCGGCATTGAGATGCGCGCCCTCTTCCACGCGGATAAAACCGCCGTTGTTGCTGAATGTCTCTCCGGCAAGGTTATTGATGAACCCCTGGGTAAACAGGGTATCGGTCATATTGTTTGCCGTCAGCGCCCAGATCGACCCCATATTGAGCTGGGCGCCCTTGGCGAAAATGATGCCGTTGCCGTTGAGGAAATAATTGTTGCCCGCCGCATTGATGGTGCCTGCGATGATGCTGGGATCGCTGTCGTGGATCCTGTGCAGCATGGCCCAGTTGGCTTGCTGCTCGATATTGAGGGTATGGCCTGCCGCCAGGTTGAACTTGAGCCAATTGGCAATCGCCTGCGGCGCGCTTTGCTGAATGGTGGTCACGGTGGGCGTCGCGGAAATGATGGCGGCATTGCTCCACTCGCCGCCGCCCACCTGCAACCCCGACACTGGCAAAGGAATGATATCGGCATGCGCCTGCCCTGCCAGCACCGTGGCAACCAAGGCCAGCACCGCCCTGCGCTTTGCGCGCGCCGGAGATGCGCCGTCGGAAGGATGCCCAGCCGCCACTTCCGGCGCTGGCACATACATGCCCAGCCGCTTGCTGAACACCAGGCGAAACAGACCTTGATTCATCATGAACTCCTAAAATTCCTGTTACCAGTCATAACCCAGACGGAAATGCAGCAGCGAATCGCCCTTGTCGATATAGCCGTCCGTGCCTTCCTTGCCCTTGGTCGGCTTCAAGGCCCACGCCAGATCCAGATTGGCGTATATGCCGTGCCATTTCTTCAGTTGCAGCCCCACACCGGCAGAAGCAAGCTGCAAACGCTCACGCTCGCGCGGACCAGGGTAAAACACCGAGGTATAGCCCGCGCTGTAGAACAGCGAGGCATACAGTTCGCCGCTGTCCATGCCCAGCCACCTGGTCAGCGAAGGCGTGCGCAACTCGGCCACGCCGAACAGGCCCTTATCACCCACGGCGGTCGCCTCGTAATAGCCGCGTACCGTATCAGCGCCCCCCAGGAAGAACTGTTCGTTGGAAATCAGTTGTCCGGTGGCTGCCTGGCCGGACAGCCTGCCCATGGCCTGCCAATCCTTGGGCAAGCGGTAGGTATGCTTCAAATCGCCGCGCAGATGGGCAAAGCTGCTTTCCGTATGCAAGGCGTTCTTCTTGTTGAAGAAAGCTTCCTCGTCCGACACCAGGCCGCGGATGGCGAATGTCAGGCCCAGGTTCAGCTGCGTGGTGGTGCTGGTTGTTTGCAAGGTGCTGTCATAGCCTGCATAGAACGGCAGGTACTTGATCGGCATCCTGTCCACATTGCTGCCGTTCAGGCCGATCACCTCATCGAAATCCTTGTAATCCACCCCCACGCTCAGGTTGTGGAAATAGCCGGAAAGCAGCGGTGCGGGCAGCGGGTTGATATAGCGTACCCCCAGGATATCGCCGTCACCCACCACATTGATGCCGCCCACCCCGCTTACCACATCGACATTGCTGCGCGAAATCACACCATATATGGCCCAATAGTTGCCGCCAGCAGTAGGAATCAGGTAATTCGCCGAGAACACCTTGGTTTCGTCCAGGCTTTCCGGCGTCACCTGGAAACTCAGGCTCAAACTGTGGTCGAGCTGCCACAAATTGTCGTAGCGCACCGAGCCAAGCAGCCGCGAGTGCGTGGTATTCGCCATATAGCGATTGTTCACTTCCAGATTGGCATGCAGCGGCAATTTATCCTCGACCTTGAGATCGATTTCCACCATCCCCGGCGTCTTGCCCGGACGCATCACAGGCGCCACCTGCCGATCTTCCTGCGCATTCAGGCCAGCCATTTGACGCTGTACATCGGGAAAGTAAGGCACATTGCCCTCGGCCAGCTGCGGCACCCGCGCCTTGATCGCTCCCAGAGAGTAATATTTCGCACCCACCACGCGCAGTTTTTCCACTCGGCCCTCCTGCACCTCCAGCCTGACTACCTTGTTCGTGACTTCCTGCTCGGGCGTATTGACAAACACCGTCAGGTAGCCTGCATCGTGAAAGGATTTTTCCAGCGCCGCGCGCGCGCCCTCGACATCATCGATTGTCTTGTCCTCGCCCAGGAAGGGATACACCGCCGCCTCGACTTTGCCCGCGGGCAAGACCGTATTGCCGCTGACAGCAAATTCCATGATGTCGAAACGGGCCTGCTCCTCGGCATCTGCCACCGGAACCTGCTCCGTTGGGCCTGCCTCTGCCGCCATAGCAGCCCTGCACATCAAAAACAGGCTCAGCAGCCCTGTCATACATAACAAAAATAACCGCACGCTAACTCTTTCTTGAGCACATATGGAAAATGGCTAATAAAACAAGCCGTGCCTTGACGCCATTTGCTTTATTAGCCGCTCTCGGCCTGAGTGACATACATCCGCGCAAGCTGAGCGCGCCTATCGTATGAATCGCATGTGACATACCCATGACGAAATCCATAATAAAAAGCACTTTCCCGCCGAGGCGGGAAAGTGTGATGACATACTGGGTTTACACCCTACATTAACTTCTTAGAAGAACATTTGCTGCGGTGCGCAGTTGTTGCCGAAGCGAGTACCCTTGGCAGTCACTTGCAACTCACCAGCATTCTGGTATGCGCTGCAGGAAGAACCACCAAACGGATTCAGGGTCAGGCCGCGCGGCACGTCAGCGCAATTGGCAGGGTTGCCCAGGGCAGCGGTGATGGCAGGAATCAGCTCAGCACCGAAGGCATCGGCAGTGTTGGCAACGAAGGAACGCATTTCAATCTGGAATGCATAATTGCCGTTGATCGCGGTTTCACGGGCGAACTCAATACCGTCGGCAGTACCGTTGCCGTTACCGTCGAAAGTACCAGCTTCAGGATGCACGTTATCCAGTTTCAGATAACGGTAGCCATTGTTGCTGGAGCTATCAACACGCCAGTTGTTTTCCATGGACAACACGCCGATAGCGTACCGGCCGTTGGTGCCATGAGTTGTCAAGGCAGACTTGACGTTGCCAGAACCACTGTGCTCGGTCACGACAAAAGAGCCTGGAATGCTATCGCCAGCACCTGCAGGCGCCAAGTTAGCAGATGCTCCGCTGGAGCAAGGATTCTTCAGGAAATGTGCATTAGAACTGGCTTGCGTACCGGAAGTATTCACCCGACGCTCCAGGTAAATAGCCTTGCCAGCACCAGCACTACCCAAGATTGACTCCCAATCAGTCTGGTATCCAGAAAATTGAGCAATGATGGAAGTGTATTGAGCGGAGGAAATATTAGGCGCATTGGCTGGATCATCATTCTGCGTCAGGCCTTGAGCAGCCTGCATGGCACGATACAGCGGCAGGCTGACGGCCACACCAAAAGTTTGGCCGACATAGGCTTCAGCTTCGGTACCGGCGGCAGATACGTCAAAACCGAACAGGGAAGCCTCAACGTCAGAGAAACCACCAGCAGGCTTGGTGATTGCACCATCAGGCGTAGCAGCCGGATTCACCAACTGGCAGCTCTTGTAGTTGACATGACCAGGGAAAGCGCTGGTAGCAACCTGGCAATTGGCTTGATCCAGGCGACGCAAGCGCTGCAATTGGGTGCCGTCGATATGCGGTGCGTAAGCGTTCCAGGAACCATCGGCTACGGTGTGGTAAACCACGGAAACCTTGCCACCACGAGTACAGGCGTAAGCAGCATAGTTACCCAGGGAGCCTGGACGCACGCTGCTATCGGAAGTTGCGTTGGAGAACAGGGAAATGGAGTTGGCATCGCAACCCAGCGCAAAGCCGCTGTAGATGTTAAAGGTTGGTGCGGAAGCGCCGGAAATCCAGGTTTCCTGCAATGTACCAGCAGCGCGGGCTGAACCGATCTGCGCAGGTGTGACAGGTGCAGCCAGCACGGAACCGGCAGCGAAAGTAGCCGCGACGGCCAGGATCAATTGTTTAACTTGCATTTAAAACTCCCATGAATCATATCTAGTGAATAAAACTACGGAAGACAGCTCCGCCCTTTTGAAGCGGAGCCGGTATTGCACATTAAGCAGACTTGCGGCGGCGGGCTGCAAAACCTACCAGACCCAGGCCTGCCAACAGCAGGGCATAGGTTTCTGGTTCAGGCACGGCAGCAACGGTGTAGGTCAGGAGGCCATTGGCATCCAGTTTGAAAGTAGCGTCATATTCAACATATGCCATATAACTACCTGGCCTGCTACCTGCTGCACTAAAATACTGCACAACCTCTTGCTCCTTACCCAACTGATCCAGGACTATCGGGCCAAAATTAAAAAGCTTATAAGCGGTAAAGAAGGTGCCCGCATACCCATTGCCAGCATCAGCAACATTGCCCTTGGCATTGTTATCAACCAAGTACTTATCAAACTGAGCCATTGGAGCGCCAAACTGCCCCATCGCCAAATTCGCAGGCAGTTTTTGTCCTTCTTTTGTTGTTGAAATAAACCCCATAGAACCAGCCACATTAATGCTACCGTTGTAGTCTGTTGCAACCACACCCCAGCGAACATCTGTACCAAGAGCTGGATTACCAAAAATCGCATTCCATGTATCAGCATAATCACCGGCACTCATATCCCAGCTCATACTTGCGGAAGAGCCTGCGGAACCAAAAGCAAATCCCGCATAATCAATACCAAGGTCAAACACTGTAGAAATCTTGTTGGTTACATCCCACACCGCGAGTACCAAGCTACTGCTACCAGTAGCACCTGTAGTCAATGCAGCATTTGCAGCACCCGAAACGCTTATCGCTGCAACAGCGGCAGCAATCAAAGCCTTCATCTTCACATTCATGTCATTACTCCCATTAAGTTGATACAAACAAAAAAACAAACGAAACATCTTTGAGCCGCTGCATTCGTCACGCTGCACAACACCGAACGTACCCAACTGCGCCTTCTCAAAATTCGCGACTGGGAGCATCTTAAAAAGAGAATGTGAACTGGTGATGGTGTGTATCTAGTTCTTTCGGACTAGATGGCGGCGGGGAGTTTCAGACGAAAAATATCAACAATATGCAGAGGATTAAGGTGTGCTGGTGATCGCCATACCCCCAATGAGACGGCTTCAACAGCGTGGGCAATACATCAATGGCGGATCAGCCCAAGACGGATCGCCTTGGCCGCCGCATGGCTGCGGTTCTGCACATCGAGTTTGCGCAGGATATTTTGTATATGGTTTTTAACAGTCAGAGGGCTGATGTGAAGAATGGTGGCTATTTCCCAGTTGCTCTTGCCAGCATGCACCCATTGCAGGATTTCTTTTTCACGCGCGGTCATCAGCGTCCCGCCTCCCAGCATTGCGCCGATTCCGGCCACACTATCGCTCACGCGCATCAGTATCGAATTCAGGTAAGGCACCATCAGCTCCAGCATATAGGCATGGCCGACATTCAACTCCCCAGATACGCGGGAAAAACAGAAGAAAGAAGCGATGCTGCTGTCTGCCGATGCAAGGCCATAGGCAGCAATGTTGCGCAACTCACTGGCATGAAGATTGTCCTTATCTACCCTGGGCACGGTATGGTTGCCGAAACTGCCTGGCTGAAGATAGGGATCCACTAGGACCGGCTGCAATGTTTCCTGCCATGCCTGGATCGCCTGCAGCACTACGCCTATGTCTTGCTGCATGGCGATATCGACATGCGCCTCTGTGACATAGCGCGTGCTGCTCAATATTTCCAGCGAGAATTTCTGTCCCGCGCCCACCGTTACTCCACATAACAATACCTCATGTGGAAAGAGGAACTGGAAATGCCCCTGCAACCAAGAGAAGAATTGTGCCTTCGTCTTGATGCGCAAAGATGCATCCACTACCTCCAAAAACGCACTCGCCTGCTCCGGCGTGAAATCCCTTTGATAATTTATCATGTCCCCGATTAACTTTTATTGCAGTGCCAACTCTGTGCATTCTCAGGCACTCATGTTTCATTTTCATAAAAACCGTGTGGCATTCTTCTAGTTTTCAGGAAGCAGCCTTAAACCCGGCAAGCTTCTGGAATTTTCCAAGTGTCTTTATAACAGCGCCTCATGACATAAAATCGAACGCCCATAGTCACAAAGGACTAGTCCATTACCTGGTCGCGTCATTGATATGTCATACCATGGAAGCATGATGTGGGGCATGAGCAAGCTTGGGCTGATTTTCATCTTATCCTTCTGGGCCTGGTTATCCCTGATGCCCGAGCCACGCGCCGATATCTGCCTGCGCGACAATGACGATGATGCTTTGCATATTTCCAATATTGAAACATCTCATGATTGCAGCTGGCGCTTATCCGAGGCTGGCACCATCCTGCGCCCTGAGAAAACCAGCACAGCATTGCCTTTTCACGATGTGATCTCCAACGCAGCACATGCCAACCAGCTCGACCCGGCGTTGCTGCATGCAGTCATCAAAGCAGAATCCGGCTATCAGCCACGGGCAGTCTCCCCGCGCGGGGCTACAGGGCTCATGCAATTGATGCCAGCCACGGCACGCCAACTTGGGGTCAGCAATATGTATGACCCTGAACAGAATGTCATGGCCGGCGCCCGCTATCTCAGTCAACTGCAACGTGAATTCAACGGTGACATCCGCCTGGCGCTGGCCGCCTATAACGCAGGTCCCGCCACAGTAAAACGGCATGGCAATGCCATCCCGCCTTTTGCGGAAACCCAGGCTTACGTGCCCAGGGTATTGCAGGCATACCAACGCATCAGCAGCAACTCCAATTAAACCTTGCCCACAACACCACAGGCGGCTTTGCCGCGCTGGTCTTAATACTTTTTCCTATCGCCATTAAATGCCACACCAGGCACTGGAGCCTCTTTCCCCATCAGCCAGTGGAATGGCCCCTGCCTTAATAGTGACGTCATATCGTTCCGCCACGCTTACACACCACATCTTTGTGGCAAGTTGTTGCAAATATGTGCGCTTTTCGCCATTGCTACTTTCAGCTTATTTTATTTTCAGGAGAATAGTTTCATGAACATTATTAAATTTTGCTCTATTGCCATCATTGCTGTTGCCTCCGTGACAACCGCACAGGCTGAAGTGCTTACCGAAGGTTTTGACGAGCCCTTTGCTGAATGGGAAAACCGCTGGTTCGGTACCGAGTCCAACGCTTACAATTATTATGTTTCCGAATGGGGTGATAGCCCCAGCTATCGCGGTCATGAAAGCGTGACTGGCATGTGGCTGTCCGACGGCGACAGTTATCGTGATGGTGGCAATTATGGCGAGATCCATATCACTTTCAACCAAGCTTTCGGCGCATCGCTGACCGCTTTTAGCATGGACGTTGCTTCAGCCCTGCGTGAAGACCTTGGCCTTGCTCCCACGCTGACCTTCTTTGACATTAGCGGCAATGTCATCGATTCGTTCCTCGTGCGCACATCTCCCGTCGTGTCGGCCTATTGGGTGCCTGAAGGCTACTTTAACTATGCTGTCACCTCGGCTAATGGCATCGGCGGCTTCAGTTTCGTCGGTCATTCGCAGGGCAGCATTATTGTCGATAACCTCTCCGCAACGGTCGCTGCTGTTCCCGAACCATCCAGCTGGGCATTGATGATGATCGGCGCAGGCATGGTCGGCGCCATGGCACGTCGTCGCAAGAATATTGCGGCAGCTTAAGTGAATTGAGAGTAAAGGCTGTGCCAGTCTGCCTGCAGGCAGCTGGCGCAGCACTTAACAGAATATCGCCCTTCAACCCAAAACATTCAATCACCTGGGTGAATGCTTTCTGAAAACCTGTGCATCAACCTGGCTAACAGCCAAGCCTATCCCGTTACAACCTGATGATTTATTTCACCTGTCTCCCGCTCCCACGGCTGGCAATTGCTGATGGCGTCGAAGAAGTCACCGGCATTTCAACTGGCTTGACCAGGCTGCGGTCATTGGCATTGCCGCTACCAGCATCAATGCCCGACTTGGCAGAGAACTCCCAATCCTGATAACTCTCCGCCCCGGAGAATGCCTGCTGCGCTTCATCGAACCCATCCTGTTTGAACGGCCGTGCCTTGGAGCGGCTGTAGATGCCGACAATGCGTTCCTGATCCTTGATCAAGCCCCAATCCCTGCTGGCGGTCATCGGGTCGATATAAATCCTGCGCAAATGGTGTTGCGGCTTGGGGCCGCGCTTGTCGAGCAATAGGTCCTCGAGCCGTGCCGGATATTGCTTGATCGGGCTAGGGGTCTGTTGGTAATAACGTTGGATGGCAGACTGTATCTGCCCGCCGGCAAACAGCAGTTCCTTTTCCTTCTCGCGCTGCGATGCGGTATGCCAGGCTTCGCCAAGCGCTGCGAAGCCGATGCCGCTTATCGCGATCATCATGAGCAGGCCGATATAGGTGAAGCCGCGCTGTATGCTACCACTCGGCATAGAGGGAGCCATCCGACGCCTGTCCTTCCGCGCCGCTGTGCAGGTCGTACAACTCGCCCGGCATTTCCTCCTCCGGGGCGACCAGTTGCCAGGTTTCACTGCTTTCTGTGATCGGGTCGATGGGAATTGCACGGATATATTTGCGCTCTGCCAGTTCCTCCAGCGAATCGGGATAGCGCGCGTTATCCACGTGGAATTTGTCGATCGCATCGCGCACCACCACCAGGGTCTGCTTCAATGCCGACTCCTTGGCGCGCTCAATGCCGTTGAAGTACTTGGGTGCCGCCACCGTCAGCAACAACATGAGGATAGCCATCACCACCAGCAGCTCGACCAGGGTAAACCCGCGCAAAAATCTACCTTGCATCACCACTCCCGATAGGCAATGCCATTGAGGCCGGTGCCGTTGCTGAGCGAATACACGTCGAACACGTCCACGCCCGCCTGCGGCGCATCGGGCGGACTGGCGTAGCTGCGCTTGCCCCAGGTATCCTGCGCGGGGACGCCTTTTTCCGGGAACATCGGGTCACGCGGCAGGCGGCGCAGAAAGCGGATGAGGCGCTTCTTTTCGCTGCTGGCATCCGGCACGCCATTGGCAAGCACTTCCAGGCTGGGTGGATAGCCGGAGGCATCCGCATTGACGATGATTTTTCCGTCTTCCACCGCTTTCTTGTAAGCGTCGATCGCGCTGCGGATATCACGCAATGCCTGGCGCAATTCGGCCTCCTGTTGGCGCTTCACGCTCCATTGTCCAAGCGGGATCAACGCGCTGGCGAGGATGCTGACAATGGTCAGCGTCACTACCAGTTCGATCAAGGTAAACCCGGCCTGGCGCGACATCATGCTACTGGGCCTGCTGCGGCGCAGCCCTGGGCACCACGACCTCCGGCGTCACCAGGGGAACCACCGGCTTGGGTTGCGTGGACATGAAGTTATCCTGCGCCGGCTGGCTTTCTTCGACCGGAACCGAAGCTGGCGCCACTTCAGGCTCTGAGGCAGGAGCAACAGGTTCGGCAGGACGCAAGCGCTGCATCATCATTTCCCGCGGACTCATATTAGCGGCAGCCCCTGTGCCCGGCACATTGATCTGAGGATGATCGCTGATGCCGTTTTCCGTACCTGACCAGTATTCCATCACTTCGGATTCAGGGTGGCTGATATTGTTGACCACACGAGGGGTAATGGCGAGCACGATCTCTGTCTTTTTGCGGTTATCGATCTGGTTGGAGAACAGGCGTCCCAGCAAGGGAATGTCGCCCAGCCCGGGCAGGCGGCTGGTGTTTTTGCGCTCTTCATCGTTGATCAATCCTGCGAGGATCTGTGTTTCACCATTCTTGAGCCGCAACAGCGTGCTCGCATTGCGGGTGCCGATCTGATACACCACGCCACCGCCTTGCAATGTCGTGGAGGTGCCAAGCGAAGAGACTTCCAGCGCAATCTTGATATTGACGAAATCGTCCAGCGTAATGCGCGGCTCGGCTTCCAGCTTGAGGCCGACATCCAGGTACTGCACGGTCTGGGAAGAGCCCACCCCGGCCGTCGCCACGGTGGTGATCACCGGCACCTTATCGCCCACCAGCACCTGCGCCTTGTCATTGTTGCGCACGCGGATGCGCGGGTTGGCGAGGATATTGATATCGCCCGTTGTCTTCTTGAAATTCAGGCTGGGATTGGCGTCAAACAGGTAGGTGCTCGAATTGTTGCTCCTCATCGCCTCGATCGAGAGACCGGCGGAGGCGGTCAATGAGGTCGGGTATTCTATCCCCAGCTCCTGCAGTCGCTCGCGCGTCACCTCCATCACCTCGATCTCCAACATCACTTCCGGGTCGGCCAGGTCGTTCGCCGCCACCAGCTTTTCGGCGATGCGCACCACTTCGGGCGTATCGCGGATCACGATCATGTTGAGCCGCTCGTCGGTATGGATGTCCTTGGTCTTGAGCATGGTCTTCACCATCGCGGATACATCCTTGGCCTTGGCATTGGTGAGGTAGAAGTTGCGGATCACCAGGTCCTGATAATCCTTGAGCTTGGCGGCGGTGTTGGGGAACACCAGCGCAGTGTTCTCGGACAGCACCTTTTTCTGCAAGCCGTTGGTTGCCAGCACCATCTCGATCGCCTCGTCGATCGGTGACTTCTTGATGAATACCGTGGCCTTGGTTTCGGGCTTGATGTCTTTGTCGAGGATGAAATTGATGCCCGTGGCACGCGACAAGGCCTCGAACACCATCTTGATATTGGCATCGCGCAATTCCAGGCTCACCGGCTTATTGAAGGCAGGCTTCAGCTTGGGCGGCTCCATGCGCACATGGGCGCGCTGCTGGCGGATTTCCCGCTGCAGCCGCAAGGCCTCCTCATGCTGGGGAGCCTCCAGCAATACCTGATGCAGGATATCCCGCGCGGCGTCTGTCTCGCCCTTTTCCAGCAACTGGCTTGCGTGCTGCACCTGCTCCGTATGCTTGCGGGTGCTCTCGATGAGCAATTGCCCGGATTGCGCCCTGGGATTGTCGGGCTCGATCGCCAACACGCGGCGGAACAATTCCCCCGCATCCGCCATGCGCCTGTCGCGCAATGCTGCCTCGGCCTCGGTCAGCAGTTGGTTGACGCCCTGCTCGGTCGCCACACGCACGCGCTGCAGCTCTTTCACGCCTTCGGGCTTTTTCTCGCGCTCCGCCTGGATGTTGGTGATTTTCTCCTCGGGCGTGTCTCCCGGGAATCCAGGTTTGGGCCAGGGCGCCAGCGCGCATGAAGACAACACCAGCACTACATTGACAAGGCCAGTGACGCGCCATGCATAACTAGACAACATTTAAAGATTCCCCTGTAAATCATCCGGATCGCCCGGCAAATGGCTGGCAGGATTAACGTCCGCCGCCGGCTTGCTCTTCTTGAGCAGCGTCTTGGGCAGGTTGAGCGGCAAATAGGTCAGCTGAAGGCTTTGGTCGTCCTCCTTGTCCAGGCGCCAGGCACGGTCGATATTGCTGCCGACGCTGACCGAATAGAGTTGGTTGGCGCTCGCCAGCAAAATGACAGTGCCCTGCGGCCCGTCCTCGAGCTTGCCGATATAGGCAAACCCTGGCTGCGGCGCCACTGGCGGCGGCGGGGCCAGCTCAGCTGCCGTCTTGGGCGGCGGCACATACCAGCGCTGGGGCCTGAACAGATCCGCCTGCACCTGCTCCGCTCCCGTCGCGACGGAACGGCCTTGCAACAAGCCCCAGTCAAGGTAATGCTGGCGGTTTTCGGTATGTTGGCTGACAGGAGACTGCGCTGATGGCGCAGCCTGGGAGCGCGCGGGCCGGGCAGTTGGCAACAGCCCGGCATCTTCCTCATCTTCCATGCTGAACACCAGGGCCAGCGTTGCCAGCAAACCCAGTACCATCAGCCATTGGCGCTTGAATAGCAGCTTCATGCCGCACGCTTCCTGATAAAGAACACCAGGCGCAAGCGCGTCTTGACCTCGGCCTCCAACGATTCGCCGCGCTCGAAACCAAGCTCGGCCAACGCCACGTTCGGCAAGGCGTCCAATATGTCGAGCACCAGCGCCTTCACCGACTGGTAGCTGCCTTGCACCGGCACGCTGGCCTCGAAGCGCCGCACGCTGCCCTGCTTTTTCTCCGATAGTGAATACTCGCCCTTGACCACTTGCAGGCCATGGCCTTCCGCAAGGCGGAACAACACGCCCAGTTCTTCCGGTAATTGCTTGATGCCGGGAAAGCGCGCATCGAACTCGGCCAGCTCCTGCGCCAATGCCTGTTCCGGGGAGCTCACGGGCTGGGGATGCGGCTGGGGATGCGGCTGGGGATGCAGGCGTAACGCCGCCTCCTGCATTGCCAACTCCTGCCGCAGTTGCGCGATCTCGGTTTGCAAAGGCGCCAGCCACACTGCCACCAGGTATACCGTCGCCACCAACAGTGCAACCAAGGCCATCCCGGGCCAACCCAGCCTGTACTGCACCCGGCGCGCAACCCATTGCAGCCGCTTGAAGTCCAGGGACGAGGCCATGCCGGGCTGCATCACACCGCGCCCCACCTGGCCGTAATGCCAAAGCGGATAAAATGCGCCATGCCGCCGCCTTCCGGCTTTTCCATCATTTCATGCTCGTCGAGCACGACGTCATGCATTTCAGGCACATCTTCCAGCCATTGCAGGTAAGCCAACAACGAAGCGACATCCTTGGCTTCCCCCTTGAGGCGCAGCTTGCCCTTGGCTGCATCGGGGCGTATCGCCAGCAAGGCGATTTCTGGTTGGGCTACCTGTTCCAGTCGGTTCAGCAAGGCAGGCCATGGCCTGCCCAGCTCGTCCAGTATGCCGTTGGCTTCCTTGATCTCGGCTTTTTGCACGGCCGACAACGCCTGCGGCTGGATGACGGCCACCTGCACCGGCTTGCGGGCCGCCTGCACCTGCTGCAACCTCTGTTCGATATCCGCACGCTCGGCGCGCATATCCATCAGTTGCCAGCCACACAGCAATGTCAGGGCCGCAACAACAAACAGGCTGGCTTGGTAACGCGCTCCCTGGCTTGCTGCAGCCGCATGGTCGAGCTGCAGCCTCATGCCACGCCTCCCGCCAGGGACCAATCCGCCCGCCAGACTGCCATGCGCGGCTGCATATCGCCTTGCACCAGTTCGCATAATTGCACCGGCGTGGATTCCGGCAGCTCCAGTTGCAAACGCAACCGACGCAAGCCTGCTTCCAATACAGCTTGCCAGTCGTCAAGCACGGGTTGCATTTGCACCGCAGACCAACTGCGGTTTTGCCAGGCCAACAAGCATAGCCGCTCGGGTTCGCGCAGCACAAAGATGCCCTCCTGCCCAGCCTTGGCAAGACGGTTGAAGGCATGCGCCAATAGCGGCTGCACGCTGATGAGCTGCCCTTTTTCCGTTTTTACATGTTGCTTAAGGGCGTCCAGCCAATCCTGGTCCATCGCGCTGGCAAGCCCGTTGCCGCCCAGCGCGGCAAGGCTGAGCTGGATATTCCATTCCGCGACAATGTCGCCATGGACCCGTTGGAAAGCATGGCGGCACAGCAGCGTCAGCTCTTCGCCGTTGGCAGCCCCATCCGGGTTAGGCACGATGGCATAACGCATAAAGGCGTTCGACAGCATCAGCTCCACGCGCGCACCTGCGGCGCCGGCCTCGCGCAACGCTTGCGGCAATGCGGCAAGCAACGGCTGCACATCCTTGCCATGCTGCTCGGCATGGACCACGCCTTGGTCAAGAATCCTGCGCTTGATTCCGCCAGACTGGCGCGACCAGGTAATATGCCGAGGCTGGATGTGAACGACCACGGTAGGCCGCCACCAGCCTGGCAGCAGGCGCTCACGCCACAAAAGTGACACGGTTGATCTCCTCCAGTGTGGTCTCGCCGCGCGCAACGGCCTCCAGCGCCGCCTCGCGCAGGCTCTTCATGCCCCTCGCACGGCCGGCTTCCTTGAGCTTGCGCAAAGGCTCGCGCGCGATGATCATCTCGCGCAGCTCGTCGTCCAGCGCCAGCAGTTCCGCAATCGCCTTGCGGCCTTTGTAACCGCTGCCGCGGCAATGCCCGCAGCCCTTTCCCTGACGCAATTGGTAATGGGCCACCTGCTCGCGCGTGATCTTGGATTGCAGCAGCAACTCATCACTAGCCTCGACCGCTTCGGCGCAATGCGGGCACACCAAGCGCACCAGGCGCTGCGCCATTACGCCGTTCAGCGCCGCCACCAGGCTGTAGGCCTCGACGTTCATGTGCAGGAAGCGGCTGATGACGTCGAAGACATTGTTCGCATGCAAGGTGGTGAATACCAAATGTCCGGTGAGCGCCGACTGTACGGCGATCTGGGCTGTTTCCGGGTCGCGGATCTCGCCCACCATGATCTTGTCCGGGTCGTGCCGAAGGATGGAGCGTAGGCCGCGCGCGAAGGTGAGCCCCTTCTTCTCGTTGACCGGGATCTGCAGTACGCCCGGCAACTGGTATTCCACCGGGTCCTCGATGGTGATGATCTTGTCGTGGCCGTGGTTGACCTCGCTGATGGCCGCATACAGCGAAGTGGTCTTGCCGGAACCGGTCGGCCCGGTCACCAGCACCATGCCGTAGGGTTCACGCACCAGCCGGCGGAAATCCTCGATGATGTAGTCGTCAAAGCCCAGTTGCTTGAGCGACAGCCCCTTGGCCTGGTCGGAGAGGGATTTCCGGTCCAGCACCCGCAGCACGGCATCCTCGCCATAGATGCTCGGCATGATGGATACGCGGAAATCCACGTCGCGCCCCTGCATCATCACCTTGAAGCGGCCATCCTGCGGCACGCGGCGCTCGGCGATATCGAGCTCGGCAAGAATCTTCACGCGCGACACCGCCTGTTCGGCCATGTCCGCACCCTGCATGCTGCCAACATGGACAAGCACGCCGTCGATGCGGTACTTGATCACCAGCCCGGCGGCCACGCTTTCCATGTGGATATCGCTCACGCCGGCCTTCAAGGCGTCGTACAGCGTGGAATTCACCATGCGGATCACCGGGCTGCTGTCGGCGTTGATGCTCTGCAGGCTCAGGTGCTCCACATCCGTCTTGTTCGCCTCGGCAGCCTCGCCCGTGGCAATCAGGTTGCCATCCATGGCACGCAGGTCTTCCTCGTGTCGGCTCAGGTAAGCCTGGATATCGCGGAAATGCGCGATCCCGGTATGGAAGCTTTCCGGGATCCATTCCGCGGCCCAATCCAGCACCGTCTGGTCGAACGGGTCGGCAAGCACCAGCCAGAGGATGTCGTTTTCACGCAAGGGCAGGCACTGCAGTCGGCTGGCCATGGTGAAGCTCATCACATCGAAGGCGGGCTGCATCGCATGCAGGTCTTCCATGCTGAAAAGCCGCAGCTGCACGGCCCCGGCCAGAGCTGCCGCATATTCCTGGTCGTCCAGGGCGGACAACCCCTGCAGCATATCCATCATGCTGCGGTTGCTGCTCGCCGCCAGGCTGCGAGCCTCGGCCATGCGCGCCTGGCTGAACATCGTTTCCGCCGCGCTCATTGCAGGCTCCCGGCAAGTTCGAAGATCGGCATGTAGAGCATGACCACGACGGCGCCGATGATGAGGCCGATGAAGATCATGAGCAGCGGCTCGAACAAGCGGGTGAACCACTCCAGCCAGCGTGCGATTTCCTCGTCGTGCAAAGTCGCGATATGCTCCATCATCTTGCCCATCTCGCCGCTTTTCTCGCCGACGCGCAGCATGCGCAGCGAGACCGGCGTCACCAGCCCGGCAGCTTCCATCGCCTCTGAAATCGACCGCCCCTCGCGGATCAATGCGGCTGCCTTGTCCAGGCTCTGATGCATGGAGGCCGTCAGCAGGCCGCGCGCCATCTCCAGCGCCTGCTTGATGGTAATGCCGCCTTCCAGCAGCATGCCTAGCGTGCGGTAGAACCGCGCCAGTTGGAATACGCGCATTTGCTCGCCTATCGTCGGCAAGCGCCATAGCATGGTCATGATGCTTCCGCGCACACCGGGACGCATGAGCGCCGCCACAACCAGCCCGAGAAAAACCACACCCCCAAGCAGCAGGCTCTGCCCATGGGCCTCCATGATATCGGCCCAGCCCAGCACCAGCCTGAGCATCCAGGCCTGGTTCTCGCCCGCATCGGCATAGATCTGGGAAAAACGCGGCACGACGTAGCCCAGCAGGAACAGGACCACCAGGCCGCCCACGGTGATGAGGAGGAAGGGATAAATGGAGGAAGCGATGAGTTTCTTGCGCAACACTTCCACCTGCTGCTCGTAGCCGATGTAACGCAACAAGGCCTCAGGCAAGTCCCCGGTACGCTCGCTGGCCTTGACCATGGAGGTATACAAGCCAGGAAATGCGGATGGATAGGCTGCGAGCGCGGCCGAAAAGGTCTGCCCGCGGTATAGCGCATCCAGTACACCCTTGAACACCTGGGCGATTTCGGGTCGCTGCTCTTTCTCCGCAATCCCCTCCAGCGACTCTACCAGCCCTAGGCCGGCCTTGAGCAATGACAACAATTCCTGGCTGAACAGCAACAAGGGAAAACGTGTGCGCTTACTATTGATCAGGCCTTGCTTACCTGACTTGGTCGCCAGGACTTCATAACCTTGGCTGCGCGCCTTGGCGGCTGCCTCTTCCGCATGCTGGGCTTCAAACTCCAGCGAAACCAGACGGCCCGCGCTTATCGCCCGTACCTGATAGCGCATATCACCAGTTCACGATATCGACGTTGTCATCGCTACCGCCGGGCTGGCCGTCCTTGCCCAAAGAATAGAGGTCGAAATCCCCATGCTCCCCGGGCGACTTGAATTGATAAGGCCGGCCCCAGGGATCGTTCGGCACACTCTTCTGCAGATAGGGCCCGGCCCATTTGCTTTCGCCCGCAGGCGCGGTGTTCAAGGCAAGCAGGCCCTGCTCAGTGGTAGGATAGTGGCCGACATCAAGCCGGTATTGATCCAGCGCTTTTTCCAGCGCGCCGATCTGCGCGCGTGCCGTCTTGACCTCGGATTTGCCGAGCTGGGCAAAATACTTGGGCGCCACGTAACCGACCAGCAAACCCAGGATAACGAGTACCACCAGCAACTCCAGCAAGGTAAATCCGGCCTGGCGCTGATTCATTGAATAGGGGTTCTTCATAGCGGCATTGCCAGGTTCCACCTGGCGTTCATACGTAAGATTTGATGCCCAGCATAGCCACGATTTATGACGTTTTCATTAAACCCAACCCAGGTAGTTGCTGGCGCCAATCAAGCCTTCCGTTGCAGTCAGCTGTCATAATTCTGCAACCTTAACGTGCATAATCTGGGCGGCACATCGTGATCACTTGGTCGCTTTGATTTGCCCATACGAATTTCCCCATACGAAGGCCCGGCACCCTGCCTCATGAACACTGCAACCCATTTCAGATTCAGCCACAGTGACGACAATCCCACCGTCAAGCGCCTGTTGCGGACGGTGGCGCCCGTACTGGACGACATGCCCTGCCTGCAGGTACTGGCCATCTTCCAGGAAAACCAGCATATTTTTGCCCTGCCCGTGGTCAACGAGCAGCACCAGCCGGTGGGAATAGTGGAACGGCACGCCTTCATGGAAACCTTCATCAAGCCCTATACCCATGAAATCTACGGCAAGAAGCCGGTTGCCGAATTCATGAACCGCAAACCGCTTGTAGTAAGCAGTCACACCTCGATTGACGACATCTCGCGCATCATCATCGATGCGGGCATGCAGCATATGGTGAGCGGCTTCATTGTCACGGAGCAGGGCAGGTACGCCGGCATCGCCAACGGTCACGACCTGCTCGATGAAATCACGCAGCGCAAGCAGGCCAATTTGTTCTACCTTGCCCATTTCGACCAGCTGACCAAATTGCCCAATCGGGTGTTGTTCATGGATCGGCTGTCAATGGCGCTGGCAGAAGCCAGCCGTACCAATGCGCAAGTCGGCCTGCTGTTCATCGACCTCGACAAATTCAAGCACTTCAACGATTCCATGGGGCACGCTTTTGGCGACCAATTGCTGATCGTGCTGGCAGGCATCCTGACCCGTTGCTCGCGTGAGATGGACACCGTGGCTCGCCTCTCGGGGGACGAATTCACCATCATCGTGGATAACATCAGTAGCCAGAAAGATTTGGACAACTTGTGCTGGCGCATCCTCGATACATTGAAATTGCCGCAGCCGATCATGGGGAGAGATATATTCATTTCGGCCAGCATCGGCACGGCTATCTATCCTTTGGATGATGAAGACGCCAATAATCTGCTGGTCAAGGCTGACGCCGCCATGTATGAAGCCAAACGCAGTGGGCGCAATACCTATCGCCATTATGCCCACGGCATGCAGCTGTACTCGCTCGACCGCATGTCATTGGAAACCGATCTGCGCCTGGCTATCGAGCGCAACGAATTCGAGCTGTATTACCAGCCGCAAATTGCGCTCGACAGCGGCAGAGTGGTCGGCAAGGAAGCTCTGATCCGTTGGCACCATCCACAACGCGGGCTGCTAACGCCAATCCACTTCATCGAGATTGCCGAGGAAACAGGCTTGATCGTGGCTATTGGCAAATGGGTCATCAGTGAAGCCTGTCGTCAGCACCAGGCCTGGTTGCAAGCCGGGTTCCAGCCCATGCGCATTTCCGTCAATATCTCGGCGATGCAGTTCTACCAGAGCGATTTCTGCGAGATGGTCGAGAACATCATCACTGAAACTGGAATCAACCCGGCTTATCTGGAACTTGAGCTGACCGAAAGCATGTTCATGCAGGATGCCGATGCCGTGGTACGAACCTTGCGCAAACTGCACAGTCTCGGGATCAAGCTGGCGATTGATGATTTTGGCACCGGCTACTCCAATCTCAGCTATTTGCGCAAATTCCCGATTGACCGCCTCAAGGTAGATCAGTCCTTTATCAAGGGCATAGAACACGAGCCGATCAATGTGGAAATCGTCAAAACAATCGCTGCATTGGCGCGCAGCATGTCCCTGGAGCTAGTAGCGGAGGGCGTAGAAACCGATATAGAACTACGCTGGGCAGAAATCAGTGGCTGCACCTTCGTGCAGGGTTACCGCTTTTCCCAGCCGCTACCGGCAGAAAAATTCACGCGCTGGGTGACGGAATACAAATACCAGTCCAACCATTATTCGCTATTCAATATATAGACGGGTTTACTTCTTGGCGAGAGTACGCGGCTGCTTGCGCTGCCAGCGGCCGAATACCCCAGCCAGCCCCAGCAACAGCATCCAGAATGTCGAAGGCTCGGGCACCGCGCTCACCTGCCAGCCGATGTCAGCCAGCGCCGCATAATCAAGATCGCTGAAATACTCGCGGTTACCAAATTGAGTGCCAGGATCCATGAGGTTAGGCACCAGCTCGCCATCTATCGTGCCCTGCACACCATAAGCCCAATGCGCGCCTACCCCGTCGACAGGCACAAGACCTCCATACGCCGCAACGGCATTTTCTCCGGTGAATACCCAGCCGTTGTCTGCAGGTCGCAACAGGGCATCCCAGGCAGCAGAAGCGCCAAAACCCAGCAAGTGCGCAATTTCATGCGTCGCCGTGGTCAGCAGATCCGGCTGGTTGGGAGCCAGGCCGCTCTCATCCAATCCGGCATACCATGAAAACTGGCTGTTGAACCAGATGGAACCACCCCATGGGCCGATATCAACAGGCACGTCAGCCAGCGCGCCTTCCTGGCCGCGTACCGCCACGCTATCTACAAAATCCTGGCTGCCCTGGGCACGCACGGTGCCAGAACCGGCAGCGCCAAGCACAGAGCCGTTGAAGGAAGACGCGCCGACGAAAATCACCAGGCTGTTTTCCGGCACATATAAATCAGTGACAGTGACATTCTCGATCCAGCTGTTCCAACTCGGATGCTGGAACCTCACGCTCCAGCTATCGCCTGCACCTGGCTGGATTGCCGACAAGCTATCGGTCAAGCCGCTGAATACAGAAGCCGCCTGCTGCAGCACGTCACGCCGCATCAACCCCGCATCGCTATCCGTGCTGAACCAGCCGTTGCGATCAAAGCGGTAATCAAAAATGATATCGAGCGCATAGGCTGAGCTTGAGACCAAAGCAAGAGCGACGAGCAAGGCTGCTTTCAGGGATTGCTGTAGTGAATGCATGATGCAATTTCCAAAATCACGATTGAGAATCATTATACATATTGTTAATAATAATTCTCAATAACATTTTCAGAAAAAATTGCTTCACTTTCCTCCAAATAAAAAGCCCCGTAGAAACGGGGCCTCGGATAATGCAAAACTGCCTTATATCAGAACGGAATGTCATCCTCGAAATCATCGAAGTTGCTGCCGCCAGATGGCTTAGGCGCTTGCGTGGGCGCTGAGCGCTGCGCTGGTGCTGCCTGCTGCCTAGGGGCAGACTGGCTGTAGTCCTGGTTGAAGTCATCGCCACCGCCGTCATAGCTCGCTCCGCCGCTTCCGCCACCATCTCGGCCGCCCAGCATTTGCATCTGGTCAGCAATAATCTCGGTGGTGTAACGGTCCTGGCCTTCCTTGGTTTGCCATTTGCGCGTTTGCAGACGGCCCTCGATATAGACCGGACGGCCTTTTTTCAGGTATTCACCTGCAATTTCCGCCAGGCGGCGATACATGACGATGTTATGCCATTCAGTGCGCTCCTGACGCTGGCCGCTCTTGTCCTTCCAGTTGTCGGTGGTGGCAATGCTGAAATTGGCCACCGCCTCGCCGTTGGGCATATAGCGCACTTCCGGGTCGCGGCCCAGATTGCCTACCAAGATTACTTTATTGACTGATGCCATCTTTAACCCCTTATCAATTGCAGCACTGCGGAATCATCCCAGTTGGCCTGCATATCCACTTTCAATATCACCATGCCCTCAGCAGGCAAGACAACCGATTCTTTCACACCAGGCAACGCTGCCAGTGTTTGTGATAAACGCGTCGCATCGCCTGCATATCCATCCGGCAGATGATACATCTTGCTGCGCACCGCCGCCGGCGCTTGCATGGTCATCACGCTGACCAGCCATAAGAGCATGAGTATGCCACAGAAGCCAAATACCGCTGTATAGCCATACTGGCTGGACAGCCAGCCGCCAGATACGCCGCCAACGAATATTCCCAGCGACTGCGCGGTATTGAACACGCCTATCGCAGTTCCCTTGGATTCCACCGGCGCCTGCTTGGAAATCGCTGAAGGCATGATGGCCTCCAGCACATTGAATGCGATAAAAAAGATCGTCAGCGCAGCCACGATGCCCCAGAAACTGTTGATCATGAGCCCGAACCCAAGCTCGGCCAGCAGCATAACCACCACGCTCAAGATGAATATCTGCTTGAGCTTGGCTTTTTTCTCGCCAATGATGATCGCAGGCACCATCATCAACATGGAAATCACCATGATCGGCAGGTAAATCATCCAGTGGTCGTTCTCGCTTAGCCCGCTGGTCTGCTTGAGTGCAAACGGCACAACCACGAACATGGCCATATGGGAAGCATGCAAGGCGAAAATACCGAAATTGAGTCGCAGCAACTGCGTATCTTTCAACACCACACCCAGCCTGGCTGGTGTTGCCTGCGTATCGGAATGGAACCTGCTGATATGCGGGTCAGGCACCAGGTATTTGATATCCAGGATCGCCAGCAGTGCCAGCACGCCGGTCAAGATAAAAATGCCGGACACGCCTATCCATTGGTTGAGCGTAGGCCCGAGCACCAGCGATAACGCAAAGGTAATGCCGATGCTGACGCCTATCATGGCCATGGCTTTGGTTCTGTGCTCTTCACGGGTCAGGTCTGCCACCAGCGCCATGACTACTGCAGACACTGCACCCGCACCCTGTATTGCCCGACCAATGATGATGGTATGAATGTCATCCGCCATACCAGCGACAAAGCTGCCAAGCGCGAAGATCAGCAAGCCAATGTAAATCATGTTCTTGCGCCCGAAGCGATCAGACGCGATGCCGAACGGCAGTTGGAACAACGCCTGCGTCAAGCCATAGGCCCCCAACGCCAACCCGATATATAAATGGTCATGTCCCGAAGGCAGCGTTTCCGCATAAATCGCGAAAATTGGCAGGATGAGGAACATGCCCAGCATGCGCAAGCCATAAATAGAGGCCAGGCTCAGGGTAGAGCGCAGTTCGACAGAGGACATGCGTTCAGATTGAGTCATTAAAAATCATTGAATTAAACATGCGAAGTTGCGTATATTATCAGGTTCCCTACCCCCAAGTCACAACCGAATGGACTACATACGCATACGTGGTGCGCGAACGCACAACTTGAAGAATGTTTCACTGGACCTGCCCCGCAACAAGTTGATCGTCATTACCGGGCTCTCGGGTTCAGGTAAGTCCTCACTTGCATTCGACACTTTATACGCAGAAGGCCAGCGCCGTTATGTAGAGTCCCTTTCAGCCTATGCGCGGCAGTTTCTCGCGCGCATGGACAAGCCGGATGTCGACCTGATCGAGGGGCTTTCCCCCGCCATTTCCATCGAGCAGAAATCCACCTCGCACAACCCGCGCTCCACCGTGGGCACGGTGACGGAAATCCATGATTATCTGCGCCTGCTGTATGCGCGAGCTGGCGACCCCGAATGTCCCGACCATGGCATCAAGCTGGAAGCCCAAACCGTTTCGCAGATGGTGGATAGCGTCCTGCTGCTACCGGAAGACACCAAGCTCATGATCCTTGCACCGGTAGTGAGCAACCGCAAGGGCGAACAGCTCGACCTGTTTGAAGAACTCAAGGCGCAGGGTTTCGTGCGCGTGCGTGTGGATGGCGAAATTCACGAACTCGACAGCGTGCCCAAGCTGGCTAAAACAGTGAAGCATAACGTCGATGTTGTCGTGGACCGGCTCAAGGTACGCGTCGACGTCAAGCAGCGTATTGCCGAATCCTTTGAAACTGCCTTGCGGCTGGCGGACGGCAAAGCGGTGGCACTGGAAATGGACAGCGGCAAGGAGCATTTATTCTCAGCCAAGTTCTCCTGCCCGGTATGCGATTACTCACTAGCAGAGCTGGAGCCTCGCCTGTTCTCGTTCAACAACCCGATGGGCGCCTGCCCCAAGTGCGACGGCTTGGGGCAAATCAGCTTTTTCGACCCCAAGCGCGTCGTCGCTTTTCCGCATTTGTCGCTTGCCAGCGGCGCGATCAAGGGCTGGGACAAGCGCAATCAGTTCTATTTCCAGTTGCTGCAAAGCCTGGCGCAACATTATGGTTTTGACCTGGATACAGCTTTTGAATCCCTATCCGCTGATGCGCAGCAAGTGCTGCTCCATGGCAGCGGTAAGGAAGTCATCACTTTCCAATACCTCAACGAGCGCGGCAAACTGTACGAAAAAGCCCATACTTTTGAAGGCATCATCAACAATCTGCAGCGCCGTTACCATGAAACAGATTCATCCACGGTGCGTGAAGAGCTTGCAAAATACCTCAACTCCCAACCCTGCCCAGCTTGCGAAGGCACGCGTTTGCGCCGCGAAGCCAGGCACGTCAAGGTAGCGGGGCGGAACATCCATGAAATCTGCGAGGCGCCGCTGCGTCAAGCCCTGCATTTCTTCGAGCATATCGAATTGAGCGGGCAAAAGCTGGTCATCGCCGACAAGATCGTGCAGGAAATCAGCAGTCGGCTGAAATTCCTCACCAATGTCGGGCTGGAATACCTATCACTATCACGTTCCGCTGAGACCCTTTCGGGCGGAGAAGCACAGCGCATTCGCTTGGCCTCGCAGATCGGCTCCGGCCTCACCGGCGTCATGTATGTGCTCGACGAACCTTCCATCGGCCTGCACCAGCGCGATAACGACCGTCTGCTGCAAACACTGCTGCGTCTGCGCGATATCGGCAACAGCGTGATCGTGGTCGAACATGACCAGGACGCCATCATGGCTGCGGACTATGTAGTGGATATCGGCCCCGGCGCAGGCGAGCATGGCGGCAATATCGTGGGAGCAGGCACGCCTGTTGAAATCCAGAACAATCAGCAATCGCTTACCGGGCAATACCTGAGCGGAATAAAAGAAATTGCCGTGCCCAGCCAGCGCCATGCACCGGATCCCACACGTTGGCTCAAACTCACCAAAGCCAGCGGCAACAACCTGAAGAACGTAGACCTGGCCATTCCTGTCGGCCTCTTGACCTGCGTCACTGGCGTATCTGGTTCCGGCAAATCCACTCTGATCAACGACACTCTGTACCGCATTGTCGCCAAGCATCTCTATGGCAGCTCCACAGAACCCGCCGCCTTCGAGAGCGTCAGCGGGCTGGAATTCTTCGACAAGGTGGTGGACGTAGACCAAAGCCCAATCGGCCGCACCCCACGTTCCAACCCTGCCACCTACACCGGCGTATTTACCCCCATCCGCGACCTGTTCGCGGGCGTGCCGGAAAGCCGCGCACGCGGCTACGGCCCAGGGCGCTATTCATTCAACGTCAAGGGTGGCCGTTGCGAAGCCTGCCAGGGCGATGGCGTCATCCGCGTGGAGATGCACTTCCTGCCGGACGTCTACGTACCTTGCGACGTGTGCAAGGGCCACCGTTACAACCGTGAAACACTGGAAATCCAATACAAGGGCAAGAATATCCACGAAATACTGGAAATGACAGTGGAGCAGGCACGGGCATTCTTCGATGCAGTGCCCGTGGTGGCGCGTAAATTGCAGACACTGCTGGATGTGGGCCTGGGCTATATAACCCTGGGCCAATCCGCAACCACGCTGTCCGGCGGCGAGGCCCAGCGCGTCAAGCTGGCCCTGGAGCTATCCAAGCGCGACACTGGCAGGACTTTGTATATTCTCGACGAACCTACCACCGGCCTGCATTTTGCCGACATTCAACTCTTGCTCGATGTCTTGCACCGCTTGCGTGACCAGGGTAATACCATTGTCATCATTGAGCACAACCTGGATGTGATCAAAACTGCCGACTGGATTGTCGATATGGGGCCGGAAGGCGGGGACGGTGGCGGCACCATGATTGCCCGCGGCACACCGGAAGAAGTGGCTGATACCAAGACCAGTTATACCGGCAAATACCTCAAGCCGATGCTGAAACGCTGACACAACACTGGGCTTCGCTACACTGGCTTCAATAAAAAATGGCCCTCTATCAATGGAGGGCCATTTTTATATCAACCAGTTATTGGTCTATTTAAGCCATTTTGCGGCGGCGTACTGCAAAACCAACCAAGCCAACACCAGCCAGCATCAATGCATAAGTAGAAGGCTCCGGTACAGCCGCAATAGTCAGGTTAGTAAAGCCTGGGCTACCGATGTCGCCCACTGTGGAGCGCCAGGAACCTTCGGAGTCACCCACTTGTGACAATACCCAACCGTGTACATTGTTTTCACCCAGCACGTCTACGCTGCCAGGAATGCCGCTGTTGTAACGGGCACGGATACCACCGATGGTATTGTCGCCATAGGTCAGGCGGTCCACCAGGTTTTCGTCGGCATCGTAGATGTTGATTTCATCAGCGCGGCCCAGGTTAGGGTTCAAGTTGCCGATGATCTTGACGGAATCATCCAGGCCCCAGCGAGCGCGGAATTCTTCAGCAGTGATTTCGGTCAGGATCACGGACTCGCCAGCCTTGACGATACCGAAATCGGACAGTTCAAAAGTAAAGCTTTGACGGCTGTCGTCGTCGTAGCTCCAGTAAGTGAAGTCGACATCGAATTGGCCAAGGTTGGTGAGCTCGATGTACTCGCCCTTTTCATCCGCAACGCGGCTCTGGTAGTTCCACTCGGTGATATAGACGTTGTAGGCGTTAGCTGCAAAAGCAGGAGCTACGGAGAAAGCACTGGCAGCGAAAACACCAGCAGCAATCAACTTATTGATGACATTCATGATTAACCTCTCTGATTTAAAAAATAAAAAACAACACAGTCACTACAGAAAAATCTTTATGCAACGCGGCGGCGGGTAGCAAAACCAAGCAGGCCAAGACCGGCCAGCAGCAAGGCATAGGTTTCAGGCTCAGGCACGGCTGGCGTTGGCCGCAGGAATACAAACACGCGAGGCTGTTCATCCACGATATAGATATTGCCCAGCTCATCGATGGTCACGCCTTCAGCGGTACCGCTCAGGCGACGGAGATCAATGGAGCTCAGCACTTCGCCGGTACGGGTCACTTCCAGCAGCAGGCGCGATTCCTGGCTGATGATCAGCAAGTTGTCATCCAGGCCGGTGCCAAGGAATGAAGGCACGGTGCCCAGCACCTGCACATCGGAAAGATCCAGCACGCCAAGCAGTCCAGCATCGAACAAGATATTGTGGCTGCCTGTGCCGTCATTGAAATCAATCTCAGCCTGGTAGACGGCTTGAGGATTCTTTTCCTTCACCGCGATAAAGGTGTTATTGCGCGGATCCCAACTCAAGCCCTCCAAACCTTCGTTGTTGCTGTAGCTGCCGAAAGAGTAGGCGGGCGTTACTGAGGAGAGGCTCAACGTTGTGCCAGCTTGGTAATCAAGCTTGTACACGCTCTGTGTACGCTCTTCACCCAGTGCAAATTGGCCGTTGCCGATGTAGGTCAAGGATTCAGCATCAAAACTTGAGCCGAAATTCAGTTTCATCGAGCCGACAACTTCGCCGGTCTTGGTTACTTCGACAATGGCTTCGGCTTCATCGCCGACGACGAACAAAGTGCCGGTATCCCAGTTGTAGGTAATGGCCGAGGCTTCACCTGCCATGCCTATCTGGCCGGGCAGGTTAAACCGATAACCCAGGGTGTATTCGGAAAGATTGAGAGATGGTTGGGCAAGCGCCAGAGTAGAGATGGAAAGCCCGGCGAGCAGTACCAGAGTACGTGCGATCATTTGAAATTCCCCTAAAGATGGTGATGCTAAAAATTGTTGATTAATGATTAATCGAAGGGAATAGTGCAGATCGCAAAAGACAATGGGATGAAGAGATTCGTAGTCTTGCTGCTAGTCTTGAAAACCAGAGAACAGACTATGTCTTTCAATAAAATATTTGAGTAGAAAAATCGGCCTCACTCACTGCGCAATGTGTGAGAAACAGCACCCGAAAAGCAGGAAAAACTAGCTGCTGATATGCAGACTCATGGCACGATGGAGAATACCGGCATCCATATACTCCTCGCCTGAAACCTGGAACCCGGCTTTTTCATAGAAAGGGATAGCATGGGTTTGCGCGGAAACCTCGATATGCAACCAGCCCTCCCGTCGGCAATATTCGATAGCCGTCTGCAACAGCGTCCAGCCCACGCCCTGTCCGCGCCATGAAGCCAGCACCGCCATACGCCCGATGCTGGCGCCTATCAATATCCGCGCGCAACCGACAGGCTTCCCGTCCTCTGCAACGGCTAGCAGATGCGTGGCTGTCTCATCCAAACCGTCCCACTCCAGTTCAGGCGGCACATGCTGCTCCACCACAAAAACCTGTTGCCTGATAGCAGATATCTGCGCCTGTTCAGTTATCCATTCCGCTTCCCTGATATAAAACTCCATTTGCATCCCCTTGAAATATACCCGTTGCACATCATCCGATGCTGACCCAACACATGCGCTTGCGCAACAAGATATTGCGATAAGAGAGGCTTGCAGGCATCATTTACCTTCGCCTTGAGCGATGTAAAACAATATCAACCCAGTAGATTTGGATGAGAAGGTAGAACGATGACAAAATTTTTAGGCTTCCTCGGGCGCATTCTGATGGCGCAGATTTTCCTGATAGCAATTCTGATACAGCTCTATATGATCACGCAGCACCCTGAGGGGTATCAGAGCTACCAGATTTATCTGGCCCAATTCGGCCTAGTGCCTTTCTTCGCCCCGTTGACCATCCTGATTCAACTGATATTCGGTCTGATGCTGCTGCTCGGCTACAAAACCAGATTTGCCGCTTACGCCCTGACAATTTACGCTATCTTCGTCGCCGTTGTGCTCAAACTGCAAGTAGGCGACCTGATCGGCTTTATGCAATACCTCGCCATTGCTGGCGGTTATCTCACGATCGCTGTGCATGCGCCAACGGCATTCAGCCTGGATAACTTGCGCAAGAGAGCCTGATGTTTGGGCCTTGAATGCAAAATAAAAAAGGCGGGTTAAACCGCCTTTTTCATTCAAGCCTCTGCAAGATTGCGCGGTATCTTGAACACCACGTTTTCCACAACTCCGCTCAACTCTTGCACATCGGCAGCGCCCAGTTCCCCAAGCTTGCGGATCACCTCTTGCACCAGCACCTCCGGCGCGGAAGCCCCGGCAGAAACACCGATACGCTTCTTGCCAACGATCCAGGCAGGGTCAAGGAAACTCGCATTATCTACCATATAGGACTCCACGCCCTGATTCTGCGCCACTTCGCGTAAGCGGTTGGAGTTGGAGCTGTTGGGCGACCCTACCACAATCACCAAGTCGCAATCTCGCGCCATTACCTTGACAGCATCCTGGCGGTTTTGCGTGGCATAGCAAATGGAATCGCTACGGGGAGACATGATCTGGGGAAATCTGGTCTTGAGCGCATCCACGATGGAAGACGCATCATCTATCGACAAAGTCGTTTGCGTGACATATGCCAATTGCGCAGGGTCTGCAACTTCCAGCTTTTCCACATCTTCCGGCGTCTCAACCAGATACATACCGCCTTCTGACTGCCCCATGGTGCCTTCCACTTCCGGGTGCCCTTTGTGGCCGATCATAATAATTTCCTTGCCAGCTGCGCGCATCTTTTCCACTTCGATATGCACCTTGGTCACCAGCGGGCAGGTAGCATCAAAGACCCGTAAGCCACGCTCCTCTGCTTCGGCACGCACATCCTTGGAAACCCCGTGAGCGCTGAAGATTACGGTATTGCCGGCAGGCACCTCATCCAGCTCTTCCACGAAGATCGCGCCTTTTTTCTTGAGGTCATCCACCACAAACTTGTTATGCACCACCTCATGGCGCACATAGATGGGAGCGCCAAATTTCTCCAGCGCCTGTTCCACGATAATGATCGCGCGGTCTACCCCTGCGCAAAACCCGCGCGGGTTGGCTAATACAATTTCCATTCTTCTCTCTGTCATCCTGTGTTGCCGCACTTCAGTCCACTGTCCTCTTGCTATTGGCCTAGCCAATGCGCGAAGGTCAACAACAGCAATAGTCCTATCATCAATACCAATACCCGCCAGACCAGCCCCACCGCACTGCGCAGATAATCTGCATCCGCAGCATCGCCCAGGCCGAGTTCCGGGCGAAATACCAGGATGCCGTTCATGGGTAACGGCTCGCCGATCTTGGCTCCTAACGCGCCTGCGCCACTCGCGAGTATCATGCCCATCGCCTTGTCTGCCCAACCTTCCGCCTGTGAGCGCCAGCAATAAATAGCATCCTCGAAATCCCCGACAATGGCGAAACTGCCAGCGGTCACAAATGCGGGTGGCCAATTGATCCAGTAAAAAACCTTTCTCGCCAACTGGTTGAAAGGTGTGACTTCCTGTGGCTGCCACTCCATCGTCGCGATATGGGATAACCTGTAGAACACAGCCCCTGCAGGGCCAAAAATGACAATCCAGAAAATCGGGGCGAACAGACCATAATGCGCGCGTGACAATACAGTTTCCACACTGACCTGCGCTACCTGCGTCAGCGTGAAATGATCGCTATCTACCTTTTCCCATTGCGCGAGCAACTGACGGGCTTCGTCGATATTCCCAGTACGCAGCGCCGCAATGATTTCCTCGGCACGGGGACCGAACTGGCTCAGCCGCAATGTGACATACAACACGCCCACGCCGAACAGAATGCCCAACACGGCATTGATCTCCAGCAGGAGATAATAAATTCCCCCAACCAGCACACTGGGCAGCAACACCATCAATACCCATGCCGTCGTCCCCTGCAAGCGGTTGCCACCGTTGAAGTTGCGCTCCAGCAACTGGGCAAAAGGAGCAAATATCTCCTGCAACCAATCCTGTTTGCGGTGCGGGCGGTAATAGGTCAGCGCCAAGGCGCCGATGAGGATAATGAAATTCACGGCGACACTCCTGCTGTGTTTTCCGGTTGAGTGACAGGCTCCAGTGGCATTTCAACAGTCAGTACGCTGTCATCCACAATTTCCACTGTCGGCAGATTCAACGTCGTGTCCTTGGCTTTCACAAAATCCAGCACCTTGGAATAGGTCTTGCCATAGGCCAACAAGGGATGCGCCTTGATTTTCGCTACAAACACCTTGCGCAACGGCACGGTATCGACCTGGATCGGCGCAACAGGCTGGGCATCCGCATCGATGATGAAACCTGCGCGGGCATGAAGTTCCTTATAAGGCGTGGTGCGAGGGTCGCTGAAAATCAGCGTGATTTCAGGGCCGGGCTTGATCTTCTGCTCCACCAGCTCATGCAGGACTTCTTCCTGCTTGCTGGAAAGCTTGGAGTATGGCCCCTCAGCTTCCAGATAGGCGTAACGGTAATTGCCGCGCTCGGCAATCTCAACCTCGGCGGTTGAAAACAGCCCCCACCACCACAGTACGAGGAGGATAGGAATCAGGAATACCAGCAGGAAATAAGGTAGTTGTTTTTTCACGTTCTTGACTGCCATCCGGCCATTGATCTTTTATTAAACAGGTATGCCGCGCAAGCGTTATACATCATGACGATACCTGACAAAAGATACCACAGACACCGTTTGTATTCATCATAACTTTCACCGCGGGCAGCACCTGACGTTGGGCCTGCACAAGCATTAAATCTCAGTATAATGACAGCTTTTGTGTTTCAAGCCCTTGCAAACCATAATGAGAAATACTGCCACCCTGCTTGTAACCTGCCCTGACCGCAAGGGTATCGTCGCGTCGATCGCCGATTTTCTTTATCGCCACGATGCCAATATCCTGCATGCTGACCAGCATCAGGATGCTGAAAACAACCTGTTTCTCATGCGGGTAGAATGGGATTTGACAGGCTCCAGCCTCACTTTGGACAATTTTGCCGAACACTTCTCCCCCATAGCTGGGCAGTTCGACATGAATTGGGAGCTCAAGGGATCGCAGCGCCGCGCACGCATGGCCATCATGGTGTCGCAATATGACCATTGCCTGGTTGACCTGCTGCACCGCCATAAAAGCGGCGAACTCGATTGCGATATCCCGCTCATCATCAGCAACCATCGCGATACGGAAAACCTGGCAAAGTTCCACGGCATTCCCTTCTTTCACATTGCCGTCACCAAGGACAACAAGGTCGAAGCCGAAGCGCAGCAATTTGCCCTGTTTGACGAATATCAGGTCGACCTGATCGTGCTGGCACGCTATATGCAGATTCTTTCTCCCAGTTTCGTCAAGCGCTACCCACATCGCGTCATCAATATCCACCATTCATTCCTGCCTGCCTTTATCGGCGCGCGCCCTTATCACCGCGCCTTTGATCGCGGGGTAAAACTGATCGGCGCTACCAGCCATTACGTCACCGAAGTGCTGGACGAAGGCCCGATCATCGAGCAAGACATCACCCGCATTTCCCACCGTGACCAGGTCGAAGACCTGATTCAGAAAGGCAGGGATTTGGAGCGGGTAGTGCTGTCTCGCGCTGTGCGCTGGCATATCGAAAACCGTATCCTGCTTTACGCGAACAAAACCGTTATCTTTGATTAATATAACTTTGTCGAAAAGCTGGCACATGTGCCAGCTTTTCGACAAAGTTGGGTGCAGTGCGCACACCCATAAGATGGTTAAAAAGAAATATTTCATATTAACCATCGCCCGAAAAATACAATTAAATTTATTTAAAAACAAAAACATAATGTATTTACACCTTTAAATCAAAAACATAATTGCAACATGGTGGCGTGATATATGCTGGGCAATATATTGCTCCTTAGGATTGCTTTACTTGGCAGTCACGCCAAATGTCAATTATTGACAATAGCAACAAGGTTTTCAGGTTAGATGGAGGCGGCAGGACAGCCAATAACGGCACCTAGCTATTTATAAAAATCATCTTAAGGGTTGAACGTGTTAAATAAGCGTAAACACCTCATGTTCAAATATACATGGCCTATGTTGGTGGTCACCGCAGCCTGGGCTACCGAACCGCAAGGGGAACCAAAAACACCTGCCAATTCACTGCAGGCAGCTTCCAGTGCCGCACATGCGGCCGTTGAAGCCGCCAACGCAGCCGCTGTCGCCGCGACTGCGGCTGCCAGTGCAGCCACTGCCGCCGCCAATGCAGCGAGTGAAGCGGTCAGAGCAACCGAGCAAAGCCTGAAACAGCCACAATTGGTGATTGCACCCACCGCGCTGGAACAATTGGCAAAGCCGCCAGCAACCGCCACATTGCCTGCTGTTTCCACAGCGCCGCAGGCAATACAAGCACAAACCAGGGTTGCACCAATAGGTCTGCAATCACTGAACCTGGATCTGCCCATCCAATCTCAATCTATCGCTGCCGTCGAGGGCCTACATCTGTCCCGGCTGTTTGGCATCAGTACCATCCCGGTTGCGGTAGCCAATGAAATCCATAATGAATACCTGAGCAGCGACTATGCCGCCCAATCCCATGTATCACAGGTGCCGGCTGGAATCATAGAGTCTATGGATATTCGCGCCGCCACTAATGCTGCGGTGGACTTCAGTCGTGATGTGCATGTTGCCGATGAGCGCCTCAACCAGGCAGAGGCACAATCCAAGCAGGCACGCGGCTTATTGTTGCCCAACCTGTCCGTGCGTTATGGCAAGGGACGCGAAATATCCTCGCCATCTTCCGCCATTGATGCCCGCACCGGTTCGCGCATGGAAGAATCTCACCACACCCGCACTGACCGCGTGATCACTTTGCGCCAGCCATTACTGGATATGCCAAGCATTTACGACTGGCAACGCCGCCAAGCTCTTATCTCCTCCCGCGAGGAAAGCCGCCGCGGCAGCCAGGGAGACGCCTGGCTATCTACTGTCAACGCCTACCTCGGCCTGACAACCAGCCGCTTGATTGCCGATTTATCGCTGGGCTATGAAAACCAGCTCAATGAACTGTTTACCTACGTGGACAAGCGAGCGACTGCAGGCGCTTCCAGCGATGCCGATCGTGAGCGCGTGCGTGCCCGCAGCCTGTCCGCCCGCTCAGCCCGCACCCAGCAGGAGGCAGCGCACTCCGCGGCCAGCATCGAGTTCCTGCGCCTGACCAATGTCGCGCCGCAAAACATCCGCCTGCCTGAGCGGGAAGACATGGGCACCATCCCGGCCACTGCTGCCGACGCCATCAAGGTGGCAATGAGCAACAGCCCGGATATTGCGTCCCTGCGCGAAGAACTGCGCGCCTCGCAGATCGACCAGAATGTCGCGCGTTCACGTTATGCGCCGCGCCTGGATCTCGAACTGTCGCGCTGGACTACCGATAATGCAGGTGGCCCAGTCGGGGAGCAGGACGATAAGCGCTTCATGGTGGTCATGAACTGGAACCTGTTCAATGGCGGCAGCGATTACTACCTGACCAAGGAAAAACTCTCCCGCATCGAGGAAGTCCGTTACCGGCTGGACGACCTGCAACGCCGTATCAGCCAGGCCATGATCTCGCAATACGCCATTCTGGAATCCTCCCGCGAGCAATTGCTCGCCGGTTACCGCGAACTGAACGCCATTACCTCCGCCGCCAATGCCATGTCGGAGAAGATGTTCGCAGGCAACCAATCCCTGCTGGATTTGCTAGATGTGTATGACCGCCAGTACCAGGCGCGCACCCGCCTCGTCACCCTGCACGCGCAGGAAATCGACGCCCTGTCGCAGATCAACCGCCTGCTTGGTCAATCCCAGCCCATGACCATGGCTGCGGCCAGCAGCCACATTCCCGGTTTCGGTCCCGTGACCGATGCGCCCGGCAATACAGGCGATGCCGTCACTTCGCCGCTGGCCCCGCTGGAAACAGGCACGGTCACGCCATTGCCAAAGGAATAACACCATATGCAGCTCGATAACGATCAGGACGACGCAGGGATTTTTTGGCCAGGCTATGTGGATGCAGTCAGCAACCTGGTGCTGAACCTGCTGTTCGTGGTGACTATCCTCACCATCGCCGTTTTCATCTTCGCCATGGAACTGGGGCGCCGTCATGTCAGTGCCGAGACGCCAGTCGCCCCGCCGAGTGAAGAGCAATTGAAGGTCTCGCAAATCACGCCTTCCGACATGGAGGCCGTCGCGCCGACCTCGCATCAGTCCGACGATGACGCGGCCCGCCTGCGCCTGCAAGTCGATGCGCTGCAAAAACAACTGGCCGCGCTCAAGGGCAAGGATGACGAAGCCCGCCGTCTCAAGGATGAGCTGGCCGCCCTGCAACATGAGAAATCCGCTGGCCGCAACAGCCCGCGCCGCGTGGTGGCCGCCACCATTCGCGCAGAAGAGCCTGATATGACCATCGCTGGCGCTCAAGGCGGCCTGGTGGTCGACTTTGTCGATGATGCCGTCACCATTTCCACCAGCGAGGCCGATGAACTGCGCGGACCATTGCAGGCCATCGTGGATAGCGGCAGCGCCACGCTGGAAGTCAGCGTGCCGCCAGGGTTTACCGAGGCTCGCCGCCTGGCTTTCTACCGCGCCATGGCAGTGCGCAACCTGCTGATCGAGATGAAGCTGCCGGCAGACCGCATCCGTGTCTCCATCGTGGACGGCAACGCCAGGTCTGATAGTTCCCTGGTTTCGGTAGTGCCTGCGGGCAACGCCTCTACACAATAATAAAGAGACATGACTGAATGAGCTGGCTGCGCAAACAATGGAGTGGCATGACACCTTCACGGGCTTTCGTGTTGATCAGCCTGCTGGCCATCGTTGCGCTTGTAACATGGGCCGCCCTGGCACAGGTTGACCTGATCGTGCGCACGATCGGGCGCGTCGTCCCGGCAGGCAAGGCGCAAATCGTGCAGCATCTGGAAGGCGGCATTGTGAGAACCATCCTGGTACAGGAAGGAGAAATCGTCAAAGCGGGCCAGCCCTTGATCGAGCTATCCGACATCAAGGCACGCTCCGATCTCGGACAGGAACGTACCAAACGCGATGCCTTGCGTGGCCGCGAGGCCCGCTTGTTGGCTGAGGCCAGCGGCAAGCCCAGCATCAACTTCCCTGCCGATCTGCACGACGCCGAAGTCAAGCAGGTAGAATCCGCCGCCCTGCGGGCCAGGCTGTCGAGCATCAGTGAGGAATCGCGCGTATTACGTGACCAGAGCGCCCAACGCCGCGGCGAAATATCGGAGATAGAAACCCGGCGCAGGAACCTGGTTTCGGAAATCGAACTGGCACGTCAGCAGCACAAGCTGATCGAGGGTCTGAACCACAATGGCGCGGCTTCCAAAATGGAACTGCTGGATGCGGAAAGCCGTTTGCAACGCCTGGAATCGCAACTGCGCGAGGCGGAAGCCGCCCTGCCACGGCTGAAAGCAGCCCAAGCAGAAATCGAATCCAAGGTCAGCGAACTATGGGCGCGCTTCCGCGCGGATGCCACGGCGCAATTGACTGATGTGCGTGCCGAATTGCAGCGCTCCACGCTGGAGTTCGAAACCAATGCCGACAAGCTTGACCGCAATATAGTGCGTGCGCCCATGGCCGGCTTCGTCAACCGCATGATGCTCTCTACCGTAGGCGGCGTGATCCGGCCAGGCGAGCCATTGCTGGAGATCACCCCGGAAGACGAGCACATCGTGGTGGAAACACGCTCCAGGCCGGACGACCGCGCCAACTTGCGCAACGGCTTGCCGGCGCGGGTGCGCATCGGCGCATTTGACTATGCCACTTACGGCGCCTTGCCCGGCAAGGTCACCGAAGTGAGCGCAGACACGCTGTTCGACGAGCGTGAAGGATATTACTACCGGGTGAGGGTAGATGTAGGCAGCATCAGCGAGATCAAGCTGGCGAAAAGCGCCGGCCCGATTTCGCCGGGGATGTCGGTGACTGCGGATATCGTGGTGGGCAAGCGCACCGTGCTTTCCTACCTGCTGTCGCCGATGATGCGTTTTGGGGATCGTGTATTCCGCGATCCGAGATAACAATTACTTGTTAAAGGCTAGTTCCACATGTTGAAGCGACTAAGAATCTATTACTTTTACACGGCTTTGCCATTCGTGCTGCTTTTGCTGGGCGCTGCTATCTATCACAAGGCGATTCTCAAGACGCTGACCGACAATCCGCATCCGCAGATCAACTACGTCATCTTCTTCATCACCATCCTGGGCGGCATCCTGATCCTGCTCAACGTCCGCCGCATGTTGCGCGAAGCCAGAACGCTGGAAAACTACACCAATGCCGCGCAGTCCGGCGAAAGCCCAGCCCAGTTGCAGGACAGGGCGCATGCCTATGAAGGCGACATTGCCTACGTGCTGCGCATGATGGCTTCCTCCACTGGCCGCGGCATTGCCCACCAGGAACAGGTCGCGATCGATGCCGAACTCAACAGCGCTGGCCGCCGCCTGACCAACCGCAATGCCCTGCCGCAGTTCCTCACCAGCCTGCTGGTCGGCCTGGGCCTGCTGGGCACCTTCATCGGGCTGCTGGCGACCCTGGACGATATCGCTATCCTGATTTCCAGCTTCGCCACCATCAACGTCGGGGTGGATAGCCCGGTTGAAGTATTCCGCGACATGGTCTCCCGCATGCGCGCGCCCATGCACTCCATGGGCATTGCCTTCTCCGCCTCGCTGTTCGGCCTGCTGGGCTCCATCGTGCTCGGTTTCATGATGGTGGCCGTGCGCCGCTGCAACCAGGAAGTGCTCTCCATTCTCGGCTCCGAAGTAGCCCAGCATATCGAGCAAGCCATCTCGCGCCTTGCCAGCCATACCCAGGCAGGAAACGGGAACGGCAATGCCACTGCTGGTGGCGCAATCACCGTCATCGAAGGCGAAGCATCCAGCACTGGCTACCTCGCCAACATGGATCCTGCCGAACTCAAATTCCGCCGCGAAATCGCCACGGAGGAAATCCGCGTGCTGCGCCGCATCGAGGAACGCCTCAGCGAATCCTCGCGCTTGCAGGACCGCGCCTTGCAAGCCGAGCTGGATAACTTCAACAAGCAACGCAGCGAAATGATGCGCGCCATGGCAGACCATAATGAATCCGTCTCCCAATTCCGCGGCGAGCTGCAACGCGTGGGCCGTCAGCTCGGCACCATCCTCGCCATGATGGAGCGTGGCAATGCCGATATGCTGGCCCAGCTCAACGACCACTTCTCCGAGCTGATTCAGACCACAGCGCGGCAGGGAACCGATCTCTCTCGCATGAGCGATATGCTGGCGCGCATGACGGACGACTCGATGGAACTGCGTACCAACATCACCGATATGATGGACAGATTCTCGCCTGCCGAGCAGCGCGCCCTGTTGTCCTCCTTACTGGAAGAGGCAGGCAAGCAACGCCGTTAATGACATACCAGGCATGTAAGTTGTTGAATGCCCGGCATGGCCGGGCAGCACATTGAAAGGAACACCACCATGGCAATCACCCAACCTGCAGTCACTGAACAGCGTAACGGCCCCAGCAGCAAGCAAAACCACGTGACCAACGTCACGCGGGTTGAAGCGGATGCAAACGGCATCATCCGCCTCACGGAAAGCCATGGCGCGCTCAAATCGGTCGATGTAGCCGACGTGGACCTGGTGCTGGGCTTCGCCGATGGCACCTACATCATCATCCCCAATGGCGCCCTCGACGCACTGGAAGTCAATGCGCCCAAGGTCGAATTCGATGGCGACAAATACACCACCAGCCTGAGCGAGCTTTTCCAGCAGGTCGGCACTGTGGACGCCGCCGATGCCGGCAACCTGCGCATCATCAGTGAAAACATCGACACCCGCCTCACAGAGCTGCAACCGGACGAGATCGACTACACCTCGTTGTTCATGGCGCTGAACAACCACACCTCCGCGCCAACAGCCCCTGCTGCCCCGTTGCCACAAGCGCCGACCTTGCCGACAGCTTCCCAGGTGCAGCGCGGCAGCCTCAACGGCCGCGGCAACAACAGCGGCGAGGCGATGGATGCGATTATTCCGCCGAGGGTGGATCAGCCTTCGGTATATCGGCTGGGGAATCGGGTGGAGACTGTTGACAACCTGAATATCGGCCTGCCTGTCATTAATGGGAGCTTATATACTTCTGACAGTTTCAAAACTACTGGTGGCACCGCAGAAACCACTGCACCAAGAGGTGCTCGTGATCCCAGCCAGGCAGAAGATTCTGCCTTCAATACAGCTGCAAGAAACGCAGCGAGTCAGGCTTATATAGAAAAAATCTCTGGCACTAACGGTAACGACAATATCAACTGGAATACAGCAGGCTTCTCAGCAAATGACGAAACCTGGAGCAAGACATTTCATCTTGGCACCAATGGCCTGGATAATATCAGCACCATCCGATTGCAATCTTCCGGCACGCTGCCTGATGGCTTCACTATCACTGGCCCTGGGGTTACCTCCGTTACTTCGGGGGGAGTCACCACATGGTTCATCAACCCTGCCATGTTAAATGCCGATGGCTCTATTGACCTCGACATTTTCTACAACGTGGGGGGCGCCAATACTGACTTCACAATCAACGCCTATATGCATGGTACTTCTGGGCCCTATACTTTCGACATTGGCAAGGATTTCTACTTCAGCTATCGCAATGCCACCACTACAGAAGATTTCACAGCGACCAAGAATGGGGAAGCGGTGCTCATCCTGCCGTCCAACGGTACTGGATATATCATTGATGGCGGTGATGGAGATGACATTATCAGCGCCGGTGCAGGCAATGACACGCTGATCGGCGGTAGTGGCAACAATACTCTTGATGGTGGAGCAGGCAACAACACTGCCAGTTATGAAAACATGACTGCCGGGCAGAATGTAATAGCCAGCCTGAATAATGATGCGACTGGCAGTGGTGTTGTCAGCGGAGGCGTAGCCACTGACACCTACACTGGCGGTATTCAGAATCTGACTGGCGGCGCAGGCGATGACCAACTCACCGGCAATATCCACGCAAACCGCCTGATTGGCGGTGATGGCAATGACACCCTGGCAGGCGGTGGCGGAGCCGATACTCTCGATGGCGGAACTGGGGTCGATACCGCCAGCTTTGCCGGCTTGCAGGCAGTGAATGTCAAACTGGATGCAAATGGCAATGGCACTGCCACCAGTGACAGCGGCGATGTGACCCTCATCAGTATCGAAAGCCTGATCGGCACCGACCATGACGATACCTTTCAGGTTTCCGCGCTCCCCAGCGAAGCTGGCGGGGTGAAGAGCGGAGTGATTCGAGGCGGTATGGGAACAGACACCCTGATCTATAACGTCGCTGATGATTTGAATGTTGATTTACAGACTGGCACGGTCAACGGCATCACCAATATTCTCGACAGCATTGAGAACATTACGACCGGTAGCGGCAATGACACCATTGTCGCAACCAATGGCGTGAACAAGATTGATGGCGGCGATGGAAACAACACCGTGGATTTTATGCATGCCACGACTGGTGTTTCAATCAATATTGTCGACCCGACTGTCGAGACGCTCATCAGCGGCGGCAGCAGTGCCGATATTTTACGCAATATCCAGAATATCAATGGCTCGGCAGCGGGCAACGACACGATTACCGTCGGGAATTTCGATAGCATCCTCAATGCGCGCAATGGAAGCAACCTGATAAAAGCAGGTACAGATACCGGAAGCAGCACCTACAACATCACAGCCGGATCAGGCAATGACACCATTGAAGCATTAGGTAGCGGCAACAACACCATTGATGCAGGCAATGGCAATAACAATATCAAAGCTGGCAATGGCAACAACACCATTACCGCGGGCAGCGGTAATGACACGATTGTTTCCGGCACAGGCCTGAGCAATATCACGGCAGGCGATGGCACAAACACCATCACCATCGGCAATGCCAATAGTACTGTGACAGGCGGCACGGGCAGCGATACCGTTATCTATAGCCTATCCACAAGTGTTTATGCCAACATCGACACCGGCTTTGCCGGTACCAGCCTCGGCACAGCCCAGGCAAATCGCCTGGTGGATATCGACCACCTGACAGGCGGATCAGGCAATGACACGCTGATCGGCAACGATGGTAACAATATCCTGCGCGGCGGCGCAGGCAATGACTCCATCTTTGGCGGCGGCGGCAACGATACCATTTACGGCGGAACAGGCGCCGACATCATTGATGGTGGCACAGGTAACAATACCGCTGTCTATACCTCCTCAGTCCTGGTTTCGCTCACAGACGGCCTGGCTCGCACAACCAATGCCAATGGCGACGTGCTGGGTTCCGGGATGATCGTGAATGGTGGCATTGCTGGGCGCATCACTGGAGGCTCCACCGCCAATACGGAAGCATTTGGAGATGTGCTGTCCAACATACAAAACCTGACAGTAGAAGGCTCCGGGGCAAGTCACCTGATCGGAAATTCACAAGCCAACCGACTGACAGGCGGCAGTGGCAATGACACGCTGGAGGGTATCGGCGGTGGTGATACCCTGGATGGCGCTGGCGGCTCTGATACTGCAACATATATCCATGCCAGTGCTGGCGTAAAGGCAAGTCTGGGAGCTACAGGCCTGGATGCCAAAGCAGCGGCTGCGCTTGCTGCAGCAGGCGGCATATCTGCCAACACAGGCACTATCAACGGGCTTGCATCTGATACTTTCATCAACATAGAAAACCTAACCGGTACGCAATATGACGACGTATTGGTTGCACGCAATGGTAACAGCACGCTGCGCGGGGGAAATGGTAACGACACCTTGATTGGCGGTACTGGTGATGATTACCTCGACGGGGGAAATGGTAACGACGTGATTTACGCCACACAGGGGAGGGACATGGTTTTTGCCGGCAACGGGAACGACACTATTCATGCGTCTGTGGATGAAATAGCAAATGGCACTCCACAGTACACAACAAACCGCTTCAGCAGTATTGATGGCGGCGGAGGTACTGATGACACACTAGTGCTCACCGGTTTCATCGATAATGCCACCTATGCGCTCTCTACCCTACGTACTGGTAATGGGCTTGCTAACAGCGGTAGCGGTTTAGTAAAGAATATCGACATCATCGACATCCGCGACGGGAAAAACACTAACCTTGCTGTTGATGCTGCAACAATCAACGGTATCAAGACCGGCATCAATGCCAATACTGGTTCAGAATTGATAATACGTGCAGATACTGGGGACAGCATCAGCATTTCCCATCCTACAGATAATTGGAGAGAAATCGATCTTGGCGGTGGCAATAAGGAATATCTGATTTATAACGGTGCATGGAATGATGCAAGCTCCACGCTAATTGCTACCGTGCAGTGGCAAGCTGCCTGATGATAAGCAATTCGAATACTTCTGCGCTTTCCAGCCTGTGGTCACTGCTCCGCGCCCAATGGCTTGAAGTCGGCATTTCCAGCCTCCTGATCAACAGCGGCCAGATCCTGCTGCCGCTGTTCTCCATGCTGGTGTATGACAAGATCGTCAGCAATGGCGTGTTCGAGACGCTGTGGGCGCTGGTGATCGGCATGCTGATCTTCATCTTGCTGGATGTCGGCATGCGCATGACCCGCAACTGGACGGTAGAACGCGTCGCGGCGGACATGGCGCGCAAAACGGATGAAGGGTTATGGCATAAGCTGCTGGCAGACCGTGACATGCCGGCAGGCGGCGTAGCAACCTTTCTGGCGCACTACCGCGACCTCACCAACGCGCTGAATTTCGTTTCCTCCACCTATCTGCTGGCAATTGCCGACTTGCCGTTCTACCTGCTCTACATGCTGGTGATCGGCTTCATTGCCTGGCCGATCATGATTCTGGTCGGCGTGCTAACCCTGATCTATGCAGGCATCGGCTATCTCGTGCAGCGCCAGACGCTGCGCCTCAACCGGGATGCGGAGAAAACATCCACCCAGCGCATGGCTTATATCGGCGAAGTGTTGCAAGGCATGGAAGTAGTGCGCACCACGCCCGGCGTCACCGGCCTGTTGCAAGGCTGGCGCTCGCAATCCGAGAAAGTGAGCGAACTGGAAGCCGCGCGCCGACTGTCGGCCAGCCATAGCAATACGCTTTCCGCAGGCATGATGACATTTACCACCGTGGCTGTGCTCACGCTGGGCGCTTACCTGATCGAGGCACGCATGCTGTCCGTCGGTGGCTTGATCGCCTGCTCACTGATCGCCGCGCGCGCCATGATGCTGGTGACTTCGCTGTACCTGGTGTTGGGCAAATGGGAGGATTTCACCCGCTCCGCCAAACGCATGGACGACCTGCTGGAGTCCGGCAAGGCTGCGCAAGGCGTGAGCCACGATGTCGAGCAATCCGCGCCGCATGCCTCGTTCAAGGTCAGCAAGCCGGAAGCCAAGGGCGACATCACATTGCTGCGTTTAAGCAAGCGCTATCCCGACCGGCCTGCCGCGCTGGACAACGTCACGCTCAATATCGCCGCAGGCGAGAAAATCGGCCTCTTGGGACGTCCCGGCGCAGGCAAGAGCACCCTGCTCAAGCTGATCGCCGGCCTGAGCATCGCGGATGAAGGCGAAGTGTTGATCGACGGCTACGAACTGCATGCCATCTCTCCCGCAGACCGTGCACGCTGGCTGGTTTACAAGCCGCAGGAGCCCGTGCTGTTTGCAGGCACGTTGGAAGCCAACTTGCTATTGGCAGGCAGCAAACCGAACAGCGAACGCATGGAACGCGCGCTATGGGCCTCCGGCCTGGAGGAAGAACTCAAGCAAGGCCCCCTCACCCTCACCATGGCGATTGCCGACCGCGGCAGCAACCTTTCCGGCGGGCAACGCCAAAAGGTCGCCCTCGCGCGTGCTTTCGCCCAGAGCAGCAACATCCTGCTGCTCGACGAACCCAGCCTGGGGCTGGACCCGGAAGGCGAACAGCTTCTGGCGCAACGCCTGCCGCAGGTAGTGGGCAACGGCAACCTGATCATGATCAGCCATAGCGCCGCCATGATGACGGCGGTTCAGCGCATCATTGCCCTGGACGGTGGCAAGATCGCAGCCGACGGGCCGAAAGAGAAATTGCTACGTCCGGCTTAAACCACGTCACCACCCCATGCCAGCCGGAACCTGAATTTCTCCCTGACATTCCTGCCTTATCAAGCTCGGCATGACCACAATAAAAAAGCCAGCAACCGCTGGCTTTTTATTCGGGAAACTCCCTGATTACTTCTGCAAGGCCTTGCTGATTTTCTGGTCGGTCTTGTATTCGCTCAGTGCATAGACAGACCAGATAGCCGCAGGCAACCAGCCAATGATGGTGATTTGCAGGATCAGGCAGATAATGCCTGCAATCGGACGGCCAATGGTGAAGAACTGTAACCATGGCAGGAAAATGGCAAGAATCAGCCGCATGTTGATCTCCTTTTTTGATTTTTACAAAACTGCTTGAACCGTAACCCCGGCAAGGTTCAGTCTAGAACCTTTTCCAGGGCGAATAATTGCTCAACCGTTTCGCGCTGGCGAATCAGGTGTGCCTTGTCGCCATCCACCATGATTTCCGCAGCGCGGGGACGGGTATTGTAGTTGGAGCTCATGCTCATGCCATAGGCTCCGGCAGATAAAATAGCCAGCAAGTCACCTTGCTGCAGCGCCAGTTTCCGGTCATGTCCAAGGAAATCGCCGCTTTCGCATACCGGCCCAACCACTTCATATACCTGGGCATCCTGCCCTGCTGCTGGCACCACGGCAGCAATCTCATGATAAGCATCATACAACGCCGGGCGCATGAGGTCGTTCATGGCGGCATCGACAATGGCAAAATTCTTGGCTTCGGTATGCTTGAGGTATTCCACCTTGGTAAGCAAAGCACCCGCATTGCCAACCAGGGCACGGCCCGGTTCAAATACCAGCTTGACCTGACGATTGCCCAGCTTTTGCCGTATCGCGGCTGCATATTCGGCAAAATCGGGCGGAACCTCATCGGCATAACAGATACCAATGCCGCCTCCAAGGTCGATATGCTCAATCTTGATACCCGCAGCCTCAAGCTGATCCACCAATACCAACACGCGGTCGAAAGCATCCAGGAAAGGCGACAGCTCGGTCAGTTGCGAACCGATATGGCAATCCACGCCATGCACGGCAATATTGGGCAGGCTGGCGGCGCGCTGGTAGAGATCAAACGCCTCTTCATATGCCACACCGAACTTGTTGTTCTTGAGTCCGGTGGAAATATAGGGATGGGTCTTGGCATCCACATTGGGATTGACGCGCAGCGACACCGGGGCAACCTTGCCCAGGCGCGCGGCCACTTCGTTCAATCGTTCCAACTCGCTGGCGGATTCCACGTTGAAGCAGAAAATGCCCGCGTTCAGCGCGGCTTCCATTTCAGCAGCGGTTTTGCCAACACCGGAAAACACTACTTTGGCAGGGTCACCGCCCGCCGCCAACACCCGCGCCAACTCGCCGCCAGAGACAATATCAAAACCAGCGCCAAGGCGTGCGAACAGGTTCAGGACTGCCAGGCTGGGGTTGGATTTCACGGCGAAACAGACCAAATGATCTGCACCAGCAAACCCCGCAGCAAAACGCGTATAGGCAGACTCCAGCGCCGCCCGTGAATACACATAGGCCGGTGTGCCGAACTCTGCAGCGATCTGGTTCAGCGGGACTTGTTCGGCATGCAGGATGCCATTGTTCAATTGAAAGGGGTTCACGAACATTTTTTATTGAGAAGGTTGTTGTTGCGGCACAGGATCCTGCGGATACTGCTTTTCCGGAATATAAAGTTCGCCCTTGGTACCGCACGCGACAAGGGCCAGGCTGGCAACCAGGATTAAAAGACAGAATCGCATGATGTCTGAACGCAAAAGATTGATTTTAGCACAAGGCCATGAATGTCACTGCGGTCCTGGCCAGAGCCTGTCATAACCTTTGCACGCACAGTGTCTTTCAAGGCAGAGCAGCCTGCCGCATGCGCGCTTCGATGATGCCTGTCTTGCGCACCAAGCCTTTCGCCTCGCGGTGCTGGTCGTAATAGCGCGGGTTGGGAATCATCGCGGCCAGTCGGGCGGCTTGTGCCGCGCTCAGGTTGGCAGCGCTGGTCTTGTAATAATGCCGCGCGGCGGCCTCGGCCCCGAACACGCCGTTGCCCCACTCGATGACATTGAGGTAAATCTCGAAAATGCGCCGCTTGCTCATCATGCGCTCCAGCATCCAGGTAATCACCACCTCTTCCAGCTTGCGCCAGGGCGTGCGCTTGTTGGAAAGAAACAGGTTTTTGGCCAATTGCTGGCTGATGGTAGAACCGCCCGCGACAATCCGGCCTTTTTGCCGGTTCTTTTCATAAGCCTTCTGGATACCGTCCCAATCAAACCCTTCATGGTCGGTGAACTTGGCATCTTCGGAAGCAATCACCGCTCGCTTGAGGTGGCGGGAAATTCGGCTGTATTCCACCCATTCATGCTTGAGTGTCGCCTTGGGGTTCTCCGCACGCAGTATTGAGAGACTGCTGCGCATGAACGCCGTGTTGGCGGGATTATGCTCTACCCACCAGAGAATATGCATGAATATCCAGAGCTGATACAGCACCACCAGCACCAAGGCCAGCAGCAACCCACGCCACAGCAACCGCCCGATCACAATGCACGCATCATCGTCATGACGGGCGCAGTTTGCGGACGCACCTGCCGCCAGAGATAAAAAGCTTCTGCCGCCTGCTCCACCAGCATGCCCAACCCGTCGGCAATCTGCCGCACGCCTTCTTCCCTGGCGTATTGCATAAAGGGCGTTTCCCGGCCATACACCATGTCATAAGCCAGTGCGCCGTCGGCAAACAGGCCAGCAGTCAATGGCAGGCGTTCATTGCTCAGTCCGCTGGAAGTTGCATTGATCACCACATCAAACACCTGGCCGGCCAGCGCCTCAAAACTGCATGCTTCCAGCAGAACATCAACAGGCTTGGCACGCGCCACCATGGATTCAGCCTTGCTGACACTGCGATTGGCAATGCATAGCCGGGATGGCATTGTGGCCAGCAACGGCCCTAGCACGCCCTCGGCAGCACCGCCCGCCCCCAACAGCAGCACGCGCTTGCCAGCCAACGGCACAGCCAGGTTATGCTCGATGTCGCGCACCAGGCCAACGCCGTCTGTGTTATCTCCCAAGATGTCACTACCCTTGAAACTCAGTGTATTGACTGCTCCTGCCACGCGTGCTCGCTCGGTCAATTCCGTAGCCAAGGCATAAGCCTCAAACTTGAATGGCACAGTCACATTGGCACCGGCATAGCCTTGCTCCCGCAGGCTGGCGACGGTGGCGGCAAATCCGTCCAGCGGGGCCAATATCTTGCCATATTCAATCTGCTGCCCGGTCTGTTGCGCAAACGCCGCGTGAATCAGTGGCGATTTACTATGTTCTACCGGGTGGCCAATCACTGCATAACGATCCACGCTCACCTCAGGCATTGGTCCAGGGTAAGCGGGCGGCCTTCCAGCCGTTGATCTGGCCACGCTGCTTGTTGTCAGGAGTTGCCTCTCCCTCAAAGCCTTCCAACACGTTGTATGCTTCCGTATAGCCATTCTGGGCCGCCACGACGGCAGCATTGTGGGAACGTCCGCCGGTGCGGCACAAGAACATGACCAGGGCTTCACGATCCACCTGTTTATCAAGCTGCATCAGGAAATCCGGATTAGGGCTCATGCCTGGATAAAAAGCCCATTCAATATGGGCTGCGCCAGGAATGCGCCCCACCAGATCCAGCTCTGCCTTGGTGCGCACATCCACCAGCTTTGAAACCGGCACCATTTCCAGCACTTTTTGCGCCTCTTTAGGTGTCAATGCACCGGCATAAGGCAACCCATGTTGTTCAGCACGCACTCTTGCGTTTTGCAGAATACTGCTCAATGTTTCCATTGTTCTCTCCTTGCTTAAACCATGCAGGGAGTATAGCCCTAATTCCCCTGCAAACCCACACGCACCATATTGGTGCACAAACCCGGCAAACGCACTGTTAATGTGCGTTATACAATATTTCTCTTTTGTAATCTTATATGTGAAAATGGGAAATTGCCTTTTTCCAGTGGCACAATTCATGCTTACCTTAGCGTCAGCATCATGCTTCAACAACCTTTAATCCAGAAAGAGCTTAGGAGAATCAAATGGCGGTGGCCGATGTAATGAAACTGGTAGAGGAAAACGACATCAGGTTTGTCGATTTTCGCTTTACCGACACCAGGGGTAAGGAACAACACGTCACCGTGCCGGTTTCTGCCTTCGACGAAGACAAGTTTACCGAAGGCCATGCTTTCGATGGTTCTTCCATTGCTGGCTGGAAAGGCATCCAGGCTTCTGACATGCTGTTGATTCCGGATCCTGATACCGCCAATATTGATCCCTTCATGGACGAGCCCACCCTGATACTGACTTGTGACGTAGTGGACCCAGCCGACGGCAAAGGTTATGACCGCTGCCCACGCAGCATTGCCAAGCGCGCGGAAGCCTACCTGAAATCCAGCGGCATCGGCGATACCGCATTCTTCGGCCCTGAGCCTGAATTTTTCATTTTTGATTCCATCAACTGGTCTGTTGATATGAGCGGTAGCTCCGTCAAGATCAATTCTGAAGAAGCCGCATGGTCCTCCGGCGAAAAGTTTGAAGGCGGCAACACCGGCCACCGCCCAGGCGTCAAGGGCGGTTACTTCCCTGTCCCGCCAGTGGATTCCCTGCACGACATCCGCTCCGCCATGGTCGTCACCATGGAAGAGATGGGCGTTCCCGTGGAAGTGCATCACCACGAAGTCGCCACCGCGGGCCAATGTGAAATCGGCACCAAATTCAGCACTCTGGTGCAACGCGCCGACTGGACGCAAATCCTCAAATACGTGGTGTTCAACACTGCACATGCCTACGGCAAAACCGCCACTTTCATGCCCAAGCCCATCTTCGGCGATAACGGTTCCGGCATGCACGTGCACCAATCCATCTGGAAAGACGGCAAGAACCTGTTCGCGGGTAACGGCTATGCTGGCCTGAGCGAATTCGCCCTGTACTATATCGGCGGCATCATCAAGCACGCGCGCGCGCTCAACGCCATCACCAACCCAGGCACCAACTCCTACAAGCGCTTGGTACCCGGCTTTGAAGCGCCAGTAAAACTGGCTTATTCGGCGAAGAACCGTTCCGCTTCCATCCGCGTTCCTTTTGTGCAGTCCGACAAGGCGCGCCGTATCGAGGCACGTTTCCCTGACCCCACCGCCAACCCATACCTGGCATTCAGCGCATTGATGATGGCTGGCCTGGATGGCGTGCAGAACAAGATCCACCCTGGCGAGCCAGCCACCAAGGATCTCTACCACCTGCCGCCAGAAGAGGATGCTGCCATCCCAACCGTGGCCTCCTCCCTGGAACAGGCATTGGAAGCTCTGGATAAGGATCGTGAGTTCCTGACCCGCGGCGGTGTATTCTCCGAAGACTGGATCGACGCCTATATCGACCTGAAGATGGATGAAGTCACCAAGCTGCGCCAGACGCCGCACCCCATCGAGTTCAGCATGTACTACAGTATTTAATTGCTGATCACCAAGAAAAGCGGGGCAACCCGCTTTTTTTGTATCCACGCCGCCAAGCCTGTATCTGCCAATTGCCTGCCCTCGCCTTCTGCTCTACACTGCACCGCATGAAGAAAACCTGTCTGCTCCTTTGCGCATGGCTTGCAAACACTGCCTTTTGCACCGTCGCCCAGGCTGAAATCTATAAAAGTGTTGATGAAAACGGCCACGTCACTTATTCCAACGTTCCCAGCAAAGGCGCGACCAAGCTGGAGATAGACCCACCAGCACCAGCCTCGACCACCCCGAAAGCCAGGCCGCAACAAGCCACGCCAAATAATTTCCCCCGCGTGGACAGCCAGACACAGAAAAAGCGCGATGACCAGCGCAAGAATATCCTGCTGGAAGAGCTGGAATCAGAAAAAGCCGCGCTGGAAGAAGCCAAGCGCGCCTATGCCGAAGGGGAATCTAAACCCGAGGTATATCGCGGGGCCAATGGAAAAACCTACCGCAATGTCGTAAAGTTCGAGGAGAAAATGCAGCGGTTGCAGGCCGATGTAGATGCACATGAGAAAAATGTGCAGCTTCTGCAAAAGGAGTTAGAGGCCTTTAAATAACACGGCTTCTGGCTGGCCTGGCTTTTGCTTAACATTAAGCCATGGAACACAAGATACCTCTATCGTTCGCCGGCCTGGAGCACCTGTCGACAGCTATCATCCTGCTCGACCGGCAACACCATGTTGTCTATGCCAATCCCGGCGCCGAAGTCTTATTTGCAATCAGCGCCAGGCAAATTGCCGGACTATCCATTTCACAAGTGTTCCCCGGCTGTTCCATTCTCGATTCAGCAATGGAGCATGCCCTTAAATACCATAGCCCGTTCCGCGAGCACGAATTCCCGATCACCACCCTGCGCCAGCAATCTTTCATCGTCACCTGCACCATTACGCCCGTGGAGCTTGCGCCTGCGGCCCTGGTGCTGGAATTCCAGCCTATGGACCACCAACTGCGCATTGCGCGCGAAGAGCGCATGCTCATCCAGCAGCAAGCCAACGCGGAACTGCTGCGCAACCTGGCCCATGAAATCCGTAATCCGCTTGGCGGCCTGCGCGGCGCGGCGCAATTGCTGGAACATGAATTGCCGCAAGTCAGCCTGCGCGAATATACCCAGGTGATCATCAAGGAAGCCGACCGGCTGCAACTGCTCATGGATAGGCTGCTGGTGCCGCACCGCGTGCCCAAGTACGAGCCGACCAACATCCATGAGGTGCTGGAGCGCGTGCGCAGCCTGTTGCTGGCGGAATCCCCGCGCGGCATACAGATCCGCCGCGATTACGATACCAGTTTGCCGGAACTGGTGGGCGACCGGGAGAAACTGATTCAGGCCGTGCTCAACATCGCCCGCAACGCGGTGCAAGCCATGCAGAATGCAGGGATGGAAATGCCAGAAATCATCTTCCGCACCCGCGCCGCGCGCCAGGTTACCTTGGCAAAGCAACGCTATCGGGTCGCCATCAAGTTGCAAATCATTGATAACGGCCCCGGCATTCCGCCCGACATCCGCGACCGCATTTTTTACCCGCTAGTGTCAGGCCATGAGGGCGGCACCGGGCTGGGCCTCACGCTCGCGCAAACCTTTATCACCCAGCACCATGGCATGATCGAATGCGAAAGCGAGCCGGGCCATACCTGCTTCACCATCCTGCTGCCTATAGAGAGCACGGTAATGAAAGCCTATATCCCCCGGCAATCCCACGAACAAAAACCCTAAAAAGCACAAGACATAGGTACACATCATGAAACCGATCTGGATATTAGATGACGACAAATCCATCCGCTGGGTCTTTGAAAAAGCCCTGGCCCGTACCGACATGGATTTCAAGACTTTCGCCTCGGTTCCGGAAGCGCTGAATGCGCTCACCCGCGAAGCGCCGCAAGTCATCGTCAGCGATATCCGCATGCCCAACGGCTCCGGGCTGGATTTCCTGCATGAGGTCAAACAACGCCATCCAGAAATCCCCGTGATCATCATGACCGCTTATTCCGATTTGGAAAGCGCAGTAGCAGCTTTTCAAGGCGGCGCATTTGAATATCTGGCCAAGCCTTTCGATGTAGACCAGGCCATCGACATCATCCGCCGCGCGGTGGAAGAAAGCATGCGCCAAGCCACGGAAACCGTTATCCAGGAAAAAACACCGGAAATCATCGGCCAGGCACCCGCCATGCAAGAGGTATTCCGCGCCATCGGGCGGCTAAGCCGCTCCCACTCCACCGTACTCATCAATGGTGAATCCGGCACCGGCAAGGAACTGGTTGCCAGCGCCCTGCACCGTCACAGCCCGCGCGCTGACAAACCCTTCATCGCCATCAACACCGCCGCCATCCCCAAAGATTTGCTGGAATCTGAATTATTCGGCCATGAGCGCGGCGCATTCACCGGCGCCCAGGCCGCGCGCCGTGGCCGTTTTGAACAAGCTGATGGCGGCACCTTGTTCCTCGATGAAATCGGCGACATGCCTGCCGACCTGCAAACCCGCCTGCTGCGTGTGCTCTGTGATGGCCAGTTCTATCGTATCGGCGGCCACCAGCCCGTCAAGGTCAATGTGCGCATCATCGCTGCCACTCATCAGGATCTGGAAGAAAGGGTCAAACAAGGCCTGTTCCGTGAAGACCTGTTCCACCGCCTCAACGTCATCCGCCTGCGCCTGCCGCCGCTGCGCGAACGCCGTGAGGATATTCCCCTGCTGGTGAAACACTTCCTGCAACACAGCGCGCAGGAGCTTGGCGTCGAAGCCAAGCAACCCTCGGTGGCCGCACTACGCTATCTCAGCACGCTGAACTGGAGCGGCAACGTGCGGCAACTGGAAAATGTCTGCCATTGGCTTACCGTCATGGCACCCGGGCAAAATATCGACATTGCCGACCTGCCGCCGGAACTCAAGGAAGACACCACACACCCTGCCGGCAATGCCTCATGGCAAATCGCGCTCGCCGCGGAAATCACCGATGCGCTCAACCGTGGCGAACACCACATCCTCGATAGCCGCACCCAGCAATTTGAACGCATCCTCATCACCCAGGCGCTGCACCACACTGGTGGACGCCGCATCGAAGCCGCCACCCAGTTAGGCATGGGCCGCAATACCTTGACTCGTAAGATTCAGGAGTTAGGAATAGAAGAATAAATAGCCTCTAAAGTGATAAACAATAAAAAACGGCACCCGAAGGTGCCGTTTTTACGATTGCTTTCTAAGCTAAATCTTGCGATTTAATCCTAGAAGAACAGGATCGCGCCAAGGCTGATGGTCTTGGCCTTGCCGTCTGTGTTAGCAGCAGCAGTGTCAACCTCAATCTTCTGGTGAGCGTATTCAGCAACCAGGTTCAGGCTCTTGGTCAGAGGGTGGTAAGCACCAACGATCCAGGACTTGTTCTCGTAGTCAGCACTGTTATTACGACCATCAGACTTGGTGATACCGTAGGATACACCCAGCTTGGTACCAACTTCTGGCAGCTTGTAAGTAGCTTGCAAATAGCCACCCTTATCCTTGGACTTACCATCAACAGTAGCAACACCATAGCTGGTGCTTAAAGCGTGACTAAGTTGCAAGCCATCACCCAGGCCACGGCCACTGTAGTAGTAACCAACCAGGCCGAAATCTGCTACGTTAGCCTTGGCACCCAGATCCCAGCCAGTGGTACGGTAGTCATCAACGGTAACACCACCAACAGTAGCTCCGTTATGCTTTTGGGAAATAAAACCAGCCCAAACCTTACCGGAAACATCACCAGCCCACTCATAGCTTACCTTACCATCAAAACCAAGTTCAGTCTTTTGATCGATAGAAGTAGCAGTATCATTCGTCAGACCTTCACGAGCTGCAACAGCAAAGCTGAAACCATTCCAGTTTGGAGATGCGTATTGGATTTGACCAATCCAGTCAGCGTAAACATAACCGGAGCCGATACGGCCCAGTGTGGAGTTACCAGCCCTGCCGCCGCCAACACCAACGCCCAACAGGGTCATGTCGGAGAGGATAGCGTCGGAACCGAACAGGCCGAGATCACGACCAGCCTTGATAGTACCCCAGGAAGCGTCACCGAAAGTCAAGTAAGCTTGACGAACGTTGATGCTGTTGTAATCATTACCGGAGGATTGACGAACGCCATCACCACCGTTCACACCTGTAAAGAATGTGAACTGGAATGCGATGTCCAGATCGTTCTGGCGAGTCTTACCACCGATACCGATAGCGGAAGGCAACAGACCTGTAGAGATCTGGTTGTTGTCGCCGTTAGTTCCATTTGCACCACGGAAAAGATCACCACTGTAGCGAGTGTTGGTGTAGTAAGCATTGACGTTACCACCGATGTCGATGGTCCAGTCGCCTGCTGGAATGATGATACCAGCGTTTGCTGCGGAAGCGCCGAATGCCAGTACGGCACCTGCAACTGCCAAGCCTAATTTCTTGTTCATGTATATCTCCTAATGCGTTTTAGTTAGCCTCTGATGTGGTATTACCCGATCAACAGAGGGTACTGCGCGACTTCTCATTGAAGAAGTTGGAGCCAGTATGCCAAAGCTGTTTCCATACCCGCAAGTGCTAATGTGGTTTTTTGATGATATTTCTATCCATGTGTTGCAATTACGCAACATAAAAACAATTTCCCCTGCAAGCTCAAAGAAAATTTATTTTCTGATGAGCTAGTTAGCATTTATTTCTAAGGGAAAAGGTGAATTGAAGAGGATGTCGTTGAGCAGAGCTCTCTCACCCACCATGCCATCCCGGCCTTGAGCCGGGAACTCATGAGGCCGCAGGAATACAACAAGATGCCAGATCCAATCCGGCATGACGGGGTGGTAGGCAGGGCAGCTCGAACCAACAGGAGCCTCAAAGCACAGTCACGATGGCAGGGCTTCCCATGGATTGAGCATCGCCACTCCTGTAGGTTGGAAATCCGCCACGTTCCGCGTGACAACAGTCATACCATGCACTAATGCTGTCGCTGCGATCAAGGCATCACGCTCGCTACGCTTATCGGGAATATGTAACCTGGCACAGCGTTGCGCAACTACGGTATCAATTGGCAGTGTTCTTCCAGAGAACTCTGGCAGCACATGCTGCTCAAGCCAGGAGCGTAGCAATGCTCCCTGGGTTGCATCCTTGCGCTCCATCGCCAGCACACCCGATTCCAATTCCATGATGGTGACAATAGAAACAAACAGTTCCGCTGCATCGATGCTTTCAGCCCATACGGCAACATTAGGGGCCGCTTTGCCAGCATGAATTTTCCGCAGCTCGGATACCACATTGGTATCAAGAATGTACATCATGAGAGATCAGCCGACTGGATTTCAATATTCGCACGTGGCGCTTCAAACTCGATATCGGCAACATCCGGCATTGCCAACGCATCAGCAATATTCCGCCGTTGCTTTGTGAGCCGCTGATAGTCCTCAAAACTCAACAATACATGGGCAGGTTTGCCGCGATCCGTGATGATTACGGGGCCGTTCCTGGCAGCTTTTTTTGCCCGCGTCACATCCTGATTCAGTTCCCTACTGGATAAGGTAGTCATCGTCATCACTGCACCTCAAACCCATTATAAATGTAGATATGTTGCTACAATTAATTAAAAAAGAGCAATAACCCACCGTCACTGATTACTCTCCTTCCATCCAGGGATTGATACAAGGTTTCAACGGCTTACAGGGAACAGTTTCCAGGCTACGCTTACAATACATAGCCTCAGCCTTTAGGATTATTCCGTGATGGAGAACAAACGCTGATGCTCGCGTATGGCGTAGCGGTCGGTCATGCCAGCAATGTAGTCGGCGATGACGCGGGGTTGCTTGTCAGGGTTTTCGGTTTGGTAGTCATCCGGCAGCAATCCGGGATCCGTCAGAAAGGCATTGAAAAGCTCTGCAATGATGCGGCGGGCCTTGGAGGTCATGCGGTTGACGCGGTAGTGGCGGTAAAGATTGCTGCGGAGGAAGCGTTTCAGCTCAAGCTGCTGCGCTTCGATAGCGGGACTAAAACCAATCAGAGGCGGCAGGTTGCGCACGTCATCCAGCGTCTTGGGCGCATGCGCGGCGATATTGCGGCGGCTTTGCTCGCAGAGATCAGTCACTAATATATGTATCATGCGCCGCACGGTTTCGTGGATAAGGCGACGGCCTGTGAGGTCGGGGTATCGCTGCTGCACAAGCGCATGCTGTTCGGCAAATAGCTGCACTTGTTCCAGTTGCTCCATGGTGATGAGGCCAGAACGCAGGCCGTCATCGACATCGTGGTTGTTGTAGGCGATTTCATCAGCCAGGTTGGCGACTTGCGCCTCCAGCGAGGGCTGCTGTTTGTTGAGAAAACGTTCGCCGACCTCACCCAGCAGTCGGGCATTGGGCAGTGAGCAATGCTTGAGGATACCTTCCCGGACTTCGAAGGTGAGATTGAGACCATCGAATTCCGCATAGCGCTGTTCGAGATGATCGACCACTCTGAGGGATTGCAGATTGTGCTCAAAGCCGCCGTATTCATGCATGCATTCATTGAGCTGGTCCTGCCCGGCGTGGCCAAACGGGGTGTGCCCCAAATCGTGGGCCAGCGCGATGGCTTCGATAAGGTCTTCATGCAAGTTGAGGTTGCGCGCGATAGCGCGGCCTATTTGGGCGACTTCGAGACTGTGGGTGAGGCGGGTACGAAACAGGTCACCTTCGTGGTTGATGAAGACCTGGGTTTTGTATTCCAGACGGCGAAAGGCGCCTGAGTGGATGATGCGGTCGCGGTCGCGCTGGAAATGGTTGCGCGTGGCCGGCGCAGGCTCATCATGCATCCGGCCTCGGCTATGCGCCGGGTCAGCCGCGTAAGGCACCAGTTCGCTCATGCAGGCACTGCCAGGGTTGCTTTCAGCAGCGCCATGTCGTAATCGCTGGTGACCAGCGATTTGCCGATACCTTGCTGGAGGACGAGGCGGATTTTTCCATCGACGACCTTCTTGTCCAACCCCATGAGATCGAGATAGCGTTCGACGCCTAGCGCAGGAGCTATCACCGGCAAGCGTGCCTCCTCAAAGATGGCGGAAATACGGCTGATATCGGCAGCATTGAGCCAACCCAGGCGACGGGAGAGGTCGGCCGCCATCATGGTGCCTGCCGCGACAGCTTCGCCGTGCAGCCAGACGCCGTAACCCATGGCGTTCTCGATGGCATGCCCGAACGTGTGGCCGAGATTGAGCAGAGCACGTTCGCCAGCCTCACGCTCATCTGCCGCGACGACTTCGGCCTTGTTTTCGCAGGAGCGGTAAATGGCGTAGCTCATGGCTGCGGTGTCGAGCGCGAGCAGCTTCTGCATGTTGACTTCCTGCCATTTGAAGAATGGCTCATCACGGATGAGGCCATATTTGATAACTTCGGCCAACCCCGCCGAGAGTTCACGCTCAGGCAGTGTGCTGAGGGTGTCGATATCCGCCAGCACCAGTTGCGGCTGGTAGAACGCACCTATCATGTTCTTGCCGAGTGGGTGGTTGATACCGGTCTTGCCGCCGACGGAGGAGTCCACCTGCGACAGCAAGGTGGTCGGTACCTGAATAAACGGCACGCCGCGCAGGTAAGTCGCCGCCGCATAACCAGCCAGGTCACCAATGACGCCCCCGCCCAGCGCAATGACGGTGGTGCTGCGCTCGCAGCGGTTTTCCAGCAGCGCATCGTAAATCAGGTTGAGCGTGGCAGCATTTTTGTAGGCTTCACCATCCGGCAACACGATGGAGATGACCTTGACGCCTGCGTCACGCAAAGGCTGGGCCAGCTTCTCCAGATAAAGCGGCGCGACCGTGGTATTGGTGACAATGGCAACCTGCTTGCGCTTGAGGTAAGGCAGGATCAATTCCGGCTGGGTTAGCAGACCACGGCCAATATGGATGGGATAAGAGCGCTCGCCCAGAGCTACATGTAGTGTTTGCATAGCGTTATAAAGTCAAAAGTTTCTGTTCGATATAGTGAACGATGGTATTCACGGATTGGCCACCCGTATCCACGGTAATGGAGGCTATTTCCCGATACAAGGGGTCACGCTGGGCAAACAGCTCTTCCAGCTTCTTGCGTGGGTTGCCATTTTGCAGCAAGGGGCGGTTTTTGTCGTTGCGCGTGCGCTGCCATAGCTCATGCACATTGGCCCGCAAGTAGATGACTGTACCATTTTCCTTGAGCTGCTTACGGTTTTCAGGCAACAGCACTGCACCTCCGCCAGTGGCCAGGACAATATCCTGCATCCGGCTTAACTCTTCTATCACCGAAGCTTCACGTCTGCGGAAGCCATCTTCTTTCTCCAGTTCGAAGATAACCGGAATGCTCACGCCGGTGCGGCGCTCGATTTCATGATCGCTATCGTAAAAGGTTTTTTTGAGGTGCTTGGCAATAATCCGGCCTATGGTGGTTTTACCTGCTCCCATTAAGCCTACAAAGAAAATATTGGATGCCATAAAAAATGCTCGCCGTACACAAGCGAGCATTTTAAGGGAATATGGCCCTGCTGTCAGATATGACAAAAGGCTGGCTGACCCGATATCCGTGACAGCCAGCTTTGGCGATCAATGCAGCGACAGACTTTCGTCCATCACCTTTGGTGTGATGAAGATCAGCAACTCGGTCTTGTCGCTTTGCTTGGTCCGGCGCTTGAACACATTGCCTACAAAGGGCAGATCACCGAAGAATGGCACCTTGTCCACATCATTACGCTCAGTTTGCTCATAAATGCCACCGAGAACCGCTGTTTCGCCATTGGCAACCAGTACCTGGGTCTGCACTCGCTGCGTGTCGATGGAAGGCACAGTGTTGAACACCTGGCCAACCTTGTCCTTCTTCACTTCCAGATCCATGATGATTTTTTCGTCTGGCGTAATTTGCGGTGTCACTTCCAGGCTTAGCGAAGCATTCTTGAACTGCACTGCAGTCGCGCCGCTACTCGTGGACTGCTGATATGGAATTTGCGTGCCTTGCTCGATGATGGCCTTTTGCTGATTGGCGGTTGTGACACGTGGACTGGAAACGATCTTGCCACGCTGGTCGGTTTCCAGTGCAGACAATTCAAGATTGAGCAGGAAACCGGCTGGCAGACGGAACAGACTGAAGGCAAAGTTACCAAAGGCATTGGCCACCGGCAGGTTCACGTTCAGGTCTTGCGCGCCATCGGGGCTGACACCCACACCCACTGTTCCTGGAATGCTTGTCGTTGCCAGTGTAGAGGAGCCAATACGGTTGGCGATGGTTTCAGTAATCATGCCCGTCGTGGGGTCCACGGTTCGCTGGGTAATGGTGTTGCCCAGCGTGCCGCTGGAGCCATATCTGGTATTGCCGCTCGTCTGCTGTTTCTGCACACCGAAACGCGCGCCCAGGCTGCGGCCAAATCTTTCATCCGCAATCACCAACCGCGATTCGATCATGACCTGCTTCACAGGAATATCAATCTTGTTGATGATGCTCTGAATTTCCTCAAGGTGTTTGGCGGTATCCTGCACAAACACGGTATTGGTACGCACATCAACAACCGCACTGCCACGCTTGGAAAGGATTTTCTGCTTGCTGTCGCTGATGATGTTTTTGAAATTCTCGGCTTTTTGATAGCGCAGGGTGAATACTTCAGTGCGCATGGGTTCGAGATCCTCGATCTGCTGGCTGGCTTCCAGTGCGAGCTTTTCCTTGGCGGCTACTTCGTCAGAAGGCGCTACCCAGATCACATTGCCAGTCTTGCGCTGGGTCAAACCCTTGCTGGACATAATAATGTCCAGCGCCTGGTCCCAAGGCACATCTTTCAGGCGCAAGGTGAGATTGCCAGTCACTGTGTCACTGGTCACAATATTCAGGCCGGTAAAGTCGGCAATCACCTGCAATACGGAACGCACGTCGATATTCTGGAAATTAAGCGAGAGCTTTTCACCGGCATAGCCAGGCTTGGAGCTTTGCACCAATTTATTAGGGTCTTCCACCACGGGACGGATATCGATGATGAAGCGCTTGTCTGCCTGATAGGCGGATTGCTCCCACATGCCCTTGGGCTCGATCACCATGCGGGTGTTGTTACCCTGCTTCATGGCATCGACATACAATACCGGAGTATTGAAGTTGACCACATTGAGGCGACGCTGCAAGTTCTGCGGCAGGTCGGTGTTGATGAAATCTACTACCACTGTCTTACCCTGTTGGCGAATATCAATACCGGCAGCGGCATCGGACAGGTCAACAATGATGCGGCCCTCGCCATTTTTGCCACGCATGAAATCGATATTGTTCAGCGCGTGGAATTTTTCCCCTGCCTTGGCTTCCGCAAAACGCGACACTGTATTCTGATTGTTTGTCGCAACGTCGCCTGCTTGCAGGATGATGGTGGTTTCACGGCCCTGGGTTGTGGTGTTGTAAGCTACCATCTTGGCAAGGTTGAGCACCATGCGGGTTCTATCCTTGGCCTGTGCCAGATTCACCACCTTAAGCACGCCTTGCCCGGCTTGCAGGCTGTTCTTTCCCAAACCATTGCCGACTGCGGGAAAATCCAGCGCAATACGCGAAGGGTTGTTCAAGGTAAAGCCCGCAGGAGGATTTGCCAGTGGCTCAGTTGTTTGCACCTGAATAGCTACCCTGCCGCCAGACATCGCCACAAAATCAATCTTCTCGATTTTGTTGGCGAATTCGTCCCCTTGTTCCCCTGCCGCCTGCGCCACCAGCGTAGCCAGCAGAAATATCAGGCCAGTAGCCCACTTTATCATTCTCATTGTGCTCACCCTCAATCCTGCAATTCAATACTGGTAGTACGCTCTATCCAGTCACCGCTCAATTCATCCTGGATAATTTCCATGAGCGTCACACCATTTTCACTAATGTCAGTCACCTTGCCAAAATTCTGGCCCATATAACCACCTACTTTAATCTGCTGAACCAGATTTTCCGGTGTCAGGATCAAGGCATATTTCAATTTATCCTTCGACAGAGAACCTACAAACTTTAGGCTTTCCAGCGGAAATCCCTCCAGCGGCTCACGCGGGCGATTCATATTTGGCTGCAGGCTGCTGCGAGAGTTGACAATCTTGCGCGCCTTGAATGGATCATTCAGCACACCATCTGCATTATAGGTGGCAGCAGTATAAGGTTTGACTTCAGGCAACGGCTCTATGCGTGCATGCATATCATTACCCGCCTCGCGAATGAATTGATCGAGGTCATCCCCCTTCCCATCACCGCAAGCAGTCAACAGCAGACATATCGACAGCACGACAACATGCATGCATCGCCCAGGCTCATGCCGGAATCTCATGCTCATGGCCTTCATTTACGTGCCTCTTTCTTTTCCGCCTGCTTCTTGCTGGCAATTTCGTTTGCGTCCAGATAACGATAGGTACGGGCCACAGCCTCGATGACCAGCTTGCCATCCTTGTTATCCTTGCCAGGCGGATTAATGACGACATCATTAAGGGTCACGATGCGGGGCAATCTTGCGATATCGCCCGCAAATTCACCCAGATCATGGTAAGCGCCCGTCACCTTGATGGAGATCGGCATTTCAGCATAAAAATCGGCAATAACTTCCTGACCTGGTTTAAACAATTCAAACTCCAGGCCACGCTCCAGGCCGGCCTGGTTGATATCAGTGAGCAAGCCATCCATTTGCGAGCGGTCTGGAAGTTGCTTGACCAGCGCCCCGAACGTGCGCTCGATTTCCACCATTTGCTGTTTGTAGGCATCTAGGTTGATGGCCTGGCGCTTCTTAGAAAGGAAGGTCTCGCGCAACTCGGTTTCCTTTGCGCGCGCCTGATCCAGTTCTTCCATGGTTGGGCTCCAGAAAAACCAGTAGCCTGCGATCACGATTACCACAAACAACAATCCCAGCAATACACCCTTGACCGGCCAGGGCAGGCTACCGGCATTTTTCAGGTCGATATTGTTAAAATCCTGTAACTTCACAGTGCACCGCCTTTCTGCGCGGCAGGCGCATCGTCATCATGGGAGGATGGCGCTTTCAACTGCACTGTCACGGTAAAGTTATTCTGCCTGATACCATTCGCCACAACTGTCTTGATTTCCACCAGATTGGGGGATTGCAGCCAGTTTGAACCAGACAAGTTACGCACCAGAGTTGCCACCCGCGCATTGGTATCCGCCACGCCTTCCAACGTCACCAATCCGCCCTGTTGCTTGAGCGCCCGGAGATACATGCCTTCGGGTAGCTGGCGGCTGATCTCGTCCAGCATCATGACCGACTGGCTGCGGTTCACCTGGAGATTTTCCACGATCTGCTTGCGGTCGAGTACATTGCGGATCTGGGTCTTGAGTTCCTTGATTTCGGCAATCTGCTGATCAAGACTAGCACTCGCAGCTTCGAGCCGGGTATTGCGATTCTGTTGTGCATCCAGTTTGCCGCCAAGAATCGTGCTGCCGAGAAATACGATGGCTGCAGCAGCTGCCGCCGTGAATGCCAGCATAAGATTGAATTCGCGTTGCCGTTCGGCACGGCGAATCTGGCGATGGGGAAGAAGGTTGATCCTGACCATTTAATCGAACCTCCGCATGGCCAAGCCACAAGCAATCATCAAGGCTGGCGCATCCGCAATGACCTGCTGCTGCTTGAGCCGGGAATTGACCGTCATCCGGCTAAAAGGGTTGGCAATCACGGTATTGGCCTGGGTTTTTTCCTGAACCAGCGATGCCAGACCGGGAATCGAGGCGCAACCGCCTGCCAGCAGGATATGCTCCACTTTGTTGTATTGGGTTGAATTGGTGAAAAATTGCAGACTGCGCATTACTTCCTGCGTGAGAGACTCCACAAAAGGCTGCAATACTTCGCTCTCATAGCTGTCCGGGAGGCCACCATTACGCTTGGCAATTTCAGCCTCTTCGGTGGAGACGCCAAAACGACGCTGGATTTCCAGTGTGAGCTGATAGCCGCCGAACGCTTGCTCGCGGCTATGCACCAACTGACCATCGTGGAAAACATAGACGTTGGTCATGACATTGCCCACATCCACTACCATGACGGTTTGCCCTTTGCCAGACTTGGGCAGCTCAGTGGCTGCCAGCAAAAAAGCCGCTTCCGTGGCATATGACTCGACATCGACGACAGCCACCTTGAGACCGGCGCCTTCCGCAGCCGCTACCCGGTCTTCGATCTTTTCCTTGCGTGAGGCGGCGATCAAGACTTCAACCTCATCAGGGTTGCCCGGTGCCGGCCCTATCACCTGGAAATCAATGTTCACTTCGTCCAGCGGAAAGGGAATATATTGGTTGGCTTCAGACTCAACCTGGAACTCCATATCCTCTTCACGCATCCCACCCTGCATGATGACTTTTTTGGTGATGACGGCAGTCGCAGGCAAGGCAAGCGCCACGCGCTTTTCACGAGTGGACAACAGTTTCCAGGCTCGCTTGACGGCATCGACCACCAGGTCGAGGCCTACAATATTGCCATCCACGACAGCATCCTTGGACATGGCGGCAACAGCATAACCCTGCAGGTGATAAGCCCCCTTGCTCCCCTGTGTCAGCTCGACCATCTTGACCGAACCAGAACTGATATCAACCCCAATCAGCGGCTTTGAACGCTCTGAGAAAAAGTCGAATTTCAAACGAAATTCCCTTTCCAATACGGTTAGTTATAATCTTACTTCTATAATTTACTTTAGATGCTAGCAACAACCATCTCGCAAGTCAAAGCAGATTAATTTGATTTTAAAACATGGTAATGCCTCTTATAATAACGGCGTCTGTTATGAATACTGAACCCTAAATCAATGCTCCCGAAAAAATGGTGGCAGTTCCTGATCCTCACCGGCGTCATTCTGGGATTGGTGGCAACTGCCCTGGTGGCGCTAGCTGCCACATTGATCTATCCTGAACTCCCTTCGCTGGAGGCCTTGACTGACTATAAGCCCAAGGTTCCAATGCGGGTCTATTCCGAGGACGGCCATCTGATCGGCGAGTTTGGCGAAGAGCGCCGCGCCTTCATCAGCATCAATGACACGCCCAAAATCCTCAAGCAGGCCATCCTGTCTGCAGAGGACGAACGCTTTTACCAGCACGGTGGGATTGATACATTGGGCATCCTGCGCGCCGCCATTTCCAACGTCGTTTCGGGCAGTTTCAAGGAAGGCGCGAGCACTATCACCATGCAGGTCGCGCGCAATTTCTTTCTCTCCCGCGAAAAAACCGCGACCCGCAAACTCAGCGAGGCATTACTTTCCATCAAGATCGAGCACAGCCTGACCAAGGATCAGATCCTGGAGCTGTATATCAACCAGATCTACCTCGGCCATCGTTCCTACGGTTTTGCTGCCGCTTCACAGGTGTATTACGGCAAGCCATTGAACCAGCTCAGTATTGCAGAAGCTGCCATGTTGGCAGGCCTACCGAAGGCGCCCTCCCGCTACAACCCATTTGCCAATCCCAAGCGCGCCGAGGCTCGGCAGCGCTATGTGCTGCGCCGCATGAAAGATCTCCATTTCATCACGCCACAACAGTATGAGACCGCGCTGAAAGAGCCTCACCGTTTCCGTAAATCACGCCAGATACGTGAATTATCCGCCGACTATGTAGCAGAAATCGTGCGCCAGGCCATGTATGAACGTTACAAGGACGATATTTACAGCAGCGGCCTCAAGATTTACACCACGATCCGCAAGAGCAACCAGGAAGCAGCAAACCGTGCCATTTTGCAGGGCATCGTCGACTATGACCGCCGCCATGGCTATCGCGGCCCGGAAAAAACCGTCACGCCGGGCGCCAATGAGCCAGGCAATGGTACTTGGCTGGATAATGCGCTTGATGATCTGGAAAGCTTCCAGGGCATGATTCCCGCTGTCGTAACCAAGGCAACACCACAGATAGTAAGCGTTTACTCCAAAAACGGCAGCAATATCGATATCAGTGGCGACGGTCTTGCCTTCGTGAAAAAACAACTGGAAGAAAAAGACGCTGCAAAACGCACGATCAAACCGGGAGCAGTGATTCGCATCATGCACCAGGGCGATAAATGGCATATCGTGCAATTGCCACAGGCCGAGGCAGCGTTAGTGGCGCTGGATCCTGATACCGGCGCAGTCCACGCACTGGTGGGTGGTTTCGATTTCAACCGCAACAAATTCAACCACGTGACGCAGGCATGGCGACAGCCAGGTTCCAGCTTCAAGCCTTTCATCTACTCTGCTGCACTGGAAAAAGGCCTTACGCCCGCAAGCATGATAGAGGATGAGCCGATCTCGATTTCCGCACGCGAAACAGGCAGCGGCTCATCATGGGAGCCCAAGAACTATGACCGTAAGTATGATGGCCCAGTGCGCATGCGTACCGCATTGGTCAAGTCCAAGAATATGGTCTCCATCCGCATCCTTGAGGGTATAGGCGTCAACTACGCGCAGGATTACATCACGCGCTTCGGCTTCTCCCCGAAAGATCATCCTCCATATCTGGCCATGGCACTGGGAGCAGGCTCCGTCACTCCCTGGCAAATGTCCGGCGCCTACGCCGTCTTTGCCAATGGCGGCTACCGCGTCAAGCCGTATATCATCGATAAGGTGGTGGACAGCCGAGGAAAGGTGCTGGAGCAATCCAGGCCATTGCTGGCTGGCAAGGGCGCACCACGCGTGATTGATGGCCGCAATGCCTTCATCATGAATACCATGCTCCAAGATGTCGTCCGTCTGGGCACTGCCACTCGCGCCCGCAGCCTTGGCCGCTCTGACCTCGCTGGCAAGACTGGCACCACCAACAACCAGATCGACGCCTGGTTTGCAGGCTACAGCCCCAAGCATGTCGCTATCACCTGGATGGGCTACGACAAGCCAAAATCCCTTGGTAGTCTGGAAACCGGTGGCAAGGCTGCATTACCAATCTGGATAGACTACATGAGCACCGCACTGAAGAATGTACCGGAAGTGACCCCGATCATTCCTGAAGGGGTGAGCGCCATCCGTATCGACCCCGCGACTGGCATACGCGCCAAGGATGAGACTGGTATCGTGGAATATTTCTATCATGAGTTCCCGCCGGAGGAACCCGACGAAGAGCCCGCTTTCTCCCCTATTCCCGGCTTCCCCATCCCCGGGCATGGATCGACCCATCCCACAGAAAAACAGGAAACCCAGCCTCCAAGGCCAGACCAGCTCTTTTAAATTTGCCCACGGGCAATTTCATTCATCGGCCTGGAAAGAGTATTTGCATCATGGCAAAAGACAGTGGCAATCGCCAATCACAATTACGTCAGCGTATCGCGCAGGTCGCCGCCCAGATGATGGCGGAAGAGGGCATTGCCGATTATGCCCACGCCAAACGCAAGGCCGGGCGGCAGCTCGGCATCACCGATACGCAATGCATGCCGACCAATAGCGAAATCGAGGAAGAAATCCGGCTTTATCACGATATCTACAACAGCGACGAGCAGCCCGAAGCCCTGCTGCAACTGCGCAAGGACGCCCTGCTGGTCATGCAGCTGCTGGAACGCTTCAATCCACTTCTGACCGGCCCGGTGCTGGACGGTACCGCAGGTAAATACGCTGAGACTCATATTCACCTGTTTGCCGACAGTCTGAAGGAAGTAGAGATATTCCTGCTCAACCAGCAAATTCCCTATATTACGGATGAAAAATCGTACCGCGTCAGCGAACGCCGCAGCGCGGACAGGAAAAAAGTGCCGGTATTCACGCTGGACGGCCCCAATGGCCTGATCCGGCTCAGCGTGTTCGAAACCGACGATATGCGCATCTCTACCAAAAGCCCAGTCAACGGCAGCAATGCCAACCGCGCCAACGCGGAAACCTTGAATAATCTGATCCGGCAAAGCGAAACGCCTACCGCACTTTAGCGCCAGGACTAGAAATACTCCGGACTTGCTGAGTAACCTGCAAAAAAATGCCGACTCAACGTCGGCATAACTATTATCATCAGAAAGTAAGGATAAATCTGCGCTTATCGCTTCAACCACCGCGCGATGTCCATCGCATAATAAGTCAGGATGCCATCAGCGCCTGCACGCTTGAATCCCAGCATTGCCTCCATTACCACTGCCCTCTCATCCAGCCAGCCGTTCTGCGCTGCCGCTTTGAGCATGGCGTATTCGCCACTCACATGATAGGCATAGGTTGGCACCCCGAATTCCTGCTTCACGCGGCGCACAATATCGAGATAAGGCATGCCGGGCTTGACCATGACCATATCCGCACCTTCCTCTAGATCCAGCGCGACTTCACGTAGCGCTTCATCGGAATTCGCTGGATCCATCTGGTAATTGTATTTATTGCCCTTGCCCAGGTTGGCGGAAGAACCCACGGCATCGCGAAACGGGCCATAGAAAGCGGAGGCATACTTGGCCGAATAGGCCAGGATACGCGTATGAATATGACCTGCCTCCTCCAGCGCATCGCGGATCGCGCCGATGCGCCCGTCCATCATATCCGAAGGCGCCACGACGTCCGCGCCCGCCTCGGCATGGCACAAGGCCTGTTTCACCAGGATCGCCACAGTCTCGTCATTGAGTACATAGCCGGTATCATCGATAACGCCGTCCTGCCCATGCGTGGTGTAAGGGTCCAGCGCAACATCGGTGATAATGCCCAGCTCGGGATAAGCCGCCTTGAGCGCACGCACCGTGCGCGGCACCAATCCATCTGGATTCCAGGCCTCATCTGCGGCCAGGCTTTTGTATTGCTGGCCGACTACAGGGAACAAGGCCAGCGCGGGGATACCGAGCGCCACGCATTCCGCAGCCGTTTCCAGCAGGCGCTCTATGCTTTGGCGCTGCACGCCGGGCATGGAGGCGACTTCCTCGACCCGGTTTTCCCCTTCCAGCACAAATACCGGATAGATCAGGTCATTCGTCGTCAGCACATGCTCCTGCATCAGGCGGCGCGAAAAAGTGTCCCGGCGCATGCGGCGCGGACGGATGGCGAGAAATTGACGTGAGGATTCACTCATCTGGAACTCCTTATGCAAACACCTGTGCAAGAGCCAAGCCTGGGTCCGGCTGTCGCATGAACGCCTCGCCGACGAGGAAGGTATGGACGGCATGGCTGCGCATCAGCGCAACATCTTCCGATGTGAAAATACCGGATTCCGTCACCACGGTCTTGCCCGCCGGAATACGCGGCAACAGGGAAAGCGTGGTATCCAGCGTCACCTCGAAAGTGCGCAGGTTGCGGTTGTTGATACCGAGCAGCGGCGTCTGCAACTGCAGGGCCTGTTCCAGTTCCTCACCGTTATGCACTTCCACCAGCACACTCATGCCCAGCCTGCGCGCCACATCTTCCAGCTCGCGCATTTGCGCCAGATCCAGCGCTGCGGCAATCAACAAGATACAGTCTGCGCTCATCGCGCGGGCCTCGTACACCTGATACGGGTCTATCATGAAATCCTTGCGCAGCACGGGAATGCTACAGGCTGCGCGCGCAGCCTTGAGGTAGTCCGCGCTGCCCTGAAAGAATTGCTCATCCGTCAATACGGAAAGGCAGGCAGCGCCATGTCTGGCATAGCTGGCAGCAATTTCCGCCGGGCGAAAATCCTCGCGGATCACACCCTTGGAAGGACTGGCCTTCTTGATTTCGGCAATGACAGCCGCCTTGCCTGCGGCAATTTTCTCATGGATCGCGCCAAGGAAATCCCTGGGAGCAGGCTGCGCCAGCGCCTCGGCTTCAATGGCCACCTGCGGCTTCTGCTGCTGCGCCGCCGTAATTTCCGCGCGTTTTACTTCAAGTATCCTGTTGAGTATGTCTGACATTGCCCTGCACCGCTTTCGTTCTGATTACTGATAAAGTCTGCCGCCGTAGCGCAACCATCCTGCCGCATGACGTCCACGCGGATCATGATGAGTCCAATGTATGACTCCACCCTTGGCATTCCATTCATAAATACCGTTGAATTCCACATCGTCGCCCACTTTCAGCCCTTCCAACCGGGGAGCAAGATCGATATTGTGCGCTACGAGCACCGTCATGCCGTTCTCCAGCTTGAGAATGAAACGCTGATGACGGCTGCCGTCGTTATCATCCGCCAGCACCTTGGCGACCACTCCGTGGGACTGCACGGCGACATTGTGTTCGCGCTGTCGGAAAGCCTGTTCGATGCGCTGGGCAGCATCTGAAAGTACCTGGCTCGTAACCGGGGACTGCTCTGTGACAGATGGAGGCGCCGTCGTATCCTGGCTGCCAAAATGATAGAACGTGTAGGTGACCGCAATCGCGGCCACCAGCAACAAACGCATCATGATGCCTGGCTCAGCGCCTTCAACTGTTCCAATTTGGCCAGCGCGGCGCGAGAATCCAGCGACGCTGCCGCCTGGTCGATACCCGCCTGTAGATCCGGCGCCAGGCCGGAAACGTAAATCGCCGCACCGGCATTCAGCAGCACGATATCCCGCGCCGGTCCGGTTTCGCCGCGCAACAGGCCAAGGATGATCTCACTGGAGTGCTGAGCATTTTCCACGCGGATGCTGTTGATATCATGTAATGGCATGCCGAATTGGGTGGGGTTTAGCGTATATTCGTGTACTGCGCCATCCTTAAGCTCGGCGACATAGGTATCCGCTGCAAAGGAGATTTCATCCATTTCATCCGCACTATGCACTACCATCACATGCTCACTACCCAGTTGTTTCAAGGTACGCGCCAGCAGGCTGACCAGATCGCGGTGGAACACGCCCATCACCTGGCGCTTGGCGCCTGCCGGATTGGTCATCGGCCCCAGCAGGTTGAACATGGTGCGCACACCCAGCTCGCGGCGCACAGGTGCTGCATATTTCATGGCGGCATGATGGTTGGGCGCGAACATGAAACCGATGCCAGCCTCATCCACGCAGCGTGCCACCTGTTCCGGCGTCAGGCTGATGTTCACGCCCAAAGCCTCCAGTACATCCGCAGAACCGCTCTTGGAGGAAGCCGCCCGCCCGCCATGCTTGGCGATTCTTGCACCCGCCCCCGCCGCGACAAAGGCTGATGCCGTCGATACATTAAACGCCTTGTTGGGCGCGCCACCCGTGCCACAGGTATCAATCAGGTGCCGGGTATCCGCCACCACCACCTTGCTCGATAGCTCACGCATTACCTGGGCGCACGCAGCAATTTCCTCCACCGTCTCGCCCTTGACGCGCAAACCGGCGAGAAAACCCGCGATCTGGACAGTAGTAAATGTCCCGCTCATGATCTGCTGCATGACATCCAGCATTTCCTCATGGCTGAAATCTACATGGTCGATCAGCTTCTGCAAGGCATCTTTGGCGGTAATACTCATCAATAGGCTTTCAGGAAATTGTCCAGCAGCTCATGGCCGTACTGGGTGAGAATGGATTCCGGGTGGAACTGCACGCCCTCGACCGGCAACGTCTTGTGGCGTACGCCCATAATCTCGCCATCCTCGGTCCAGGCGGTGATTTCCAGACAATCCGGCAGGGTTTCGCGCTCAATCACCAGCGAATGGTAGCGCGTCGCCGTATAGGGATTGGGTAGCCCACGGAACACGCCTATATCGGCATGATGTATTTCCGAGGTCTTGCCGTGCATGAGCTGCTTGGCATGCACAATCCTGCCGCCAAACGCCTGTCCAATGCTCTGATGGCCCAAGCACACGCCCAGAATGGGAATCTTGCCCGCAAACTCATGAATCAGCGGCACGGAGATGCCCGCCTCGTTCGGTGTGCACGGGCCGGGAGAAACCACGATATGGCGGGGATTCAGCTCAGCCACGCGTGCCAGGTCGATTTCGTCGTTGCGGTAGACCTGCACATCCTGGTCCAGCTCACCCAGGTATTGCACGAGGTTGTAGGTAAATGAATCGTAGTTATCCAGCATCAACAGCATAATGTTGTTCCTTCATCGCTTGAGTCAGCCATGCGCTGCCCGCTATCCGTCATACGGCCTGCAAACGGGGCGCACAACGAGCATGACCAGAGAATCTTGCATCACTACCAAGGCAGCCTGTGGCCGCATGATTACGTCCTGTTGTCCAGCCCGGCCTGCACAATTTCCGCAGCACGCAGCACTGCCCTGGCCTTGTTCTGGGTTTCCACCCATTCGCTCTCAGGCACGGAATCCGCCACAATGCCAGCACCCGCCTGGGAGTACAGCATGCCGTCCTTGAGCACACCGGTGCGAATGGCGATCGCAAGATCCATATCGCCATTGAAGCCAAGGTAGCCCACCGCTCCACCGTAAATACCGCGCTTGCTGGGCTCCAGCTCGTCGATGATTTCCATGGCCCTGACCTTGGGCGCGCCACTAAGCGTGCCAGCAGGAAACGCCGCCTTGAGCACATCAATGGCATGTAGGTTCGGCTTAAGCTTGCCTTCCACATTGGAAACAATGTGCATGACGTGAGAGTAACGCTCTATCATCATATTGTCTGTCACGCGCACACTGCCCGTCTGCGCCACGCGGCCTACATCATTGCGTCCCAGGTCCATCAATTGCACGTGCTCGGCGATTTCCTTGGGATCAGCCAGCAATTCTTCAGCCAATGCCTGGTCTTCTTCCCGTGTTTTGCCGCGTGGACGGGTACCTGCAATGGGGCGCGACGTCACAGTACCGTCTTCCAGCCGCACCAGGATTTCCGGCGAAGCGCCAACCACGTGATGATCACCCATATCGTAATAGAACATATACGGCGAAGGATTGAGGCTGCGCAAAGCACGGTATAGAGAGAGCGGGTCCGCATTGAACGGCTTGGCCATGCGCTGCGACAGCACCACCTGCATGATGTCGCCGTCGACAATATATTGCTTGGCACGGGCCACGGCATCCTTGAATTCCTGCTCGCCGAATTCGGAATGGGCGTCCGTAGCCGCCATCGCGGATGCGTGCGGAATGGCGACCGGCTGACGCAACTGCTGCACCAGCGCTTGCATGCGCTGCAGGCCGTGCTGGTAAGCATCGGGCTTGGCCGGGTCAGCATAGACAATAAAATATAGCTTACCGGACAAATTATCCACGACCGCCAGCTCTTCCGAGACCATAAGCAGGATGTCAGGCACGCCTAGCGCATCCGGCTTGGCGGCATCCGCCAGGCGACGCTCGATGTAGCGTATGGTCTCGTAGCCGAAATAGCCTGCCAGCCCGCCGGTGAAACGCGGCAAGCCCTGATAAGGCGGAATACGGAACCTGGCCTGATAGGACTGGATAAAGTCCAGCGGATTGACATCACTGGTTTCTTCAACCATCTGCCCGTTTTCCAGCACCTGCACCACAGCGCCGCGTACTTCGATGCGCGTATGCGCAGGCAGGCCGATAATGGAATAGCGGCCAAAACGCTCTCCACCCTGGACGGATTCAAGCAAATAGGAAAACGGCCGATTGGCCAGTTTGAGGTAAAGCGATAAAGGCGTATCGAGATCGGAAAAAGTCTCGACGACCAATGGAATGCGGTTGTAGCCCTGGCTTGCCAGAGCGTCAAAGTCCCGTTGACTGATGGTTTGCAGCATAAAAACTCCCGAATCCTGAAAAAAGTTGATTATTCAAGGTGTCGCCCACGGTACAGCCGTGAGCATGAAACATGGTTATTTCAGCGCCACCATCGCCAACTGACACATTGATTCAGGATTCGGGTTTTCATATGCTTTACGTTCTACTGCTTATACTTTAGCCAATTCAGCACGCAATTCGCTGATGACGGTGTTGTAACGGTTAGGATCAGTGTCCTTGCCTGCGCCGAACACAGCGGAGCCCGCCACGAAAGTATCAGCGCCTGCGCGGGCGATGTCAGCAATATTAGCCGGGTTCACGCCGCCGTCGATTTCCAGCCAGATTTCACGGCCGGTCTTCTCGGTGTAGGCATCGATACGGGCGCGCGCTTCACGCAGCTTGTCCAACGTGCCGGGGATGAACTTCTGGCCGCCGAAACCGGGGTTCACGGACATCAGCAGAACCATGTCCACCTTGTCCATCACGTAGTCCAGATAGGACAGCGGTGTGGCCGGATTGAACACCAGGCCGGATTTACAGCCCTGATCGCGGATCAGGGACAGGCTGCGGTCGATATGGTCGGAAGCTTCCGGGTGGAAAGTAATGATGTTGGCGCCTGCCTTGGCAAAGTCAGGAATGATGCGGTCAACCGGCTTCACCATCAGGTGCACGTCGATAATGGCATCGGTAATAGGGCGGATCGCTTCACATACCAGCGGGCCAATGGTCAGGTTGGGAACATAGTGGTTGTCCATCACATCAAAGTGGACGATATCCGCACCGGAAGTGATGACATCAGTGATTTCCTGGCCCAGCTTGGCAAAGTTGGCAGACAGGATACTAGGTGCAATTCTGAATGGTTTAGCCATGATATTCAAAGTCGTATCGTAAAAAATGGTTATTCTAACCGAAAACGCGCCAATACACTTGGCCTCAGCCCCTTGTCCCGCAAAATCCAGCATCCATTGCGCTCATCACCGGAGGTCAAAAGCCGTGGGGTGACTATGCCACACCCTTACATACAATGCTCTGTCGTCGAAGCGAACCATCAATCCAAGCGCTGCAAAACAGAGTATGATAACAGGCTGCCGCATACAATCGCCCCGAGCTTAATTGCTTGAAATTGTTGCCTAAGCTGCCGCGATACAGGAAAATTGCAGGATGCATTTATTTACAGTCGGCGTCAATCACATGACCGCGCCAGTTTCGATACGTGAGAACGTCGCCTTTCAGAACGAGCATCTCGGGCTCGCGTTGCGCGACCTCAACTCTCACGGCGTGAGCGAAGCGGCCATCTTGTCGACCTGTAACCGCACCGAAGTCTACTGCAACACCGACGACCCGCAAAAAGCCCTGGAATGGCTGGCTGGCTACCATCAGTTGCAACCCAAGGCCATAGAGCCCTATATGTATACCCTCCCCCAGCAGGAAGCCGTCAAGCACGCCTTCCGCGTGGCATCCGGGCTGGATTCCATGGTGCTGGGCGAGGCGCAGATCCTCGGCCAGATGAAGCAGGCCGTGCGTATCGCGGAAAATGCCGGCACGCTGGGCACATTGCTGCACAAGCTGTTTCAGCGCACCTTCTCGGTTGCCAAGGAAGTGCGCACCAACACCAATATCGGCGCGAATTCCGTCTCGCTCGCCGCCGCAGCCACCCGGCTGGCCCAGCGCATTTTCGGGGATTTATCCCAGCAGCATGTGCTGTTCCTGGGCGCTGGAGAGATGATAGAACTGTGCGCCGAGCACTTCGCCGCGCACCACCCGAAGTCGCTCACCATCGCCAACCGCACGCTGGACCGCGGCGAAGCGCTGGCGGCCCGCGTCAACGGCACCAGCATGCTGCTGGTGGATTTGCCCGAGCGCCTGGCAGAATTCGACATCGTCATCACCTCCACCGCCAGCCAGTTGCCAATCGTCGGCTTGGGCATGGTGGAACGCGCCATCCGCGCGCGCAAGCACAAGCCCATGTTCATGGTCGACCTGGCCGTGCCGCGCGATATCGAGCCGGAAGCCGGCAACCTGGCAGACGTATTCCTATACACCGTGGACGATCTCGCGCAAGTGGTGCAGGAAGGCATCGAGAACCGCCAGGAAGCCGCTGCCGAAGCCGAAACCATCATCGACATGCGCGTGGAAAACTTCATGCATTGGCTCAAGACGCGCAGCGCCGTGCCAACCATCCGCGCCCTACGCGAGCAGGCCGAGCAATACCGCCTGAACGAGCTGGACAAGGCGCACAAGCTGCTGGCGCGTGGCGAAGACCCGGCCCAGGTGCTGGAAGCATTGAGCAATGCCCTGACCAACAAGCTGCTGCACGGCCCCAGCCATGCCCTCAACAGTGCCAACGCCGAAGACCGCGACCAGCTGGAAGCCATGCTGCGCCAGCTTTACCAGATTCATCAATAAGCCAACCCACACTCTAGCCTTTCACTTTTTGCGCAATGAAACCTTCAATGATCAAAAAGCTCGCCACCCTGAGCGAGCGCCTGGATGAACTCAATCGCCTGTTGTCGAGCGAGGATGCCACCAGCGATATGGACAACTATCGCAAGATTTCGCGCGAGCATGCCGAAATCACGCCCATCGCCGAGCAATTCCGCGCCTACCAGCAGGCGGAAAGCGACCTCAAGGAGGCGCAATCGATGCTGTCCGACCCTGAAATGAAGGAATTCGCGCAGGAAGAAATCGACAACAGCAAACAGAAGCTGGAAGACATCGCGGCCGAACTGCAGAAGCTGCTGCTGCCCAAGGACCCCAACGACGAGCGCAACATCTTCCTGGAAATCCGCGCTGGCACTGGCGGCGACGAATCCGCGCTGTTCGCGGGCGACTTGTTCCGCATGTATTCACGCTATGCGGAACGCCAGCGCTGGAAGGTGGAAATCGTCTCCGCCAGCGAATCCGAAGTCGGCGGCTACAAGGAAATCATCGCCAAGATCGAGGGCTTCGGCGCCTACTCCAAGCTCAAGTTCGAATCGGGCGGTCACCGCGTACAACGCGTGCCGGAAACCGAAACCCAGGGCCGCATCCACACCTCGGCCTGCACCGTGGCGGTGCTGCCGGAAGTCGATGAGGTCAGCGATATCACCATCAACCCGGCTGACATCCGCATCGACACCTTCCGCGCTTCCGGCGCCGGCGGTCAGCACATCAACAAGACCGATTCCGCCGTGCGCATCACCCACTTCCCCACCGGCATCGTGGTGGAATGTCAGGACGGCCGCAGCCAGCACTCCAACAAGGCACAAGCCATGCAAGTGCTCGCCGCGCGCATCAAGGCCAAGCAACTGGACGAGCAGCAGAGCAAGATCGCCAGCGAGCGCCGCAGCCTGATCGGCTCCGGCGACCGCAGTGAGCGCATACGCACCTACAATTACCCGCAAGGCCGCATTACCGACCACCGCATCAACCTCACCCTATACAAGATCGACGCAATCACCGAGGGCGACATGGACGAGCTCATCAACACGCTTGCCGCCGAACACCAGGCTGACCTCTTGGCCGCCATGGGCGAGGACAATTGACGATGGCGGCCAGCGTCCGCACCGTCGCCCTGTTCGAGGCCAGCAAGGGCGTGATGGTGCTCGCCGCCTCGCTGGCGCTGTTCCGCTACATCAACGCGGACTGGCAGGCATGGGTGGAATCCATCATCCGCCACCTGCACCTCAACCCCGCCAGGCACTACCCGCGCATCCTGCTCGAACTCGGCTCCCACCTCACGGAACCCAGAATACTCGCCCTGGCGTTCGGCGCCCTGTTCTACTCGGCCATCCGCCTGATCGAAGCCTACGGCCTATGGGTGGGCCGCCATTGGGCGGTGATACTCGGCATCGCCAGCGCGGGCCTGTACCTGCCGTTTGAAATCCTGGAACTGCTCGCACATTTCAGTTGGCCGGGCTTGAGCGTCTTCTTGACCAACCTGCTGGTCGTCGCCATCCTTTGGCGCTATCGCCACTAGCACTCTCATGGCGAAACTGCAGAACCTGGCCGCCTGCGCCAGCAAGCGCCTGCAACAGGCCAGCCACCTGGAACCCGCCGAAACACGCATCGAAGTCCGCGCCTTGCTGTGCCATGCATTGGGCAACGTCAGCCACGCCTGGCTGATCGCCCACGGCGACGAACCCGTGACAGACACCTTGCGGCAGTCTTTTGAATCCCTGCTCGCCAGGCGCATCGCCGGAGAACCAATCGCCCACATCCTCGGCCAGCGCGAATTCTTCGGTCGCGAATTCAAGGTCACCCCTGCCACACTCATCCCGCGCCCCGACACGGAAATCCTCATCGAAACCGCGCTGGAAAAGACCCCTGCAAACCAGCCCTGCCGCATGCTTGACCTCGGCACCGGCACCGGCGCCATCGGCATCACACTGGCGTTGGAACGCCCGCTCAGCCAGGTAGTCATCGTGGATTTCTCCCACGAAGCGCTGGCAGTGGCCAAAGAAAACATCCAGCGCCTCGCCGCCCGCAACGTCACCGCACTGCACAGCGACTGGTACAGCGCCGTGCAAGGCCAACGCTTCGACCTCATCGTCAGCAACCCGCCCTACATCGAAACCGGCGACCCGCATTTGCAACAAGGCGACCTGCGCTTTGAACCCATCACCGCGCTGGCTTCCGGCGCAGACGGCTTGGATGACATCCGCTCCATCAGCAGCCAGGCCGCCGGCCACCTCAATCCCGGCGGCTGGCTCATGCTAGAACATGGCTACCAGCAAGGCACTGCGGTGCGCGACATTCTGCAACAGCATGGCTTCACCAGCATCAGCACAGTGACTGATCTGGCGGGACATGAAAGGGTGACGTTGGGGCGGGTTGATTAGTTTGGGAATACAGGAATATATGAAGTAATAAATACGGCGCACTGCCTTTGACAAGGCGAGTACGCCCTACGCTAGCTTAGCTCACGCATTGCATCTGCATCGCTCATAAACCATTCGATCATCTCCCAATTGGTCAAAGACGTATGTTGATTTCCCATACTCTTACGAATTTCTAGCAGCAATTCAGATAGAAGTTTTATCCACTGAGATGTTTTGATTAGCAACTCATCACCGGACAATTCTTCATGCTCTCCTTTGTAGAAGAATTGCATGAGCTTGTTATAGGCACGAACTACCGCATCATCTGCCACCAACGATAGCTTAAAGCCTACCTTTCGATATTCGACCGTTAGCATCTTCCCAATGGAGAGCTGTTCTTTATTTTTGCCTTTGAATTTTGGATCATTGTCAAAAATTGCATCCGTAGCAAAAAGAATGAAGAACGGTTCAAGGAGTTGGTTGTATGTCTCAATTCGGTCAGCACGAAGCTTGTCTTCAAGCTCTCGAATTCGAGCCTGCGCCTTCGATCCCTCGTCGCGATTGCGCTCTAGCTTTGACTTTATATGCCACCCAACTCCGGTTAGCAGAAGAACAAGGATCGGCGTCAATGCCGATCCAATAGCTGTTGCGTAGTCGATCCAGTGCTTTTCCATAAATGCCAACGTGCAAGCTAACCAGAGCGCCGCTTGTTGGTGCGTCCAGTTGAGCGCGGGGTTAGGCTGGATGCTTTTTCAACCAAGCGGCCAGAAGCGTATTTATGTAACACGCTGGCAATAAACGTCTGGTAAGGGATACCTTCCTCCAAAGCTCGCGCCTGAATATCCATCAGGTCTGGCGAAGATAGCCGGATGTTAATTCGTCTATCCTTAATAAAAGTTGCAGTAGCCGCTGCTTTGAATTTTGTCAGATCAGCTTTTGAAGGGGAAGTGGATTTAAGTTCTCCCTTTTCATAAGCACTCAGGAGTTCATCCTCGTAGGCATCAAGCTTTTTCATCGGGGTTGTTCCTTAAATAATCTCGCGTGGCCTTTCTGCTGGGAATCACGGTCTTCAAGAAAAAGTAGTCGGGTTCTTCAACGTAAGGCACCAAATAAACATAACCATCAAGCGCCACCACAAGAACGAACTGATTGGGGTATTTCTCCGGGTTCGGGGGCGTAATTGATCCAATAAACCATTTGCTTCAATCGCGAGAACAATTTCTTCGAAAGAAATGCGGCGCTCAACTTTCAGGGTCCCATTTTTATCGTGAAAAAATAAACTCTATATAAACTACTTCCCATCAAGCACTGCTGCCATATCATGTTCATAGTACGCATGTTCTGCACAACTTTTATTGAATCTGTCTACTGCGGAATTTATGTCATCTAGGTGCGCATTTATTGTTGGCAGCTTTGAGTTATATGCATTCACAAACTGTTTATGTTCATTGATCAGTTTGTTAAAAGAATCTACTGATTTTTGGTTGTACACATCGACATGAGGTTTCATCGCAGCGATACGGCGCTCTAAATTGTTGATCTTAGCCTCACTTTCCCCAAGCGCCACTTGCATTTTATTTACAGCCTCATTCTGTGCATTAATGTTATTCTGCTCCTTAATACACTGCCTAAGCTGGTCGCGCGTAAGTACTGGGCCAGAATGCTTTGCACCAGCGCGAAGACCCCGTCCATTTACTCTAACGCCCCGGCCACGCCTTGCCTCACTTTCAAAAGGAAGTAATATGGTTACTATCCCAATTAACCTCAAGAGTAATGCTCGTCTCGTAACACTCATTTTCCCCCCTGTAGCACATAACACGCCAATACCCAATTAGGCATTTCTTTAGAACGCATCTTTGATATGTTTTTCTCGCTCAGCTCGCGGGCGTACTCGCCTTGTCAAAGGCAGTACGCCGCACGATGATGAACCATACAAGATTACGGATCAAGTCCGCAATGACAGCTTCAAGGTTCTGGCCGAAAAAACCATTGCAAGCGCAGAAAAACGAGCAACATGTGCTGCCGGGAGTCGAACAGCCCCTTGAACAGATTGGCCATTTTATTGATTTTTCAGGGAAGAAATCAGGCCGCGAGATATTGCTGCTTGAGCCGCATGTAATGCTGCGCGGAATACATGAAATGAGCGATTTCCTTTTCCGTGAGCGGCCTGATCTTTTTCGCCGGGCTGCCGAGATAGAGAAAGCCGCTTTCCAGCACTTTGCCCTCAGGCACCAGGCTGCCAGCGCCGAGTAATACGTGCTTCTGCACGATGACCTTATCCATGACGATGCTGCCCATGCCGATCAGGCATTCGTCCTCCAATGTGCAGCCGTGCAGGATGACTTTATGCCCCACGGTGACGTTGCGCCCGACGATCAAGGGACAGCCTTCCGGCTCCCAGCTTGATTTATGGCTGACATGCAGAACGGAGGCGTCCTGGATATTGCTACCCTCGCCGATACGGATATGGTTGACGTCGCCGCGGATCACCGTGCCGGGCCAGACCGAGGCATGATCGCCCAGCACGACATCGCCGATGACGACAGCGGAAGGATGAATGTAAACTTCCCTCCCTATTTGCGGTGAGATTCCTTGGTAAGCGGCAAGCACAGAACCCGCTCGTGGGATATGATGAGCTGACATAAGGCATAGTATAATCGCACCCATGCAAGATTCTTCATCCGTCGGCATCGTCGCGCCGCAAACCGCTCATTTCCAGCAAGCGCTCACCCTGAAAAGTGGTGAAGTGCTACCTACGTTCGACCTCATCTATGAAACCTACGGCACGCTGAACAGCGGAAAATCCAATGCCGTCCTGATCTGCCATGCGCTCTCGGGCAACCATCATGCCGCAGGCAAACACCAGGAAAGCGACAAATATCCGGGCTGGTGGGATAACCTGATCGGTCCCGGCAAACCGCTGGATACCAACAAGTTTTTCGTGATCGCGCTCAACAATCTGGGCGGCTGCCATGGCAGCACCGGCCCGGCCAGCATCAATCCGGCCACAGGCAAGCCCTGGGGCTCGCAGTTCCCCATGGTAACGGTGGAGGATTGGGTCAAGTCGCAGACCATGCTGCTCGACAAATTGGGCATCCAGCAACTGGCAGCCGTCGTCGGCGGCAGCCTGGGTGGCATGCAGGCCATGCAGTGGACGCTGGATTACCCCGACCGCGTGCGCCACGCGCTGGTGATCGCCTCGGCGCCCAACCTGACGGCGCAGAACCTGGCATTCAACGAGGTCGCGCGCCAGGCCATCATGACCGATCCCGAGTTCTACAATGGTGATTACTACGAACATCAGGCCATCCCCAACCGCGGCCTGCGCATCGCGCGCATGCTTGGGCATATCACCTACCTGTCCGATGACGCGATGGGCGCCAAGTTCGGCCGCAAGCTACGCGACGGCAGCCTGAAATATAACTTCGAGGTGGAATTCGAGATGGAATCCTACCTGCGCTACCAGGGCGACAAGTTCGCCACGGCCTTCGACGCCAACAGCTACCTGCGCATGACCAAAGTGCTTGATTACTTCGACCCGGCCTTCGCGCACGGCGGCGACCTCAGCCTGGCGTTGGCAAAAGCCAAGGCGGATTTTCTCGTGGTGTCCTTCACCAGCGATTGGCGCTTCTCGCCCGCGCGCTCGCGCGAGATCGTCAAGGCGCTGCTGGACAACGAATTGAGCGTGAGCTACGCAGAAGTCACGGCGGCGCACGGCCACGACGCCTTCCTGATGCCAGACCCGCACTACCACCAGATTTTGCGCGCCTATCTCGACAAGATTGATACCGGAGCCAGCGCATGAGTACTGAAATAGCAAAAGAAGCCGCAAAGCGTCACGACTTTGCGCTGATCTCCAATTGGATACAGCCCAAGTCCAAGGTGCTGGACCTGGGTTGCGGCAACGGCTCCCTGCTCTCTTTCCTGCGGGAAAAGCTGGAAGTCAAAGGCTACGGTGTGGACAAGGATGACCGCAACGTGCTGGCCTGCATCGGCAACGGCGTGAACGTGATCCAGATGGACCTGGAAGCCGGACTGGCAGGGTTCGATTCGCTCTCCTTCGATTACGTCATCCTCTCGCAGACCCTGCAGGCCATGGTCAACACCGAGGGCGTGCTGCGCGAGATGCTGCGTGTGGGCAAGCAAGGCATCATCACCTTCCCCAATTTCGGCTACTGGCGGCACCGCATCCAGCTCATGGCAGGACACATGCCGGTTTCCGAGAACATTCCGCACCAGTGGTACAACACCCCCAACCTGCACCTGTGCACCATCGACGATTTCGAGGCGCTGTGCGCCAAGATGAACATCCGCATCACCGACCGCATCGTCATCAATGAGGGAGACACGGTAAACTTCATGCCCAACCTGCTGGGCAGCCTGGCGATTTACCGCTTTGAAGCGGCTTGGCCGATCAGCTACTGAGAACGGCAGCGACCTGCTGTCATCCCAATTTTCGTGGGTTGGCCCGGCGTTTTCATCCCTTGCCATCCCAGCCCTGAGCCGGAATCTCGTGATGATGACGGTGCCGGGGCGTAGCCCGGCATGACAATCAATTAAGAGATTGGGGCAAGCCCCACAAGACCAATGGCAAGCATAGCGATGCCAAAGATAGGTTGGGTTTGACCTTGCCCCGTCTGGCTGCGCCAAGTAGCGGAAATCTGTCTGGATAAAGCGCTTGCGTCTGTGTGAGCGTAGCGAGTTCAGCAAGCGCCCCGACAGATTGAGCAACGCAGGGTACCGGGAGCTGAGCTCCCGGCGCAGACTCCGGGGTCTGCCTTTGCTTTGGTTACTTTCATTTGCTTCGCCAAATGAAAGTAACCAAAGCAAAGGCGGCATGGCAATACCCAACCATCATGCGAGAAATACCCAACCGATAGTTGCCGGTAAATACGGCGTACCGCCTTGACAGGCGAGTACACCCTACTAAAGCTGCACTCTGACACGAATGCGTGTGAAGCCATGCAACTCCATGAAAAGATCATGAACAGGTTTTAAAACAGATGGCTTGAATCCACGCTCACACCCAAAGACGAATCAAGCCCACCACCCCAAACAGCAACACCAGCAACCCGCTCAACCTGCGCAGCCAAGGCCGCTGCAACCACGCCTTGAGCTTCACCGCCGCCATGCCCATCGCCATCAGGGTTGGCAAAGTCCCCAGCCCGAACGATAACATCAGTAGCCCGCCCTGCAATGGGCTTGCAGTAGCGAGTGCCGCGATCAGCACGCTGTAGACCAGACCGCAAGGCAGCCAACCCCAGATGGTGCCAAGCATACCCGCCTGCAATACGGTGCGCACTGGCAACCAGCGCTTGCTGAGCGGTTGCAGCCTTTTCCATACCGAGGCGCCCACCCGTTCCAGCACCAGCACGCCATGCCAGAAATTGGCCAAGTACAGTCCGAGCAGGATCAGCATGATGTTGGCGAGGGCATACAGCACTTTGCCGACCGGCAGCAAATGCTGCAGGAAGAGGCTGCTGGCGCCGACGGCGCCCGCGATGACGCCAGCCAGCGTATAGCTCGCAATGCGCCCCAGGTTATATGCCAGCAACAAACGCCATTGCGGGCGGCTGCCCGGCATGCTCAGGCTGACGGCACTGACAATGCCGCCGCACATGCCGACGCAGTGGCCGCCTCCCAACAGGCCGACCAGAAGTGCCGCGAATAGGCTAAGCTCCGGCACGGCCTTCCCAGTCCTTGAAGCGGCGTATCATCACCAGCCCTGGAATCGCCAGCACGGTGCAGAGGATGAAGAACATGGTCCAACCCATCTCGCCTGCCATCCAGCCAGTTGGCGTGGAGAGGATTACACGCGGCACGCCCATGAGGCTGGAGAGCAACGCATATTGGGTAGCGGTGAAGCGCCGGTCGGTCATCGCGCCCATGAAGCCGACGAAGGCTGCCGTGCCCAGGCCGCCCGTGAAGTTCTCCACGGCGATCACGCCGGTCAGCATGGGCAGGTTGTACCCTGTCTGCGCCAGCAGCACGAAGCCGAAGGTGGATGCCATCTGCAGGAAGCCGAACAGCCAGAGCGAACGATAGAGGCCGATGCGCAAAATCCATATCCCGCCCAGCGTGCCGCCGATCAGCGTGGCCCAGAAGCCGAACAGCTTGGCAATCGCGCCGATCTCGCTCTTGCTGAAGCCGAGATCGAGGTAGAACGGCACATTGATGGCCGAAGCCAGGGTATCGCCCAGCTTGTAGAGCAGGATGAACGCCAGGATGGCTATCGCCTCGGGCCGCTGGAAAAACTCCAGGAACGGTTCGATAACCGCTTCGCGTAAGGTGCGCGGCTTGCCTGAAGCCTCCGCCGGTTCTGGCGATACCAGCGTCACCACGATGCACAAGACCATGAACAAGGCCATGAGCTGATACATTTTTGGAAAGGTAAGCAGGTCTGCAAGTATCAAGCCGCCACCGCCTGCAAGCAGCATGCCCACGCGGTAACCATTCACGAACATGGCCGAGCCCAGCCCGAGCTCGCGGTCGCTCAGGCTTTCGCGACGGTAGGCGTCAATCACGATATCCTGCGAGGCGGAAAAAAATGTCACCAGCAAAGCGGCACACGCCACACCCCACAGGCTGCTGGCGGGATTGCTCAGGCTCAGGGCCAGCAAGGCCAGCACCAGCGCCAATTGGCTCAGGGCGAGCCATCCGCGCCGCCGCCCGAGCAAGGGTAGAGTATAGCGATCGAACACTGGCGCCCAGAGAAACTTGAGCGTATACGGCAAGCCGATTACCGCTGCCGCGCCTATCATGGCGAGGTCGACGCCGGAATCCTTGAGCCAGGCCTGCATGGTCGAGCCCGTGAGCAGCAACGGCAGGCCGGAGGCGAACCCCATCATGAGCGCGACCAGCATGCGTCCGCTGGCTATTGCTTTCAGGGTATCCACCCAGTCTTGCTTGCTCATGTTTCTATCCCGAAAGCGGCTGTTGCCTTATTGATAATCGACGGTCAGTGGCGCATGGTCACTGAAACGTTCGTCCTTGTAGATGGAAGCACTCACTGCTTTGGCTGCGAAGGCAGGCGTGGCGATCTGGTAATCGATGCGCCAACCTACATTCTTGGCCCAGGCCTGGCCGCGATTACTCCACCAAGTGTAACAGGCATCGGTAGTGTCCGGGTGCAGCAGGCGGTAGACGTCCACCCAGCCCACGCGTCCGAACAGGTCGGTGAGCCAGCCGCGCTCCTCGGGCAGGAAGCCGGAATTCTTGCGGTTGCCGCGCCAGTTCTTGAGGTCGGCCTCCTGATGAGCGATGTTCCAGTCGCCGCAGATCACCACGTCGCGTCCGTCGCGGATCAAGGATTCCAGGTGCGGCATGAAGCGTTCCATGACGCTGAACTTGAATGCCTGGCGCTCTGCGCCGCTGGAGCCCGAAGGGAGGTAGAGCGACACCACGCTCAAGTTGCCGTAGCGTGTTTCCAAGTAGCGTCCCTCGCTATCGATATCGGGGATGCCCAAGCCGACGATCACTGCATCGGCCTTTTGCCTGGAATAGATGCCGACCCCGCTGTACCCTTTTTTATCAGCGTAATGGAAATACCCGTAATAGCCTTCCGGCTGCAGCATTTCCGGCGTCATGTCGGCCTCCTGCGCCTTCAGTTCCTGCAGGCAAACGATGTCGGCCCCTTGCTTCTGCATCCACGGATAAAAGCCTTTGCTGGCCGCCGAGCGGATGCCATTGAGATTCACGGATATAATACGCAACACTACAACCTTTCTTCTTCATGCCATGTCAGATTCAACCCAGGATTTTATCCAATTCGCCATCCAAAAGCAGGTTTTACGTTTTGGCGAGTTCACTACCAAGGCCGGACGCCTCAGCCCCTACTTCTTCAACGCCGGGCTATTCAACGATGGTGAGAGCCTGATGCGCCTGGGTGAATTCTATGCTGCCGCCATCCTGCGTTCCGGCGTGCAGTTCGATATGCTGTTCGGCCCGGCCTACAAGGGCATCACGCTCGCCGCCAGCATCGTCATCGCGCTGGCGCGGCAAGGCCGCAACGTGCCCTATGCTTTCAACCGCAAGGAAGCCAAGGACCACGGCGAAGGCGGCAGCATCGTCGGCGCGCCGCTGCATGGCCGGGTGCTGATCGTGGACGACGTAATTTCCGCCGGCACCTCGGTACGCGAATCGGTCAACATCATCACCGCGAGCGGCGCAACCCCGTGCGGCGTCGCCATCGCGCTCGACCGCCAGGAACGCGGCCTGGGCGCGCTTTCCGCCGTGCAGGAAGTGGAACAGCAGCATCAGCTGCCCGTCATCAGCATTGCCAGCCTGCGCGACCTGATCGCCTATCTCGACCAAAGCAGCGAACTCGCGCAATACCGTGCCGCGATTGCTGCCTACCGCACTACTTACGGCGTGGAATAAACCACACCCGCCGCACATCATGCTGGTACACAGTTTTCCGCCAGCCATCAACGCCAACTGCCGGGTATTGATTCTGGGCTCCATGCCCGGCAGGCGCTCGCTGGAAATGCAGCAATACTACGCCCATCCGCAAAACCTGTTCTGGCCGTTCATGTCCGCTATTTTCAATATTCCCGCAGATACCACATATCCGGACAGGCTGGTGTTGATGCAGCAGTACGGAGTCGGCATCTGGGATGTATTGAAGGAATGCTTTCGCGCCGGGAGCCTGGATGGCGATATTACGGAAAACTCCATCGTTGCCAACGATTTCGGCAGCCTGTTCGCGCATGCGCCGCATATTCACCATATCTTCTTCAACGGCAGCAAGGCCGAGCAAGCCTTCCGCCGCCATGTGCTCAAACAGCAAGCCATCCCGGCGCGCCTGCAATTCCACAAGCTGCCTTCCACCAGCCCCGCCAACGCTTCCATCAAAAAAGAGGTCAAGCTGGCGCAATGGCGGCAGATCGCAGCAGCAACGCTGATGGTATGATCCGGCGCAAATTCGTGCGATAGTTACACCCTGCCTGACAACAAACCTAATCCAGAGAGGAAACCAAGGCATGGCCCGCACATCGCGAATGCCTGCAATCAGCATGGCACTCATGCTGCTGATGCTCAACATCACCAGTAGTTGGGCTGCCCCGGAAGCTGGAAAAGCCAGGATCATGAAATGGGTGGATGAGCATGGCGTCACCCATTACGGCGACACGGTGCCGCCGCAGTATGCAGGCAAGCAAAGCAGCATCAACGAGCGCGGGCTGCCTCAGAATGCCCCGGCTACAGACGCTTCCAGCGGCAAGGAAAGCGAACAAAGCAGGCGCGACAGAACCTTGCAGGCAGTATACAGTTCGAAACAGGAAATCGACCTCGCCCGCGAACGCAACATGCAAATGGACCAGGTGATGCTGGAAAGCCTGGAGCAGCACAAGATCAATGCCACTTCGCGCCTGCAAGCACTCAGCCAGACCCAAGCGGGCTACGCCAAGCGCGGCAAGCCGGTTCCCGAGGAAATCAAGGCAGACCACAAAACCGCCAGCTTGCATCTTGACCGCATCAATGAACAAATCGCCGAACGCAAGCAACACATGGACGCCACGCGCCAGCGATTCGAAAATGACAAAAAACGCTTTATCGAGCTGAAATCCAATCCACCTGCCAGTGAAAGCCAGCCGCCGTCACGCTGAGATTGCTTATCCGACCATCCTCAGATTGAGGGGTCGAGATACTGAATCAAATATGGCATTACATGTAGATTGAGGCAAAAAAATACCGGGCCAAGCCCGGTATTTCATGAGATTAGGTGAAATCAACCAGCCAGCTTGCGCTTCAATATCTCATTCACCTTCGCTGGATTAGCCTTGCCTTTGGAGGCTTTCATGGCCTGACCCACCAGCGCGTTGAAGGCTTTGTCCTTGCCCGCGCGGAACTCTTCCACCATGGCGGCATTGGCTGCCAGGACTTCATCCACGATCGCCTCGATCGCGCCAGTGTCAGTCACCTGCTTCAGGCCCTTGCGCTCGATGATGGCGTCCGCATCGCCCTCGCCTGCCCACATCGCCTCGAATACATCCTTGGCGATCTTGCTGGAGATGGTGTTGTCGGCAATGCGTTTTAGCAGGCCCGCCAGCAAAACTGGCGAAACCGGCGCATCTGCAATTTCTCTGCCTTCCTCGTTGAGCTTGGCACTGACATTGCCCATGACCCAGTTGGCGGCCAGCTTGGCTTCGCCACCGAATGCATGCAGGGTTGCCGTAAAATAGTCGGCAATCGCACATGAGGCGGTCAGCGCAGCAGCATCATAGGCCGACAGGCCGTGGTCGCGCTCGAAGCGCGCCTTCATCGCGGAGGGCAGCTCCGGCAAGGTAACACGGATGGCGTCGATATCCTCGGCGGAAATCGCCAATGGCAGCAAGTCGGGATCGGGGAAGTAGCGGTAATCGTTGGCTTCTTCCTTGCTGCGCATGGCGCGAGTTTCACCGGTATCGGGATTGAACAGCACGGTGGCCTGCTCGATCTTGCCGCCGTCTTCCAGCGTCTCGATCTGCCAGCGGGTTTCGTACTCGATCGCCTGCTGCATGAAGCGGAAGGAGTTGAGGTTCTTGATTTCGCGGCGCGTGCCTAACTTTTCCTCGCCCTTGCGGCGCACGGAGACGTTAACGTCGCAGCGGAAGCTGCCTTCCTGCATATTGCCGTCGCAGATATTGATCCACTGCACCAGCTCGTGCAGCTTGCGCGCGTAGGCCACAGCCTCGGCGGCGGAACGCATGTCCGGCTCGGTGACGATTTCCAGCAGCGGCGTGCCGGCGCGGTTGAGGTCGATGCCGGATTGGCCAGGGCTGGCGCCATGCACGGACTTGCCCGCGTCTTCTTCAAGATGGGCGCGGGTGATGTTGATGGTTTTCTCCGTGTCGCCGACCTGGATGGTCAGCGCGCCCTTGCCTACAACGGGCAGTTCGTACTGGCTGATCTGGTAGCCCTTGGGCAGGTCAGGATAGAAGTAGTTCTTACGCGCGAACACCGAGCGCGGCGCAATCTCGGCATCCACAGCGAGGCCGAAGCGGATGGCGCATTGCACGGCTTCCTTGTTGAGTACAGGCAATACGCCGGGCAAGGCAATATCGACCACGTTGGCCTGGGTATTGGGCTCCGCGCCAAACGCGGTGCTGCTGCCGGAGAAAATCTTGGATTTGGTATTAAGCTGGACGTGCGTCTCCAGCCCGATGACGACTTCCCAACTACTCATGATGCAATTCCTTCAGGCATGCGGGTATGCCAGTCTGTGACCTGTTGATAGGCATGCCCGGCGTTGAGCATGCGCGCTTCGTCGAAATAGTTGCCGATGATCTGCAAGCCGACCGGCAGCTCGACGCCATCAGCAGCGGTCGCGAACCCGGCAGGAATGCTCATGCCCGGCAATCCGGCGAGGTTGACGGCAATGGTGTAGATATCCTGCAGGTACATAGACACGGGATCGTCCGCCTTCTCGCCGGACTTGAAGGCAGTGGAAGGTGCGGTCGGGCCAAGGATGAGGTCGCATTGCTCGAAAGCACGCGCGAAATCCTCGGCAATCAGGCGGCGAATCTGCTGCGCCTTGAGGTAATAAGCGTCGTAATAGCCAGCGCTGAGCACATAGGTACCGATCAGGATGCGGCGCTTCACCTCCGCGCCAAAGCCTTCCGCGCGACTCTTGCAGTACATGTCCATCAGGTCGTCGTACTCGGCGGCGCGATGGCCGAAGCGCACGCCGTCGTAGCGCGACAGATTACTGGAAGCCTCGGCGGGCGCGAGCACGTAATAGACCGGGATGGAGAGCATGGTGTTGGGCAGACTGACCTCGACGATTTCCGCACCCAGTTTGCGGTATTCTGCGATGGCTGTTTCAATCACTTTCGCCACGCCAGCATCCAGCCCTTCGGCGAAATATTCCTTGGGCAAGCCAACGCGCAGTCCTGCCAATGATTTGCCGAGGTCGCGGGTGTAGTCTTCTTTTTCGCGTTGCAAGCTGGTGGAATCGCGCTCGTCGAAGCCGGTCATCACGTTCATCATCAACGCCATGTCCTCGCAAGAGTGCGCCATCGGCCCCGCCTGATCCAGACTAGAAGCAAAGGCGATCATGCCGTAGCGGGAAGCCAGGCCATAGGTAGGCTTGAGCCCGGACAAACCACAGAGCGAAGCTGGCTGGCGGATGGAGCCTCCGGTGTCGCTGCCTGTTGCCGCTGCACATAAACGCGCTGCCACAGCAGCAGCACTGCCGCCGGAGCTGCCGCCGGGCACCCGGCTTCTATCCCATGGATTTTGCACCTTGCCGAAATAGGAAGTTTCGTTGGAGGAACCCATGGCGAACTCGTCCATATTGGTCTTGCCCAGATTCACGGCACCTGCCGCATTGAACCTTTCCACGATGCCCGCATCGTAAGGAGCGATGAAGTTATCCAGCATGCGCGAGCCGCAAGTGGTTTTCCAACCTTTGGTGCAGAAAATATCCTTCTGCGCGATCGGGATGCCGGTCAAGGCGCTGGCATCGCCACTGGCGAGCCGCTGATCGGCAGCACGCGCCTGTGCCAGGCTCATTTCAGGCTCGACGGTGATATAGGCGTTGATATCGGGATTGAACCGGGCAATGCGGTTGAGGTATTCCTGCGTCAACTCAACACTGGAAATTTCCTTGCTGGCCAGCTTGCTGGCCAGGCACTTCAAACTTTGATTGATCATGAGAAAGCTTATTCAATGACTTTGGGGACAAGATACAGGCCGTTCTCGACGGCGGGGGCAATCGATTGCAGCAGATCGCGCTGGTTGTGTTCCGTGACAGCATCTTCGCGCAAGCGCTGGGTGACATCCTGTGAATGCGACATGGGAGCGATGCCTGCGGTGTCCACGGCCTGCATTTCCTCAATCAACCCAAGAATGCCGGAAAGCTTGGCCAATGTTGCCTCAGCCTCCTCCTCGCTGATAGCGAGTCGTGCCAGGTAAGCTATCCTTTTGACGTCATTCGTAGTAAGTGACATTTAATGAATCCAAATCTTAAATTTCTATTAGATATCAGGTATTATACCTTGATTTTACGCACACCTTCAGCCGTGACTCATGGCTTCCGCCACCACGACTGCTCGTCAGGATACAAATAATGTTCGGTCTTTTAAACAGTTACTTTTCCAACGATCTCGCCATTGACCTTGGCACAGCAAATACCCTCATTTATGTACGCGGCAAAGGCATCGTGCTTGACGAACCTTCCGTAGTGGCTATCCGCCAGGAAGGTGGTCCCACCGGCAAGAAGACTTTGCTTGCCGTCGGCCTGGAAGCCAAGCGCATGCTGGGTCGGGCGCCAACCAATATTACTGCGATCCGCCCAATGAAGGACGGTGTGATTGCCGACTTCACCATCACCGAGCAGATGCTCAAATATTTCATCCGTAAGATCCACGAATCCCGACTGTTCAGCCCCAACCCGCGCATCATTATCTGCGTGCCGGTGGGCTCCACTCAGGTGGAACGTCGCGCGATCAAGGAATCCGCCGAAATGGCTGGCGCGCGCCAGGTGCACCTGATCGAGGAGCCGATGGCGGCCGCGATCGGCGCCAACATGCCGGTGGCTGAAGCAACCGGTTCCATGGTAGTTGACATCGGCGGCGGCACGACAGAAGTCGGCGTGATCTCGCTGGGTGGCATCGTTTATGCCAAATCCGAGCGCGTGGGCGGCGACAAGTTCGACCAGGCCATCATCGACTACATCCGCCGCAACTATGGCATGCAGATTTCCGAACCAACCGCCGAATTGATCAAGAAGCAAATCGGTTCCGCCTTCCCTGGCTCTGAAGTGCTCGAGCTGGAAGTCACCGGCCGCAATCTGGCAGAAGGCCTGCCGCGCAAATTCACGATTTCCAGCAACGAAATCCTGGAAGCATTGACCGAGCCATTGAATGCAATTGTCGGTGCCGTGAAATCCGCGCTGGAACAAACTCCTCCCGAACTTGGCGCCGATATTGCCGAAAAAGGCATGGTATTGACTGGCGGCGGCGCATTGCTGCGTGACCTCGACCGCCTGCTGCTGGAGGAAACCGGCCTACCGGTGATCGTGGCAGAAGATCCGTTGAGTTGCGTGGCCCGCGGCTGTGGCCGCGCGCTGGAAGAAATGGATAAACTAGGCAATGTATTTGCCTACGAATAAACTAGTACAACACAACATTCTGACAGGCCATGCACCCATGGCCTGTTTTGTATTCTTGGCAGGATTATTCTCTCTGTCTGATCGTCAACCAGAACGCGATACTGCAAGTTCCTGATGGCACCACGCGCCCTAGAACAACAACACCATACCGGCTTTTTCGTACGTGGCCCTAGCCCCACGGCCCGGCTATTTCTTTTTGCCGTGCTGTCTCTGGTGCTGATTGCCACTGATGCCCGCCTGCACTACCTGGTCGAGGTCCGCCAGGGGTTCGTCGCCTTGCTGCATCCTTTGCAAATCATCGCGAATGCCCCGCGCAACCTGGTGGAGGATACTGGGGAATACTTGCACCAGCAAACCACGCTCGCTGACGAAAACCGGCAATTGCGCGACCAGGCGCTGGAGCATGCCGCCGAGCTGCAACGCTTCAAAGCGCTCAGCGCCGAAAATGAACGTCTGCGTAATCTGCTGGGCGCAGCGCAGGTTTCCAGCCAGCCTGCGCGTCTGGCGGAGATATTACATATGGGGCGCGATCCTTTCAGCCATAAGGTAGTAGTAAATCTTGGATCACGCCAGGGCATCCTCCCGGGCCAGGCCGCCATTGACGAAATCGGGGTCATCGGCCAGGTCACACGCGTCTATCCTTTCAGCAGCGAAATCACCCTGATTACGGACAAGGACCTCTCCGTGCCGGTACAGGTGGAACGCAACGGCTTGCGGGCGATTGCCTTCGGCAGGGGCCGCACGACGACGGTAGAGCTGCCTTCGCTGCCTGCCAATGTCGATATCCAGGTGGGCGACAAGCTTGTCACCTCAGGTATCGACGGCATTTACCCTGCGGGCCTGGCGGTAGCAGAAATCATCCAGGTAACTACCCACGACAACTCCCCCTTTGCCCAGATCATTGGCAAACCGCTTGCTGGTATCGAACAGCACAGGCAACTTCTGCTGGTCAGTATTCCGCAAGCTGACCGTCCGGCGGATACCAATACCCTGAAAAAACCGGTGCCTCCGCCCAAGAAACCCGCATCCGCCAAACGCCATGTCAACAATTAGCTTCAAATCCATATTTCTGTCGCTTGTCCTGGCATTGCTACTACAAATCCTGCCCTGGTCAGGCAACCTGTTGATCATCCGTCCAGAGTTTATCCTGATTACCGTGCTGTACTGGATTCTGCGCGCACCGCACCTGTGTAATATCGGCACCGCATGGTTTGCCGGGTTGATCATGGATCTGATTTCCGGCGGCCTCTTCGGCCAGTTTGCGCTCGCTTACGTCCTGACAGCTTATTTCGCCGTGACCTACCAGCGCCGTCTGGTATTGTTCAACGTCTGGCAGCAAGCAGGTTATGTGTTTCTGCTGTTGCTGTTCACGCAGGTCACCACCCTGATTCTCAAGCTGTTCGCAGGCGGCGAGCTACCAGGCTGGGAGTATTTCCTGCCCAGCATCAGCGGCATCCTGCTCTGGCAACTGGTGTCATTCACCCGGCTGGGTATTCACCATCGCTCAGGACGCGCCTGATACATTCATGATGTCCCGGCGTTCAGAACTCAAGAATTACCAGAAAGAGCTGCACGATTTTCGTGCGCGCCTGGCGGTCGGCGCATTACTGGTCCTTATCTGTTTTGGCATTCTGATCGCACGCTTTTATTTCCTGCAACACATGAAATACGACCATTACCAGACCATGGCGGAGAACAACCGCATTTCGCTGGTCCCCATCGCGCCCAACCGTGGCCTGATCCTGGATCGCAACGGGGTGGTGCTGGCCCAGAACGCGTTTGTCTACACATTGGAAATCACGCCTGCCAAAGTCGCCACCAATGTGGAAGAAACCATTGAGGAACTGGCTAAACTCATTGAAGTGAGCGCCAAAGACCGCAAGCGCTTCAAGAAACTGCGGGCTCAAACCCACAGTTTTGAGGGTGTACCCATCCGCACCCACCTCAACGAGGAGGAAGCCGCCAAGATCGCGGTCAACCGCTTCCGCCTGCCTGGCGTGGAAATCCGCTCCCGCCTGTTCCGCCAGTATCCGCAAGGTAAATCCGGCTCGCATATCGTCGGCTACATAGGCCGCATCAACGACAAAGACCTGGAAAATCTTACAGAAAGTGGCAACCTCTCGAATTACAAGGGCTCTGACCATATCGGCAAGAGCGGGCTGGAACAGTATTACGAATCCCAACTGCATGGCGTTACCGGCTTCCAGCAGGTGGAAACCGATGCTGCGGGCCATGCGGTGCGTGTGCTTTCCAGCACCGCACCGGTGCCAGGGAACAACCTCATTCTCTCGGTAGACAGCAAATTGCAACGCATCGCGGAAGAAGCTTTCGGCGACTATCGCGGCGCCCTGATCGCAATTGAGCCTAGTTCAGGGGAAGTGCTCGCTTATGTCAGCCAACCCGGCTATGACCCCAACCTGTTTGTCGACGGCATAGACAGCGAGAGCTGGAAAGAACTCAACGAATCCCTGGACAAACCGCTGATCAACCGTCCTCTGCGTGGCGTCTACCCTCCCGGCTCCACCTTCAAGCCATTCGTGGCAATGGCAGGACTTGAAGCGGGGAAACGCGCGCCGCCTTTCAGCATCAGTGATCCAGGATTCTTCACGCTGCCCGGCAACACACACCGCTATCGCGACTGGAAACCAAGCGGCCACGGCATGGTTGATATGCGCAAAGCCATTGCCGTCTCCTGCGACACATTCTTTTACGGTCTGGCAGTGGAGCTGGGCATAGAAAAACTGACATCGTTCGTCAGCCACTTTGGTTTCGGCAAACCATCCGGCATCGACATCAAGGGCGAAATAGGCGGCCTGTTACCAACCCCGGAATGGAAAGCCCGCCGCTTCAAGCAATCATGGTTTCCAGGCGAAACCGTGATTGTCGGCATCGGCCAAGGTTATATGCTTGCCACACCCATGCAGCTGGCACACGCAACTGCCATTCTTGCGAATAATGGCACAGCAATGAAACCGCGCCTGGTTTCTGCGATCCAGGATAGCAAGAGCGGCAAGGTTCATGCCCTTACTCCCGAAATCGTCGACCAGGTGAAACTCCATCCGAAAAACATCGAGATCGTGAAGCAAGGCATGATGGATGTCACCTTGCCAGGCGGCACTGCTGCCAAGCTGGGAGCCAACAGCCCCTATCTGATGGCATCCAAGACCGGCACGGCCCAGGTGGTCGGCATCAAGCAAAACGAGAAATACAATGAGAGCAAGCTGCATGAACGGCATCTCGATCACGCCTTGTTTATTACGTATGCACCGGCGGAAGATCCCAAAATTGCCATCGCGGTGATTGTGGAAAACGGCAAGCACGGTGGCTCGACAGCAGGCCCGATTGCTCGTCGCGTCATGGATTATTACCTGTTGGGCAAAGAGCCTGCTGGCAGCCAGCCACCTGTGGAAACACCCAGCACGCTGACGGCTCCTGCCGCTCAGGAAGAAGAGGAGCACACCCATGTTGAATAAGTTGGTGTCGGGGCTGGTCAAGCATATCGACGGCTTTCTCATGGGATGCCTGCTTGTCACCATCATCGTGGCGCTGTGTGTGCTATACAGCGCATCGGGGCAGAGCATGGACAAGATTTCTGCGCAAATGGTGAATATTTGCGTAGCCGTCACCCTGATGTGGATTGCCGCCAATGTATCACCTCAGCTATTGGAGCGTATCGCCTTGCCGGCCTATGTCATCGGTGTGGTATTGCTGGTGGGAGTGGCCCTGTTCGGAGAAATCAGCCATGGTGCACGACGCTGGCTGCATATTGGCGTAGCCAAGATACAGCCTTCCGAGTTGCTGAAGATCGCCGTCCCCATGATGCTGGCCTGGTATTTTTCCCGGCGCGATACCGCCACCAATATCAAGGATCACCTGGTCGGCGCCATCATGCTTGCCGTGCCGGTTGGCCTCATCATGAAGCAGCCCGACCTCGGCACCTCGCTCATGATTGCGGCTTCCGGGTTCTACGTCCTGTTCCTGGCCGGGTTGAGCTGGCGTCTGCTGATGGGCGCGGCCGTCAGCATAGGCGTCATGGCCCCCATCCTTTGGTCCATGCTGCATGATTACCAGCGCAGGCGTATCGAGATTCTGTTCGACCCTTACCAGGATCCACTAGGTGCCGGATACCACACCATCCAGGCCAGCATCGCCCTCGGCTCGGGAGGCATTGCTGGCAAAGGCTGGCTTAATGGCACACAATCGCAGCTTGATTTCCTGCCGGAGCGCACCACAGACTTTATTTTTGCCGTTTTCGGCGAAGAATTTGGCCTGCTCGGGAACTTGCTGCTACTACTGCTGTTCAGCTTGATCATCGGCCGCGGGCTCATCATTGCAGCACAAGCGCAAAATACCTTCAGCCGACTGCTGGCCGGCAGCATCACCCTGACATTCTTCACCTATATATTCGTCAATATCGGCATGGTCAGCGGCATCCTGCCCGTTGTTGGCGTGCCGCTGCCTCTCATCAGCTATGGCGGCACTTCACTGGTGACCCTGCTGCTGGGTTTTGGCATACTGATGAGCATCCATACCCACAAGAAGCTTGTCACTTCATGACAGGAAAGGAGTAAGGCAGAGCATCCGCATGGATTCTGCATAGCGCAATGAAACATTTACAATATTTGATCCCGGCCATACTGGCCCTGACCTTGGCCGCCTGTGGCGGCGGTAGCAGCGTCAAGCCCGAGGCAGCCAAGCCTGCTCCCACACAAAAACCTGCCCCGAAAAAAGGCGGTTATTATCTCGACGATGGCCCTGGCGACAATCCACCCGCCAATATCGACAGCATACCCGATGCCACTCCCCGCGCTGAAACACCCTTGCCACGCGCGAATCGTCCCTACAGCGCACTGGGTCGCCGCTACACGCCCATGACCGAACACACCACCTATAAGCAGCGTGGCGTGGCTTCCTGGTATGGCAAGCGCTATCATGGCCAGAAAACCTCCAGCGGGGAGGTTTATGATATGTACGGCATGACGGCGGCCCATACCATTCTGCCGTTGCCCAGCTACGCGCGCGTCACCAATCCTGAAAACGGCCGCTCCGTCATCGTGCGTATCAATGATCGTGGCCCGTTCCACGATGACCGCCTGATCGACCTTTCCTATGCTGCGGCGTACAAACTGCGCCTGATCGAGAAAGGCAGCGGAGTTGTCGATGTAGAGGCACTGGACGAGAACGGCAGGCCGATTCCCCTAACGGCCAGCGCTGCTGCAGCGTCAACAACTCCGCTAGCGGCAGGCGCAAGCCAGGGCGACAATACAGTTGCCGCCAGCTCATTGAATGCCATGAACGAAACCGTGACCAACCAACCTGTAGCGGGCAATTACGTGCAGGTGGGCGCATTCTCGGTCAAGGCAAATGGTGACCGTCTGGTGGAAACCCTGCAGCAAAACAGCCTTGCGGACAATGTTCAGGTAGAGAATTGGTATAATGCCGGAACTTATCGTGTGCGGCTGGGGCCTTATGCCAGCCGTCAGCAGGCAGAAACGGCTGCTGCGAAGATCAAGCAATCGCTGAACATAAACGTGCTGGTGGTCACGCAACAATAAGTCGTGACCCGGCAATAATATCCCCAAGCCTGAACATTACACCGTTATTTAAGAGAGCCTATGTCCAAGCCATTCATTTCCCTATTCAACCAGCTTGCCGTCACTGTGGCGGCTACCCTGCTGGGTGTTGCCGCCCTGAACGTGCAGGCAGCCGACATTCCACAGCCTCCGGCCCTGGCAGTGAAATCCTACCAACTCTATGATTTCAACAGCGAACGCGTCATTGCCGAGCAGGATGGCAATTCCAGGGTGGAACCTGCCTCCCTGACCAAGATCATGACTGCTTACTTGACATTCAAAGCGCTCAAGAATGGCCACCTCACCTTGACCCAGACTCTACCGGTCAGCGTCAAGGCATGGAAGGTCGAAGGATCCAAGATGTTTATCGAGCCCAACAAGCCTGTCACCGTGGATGAGCTGCTGCACGGCACCATCATCCAGTCTGGTAACGACTCTTCCATTGCGCTGGCGGAAGGCATTGCCGGCTCGGAAGAAGGCTTTGCCGAACTCATGAACAAGGAAGCCGCCAGGCTGGGCATGACGGGCTCGCATTTCGTCAACTCCACCGGCCTGCCGGATCCGCAACATTACACCACTGCGCATGACCTGGCCTTGCTGGCTGCTGCGCTGATCCGCGATTTCCCCGACCAGTACAAGCGCCTGTATTCCGTCAAGGAATACACCTATAACAAGATCAGTCAGCCCAACCGCAACCGCTTGCTGTGGCTGGACCCTTACGTTGACGGCATGAAGACCGGCCACACCAAGAGTGCTGGCTATTGCCTGGTGACTTCCGCCCAGCGTGGCGATACCCGCCTGGTCTCTGTCGTGCTCGGGGCACCTTCTGACTCTGCCCGCGCAACAGAAAGCCAAAAGCTGCTGAATTACGGCTTTCAATTCTATGAATCCAAGCTGGTTTACAAGCGCGGTGCCGAAGTGAGCAGCCTCAAGGTATGGAAAGGCACTGACAAGACTGTGACAGCAACCGTTGCCAAGAATGTTTCCATCACCCTGCCCAAGGGAGAATATGCCCGTGTGAAAGCCAAGATCGTCAGCCAACAGCCATTGATCGCACCAGTCACCGCTGGCCAGCAGATCGGCAAGATCGAATTCACTCTGGACGACAAGCTGATTGCAGAACACACGCTCGTGGCTGCCAAGAATGTCGAAGTAGCTGGTATCTTTGGCCGCATGTTGGATAGTATCAAGCTCTGGTTTGAGTAAGCTCACGTATGAGTGATACCGTCTATCTCAACGGGTCATTCCTTCCACTGGAGCAAGCCACGGTCCCGGTGCTGGACCGGGGCTTTATCTTTGGCGATGGCGTATATGAGGTTATCCCGGTATATTCCGGCCACCCCTTCCGGCTGGATGAGCACCTGGACCGGCTGACAAACAGCCTGGACGAGATTCGTATCCGGCAGCCACTGGATCGTGCCGCATGGCGCCATGTCGCCAGAGAACTGATCAGCGCCAATCATCATTTGCAGGATCAATCCCTTTATATCCAGGTGACCAGGGGCGTAGCGCCGCGCGACCAGGCGTTTCCGCCAGCCACGGTTACCCCTACCGTGCTCGTCATGAGCATGCCGCTGGTGACGCCGCCTGTGGAATTGGTCGAATCAGGTGTCAGCGCAATCACGGCACTTGATATCCGTTGGCAGCGCTGCAATATAAAAGCCGTCTCCCTGCTCGCCAATGTGCTGCTGCGGCAGGAAGCCGCAGATCACGATGTAGCGGAAACCCTGATGCTGCGCGACGGCTATCTCACTGAAGGTAGCAGCAGCAATGTGTTCATTGTGAAGCAAGGAAAATTGCTGGCGCCCCCGAAAAATCAGTACATGCTGCCTGGCATTACCTATGACGTGATTCTGGAACTGGCAGAGCGCCATGGCATCCCACACGCGGTTGAGATGATCAGTGAAGAAAGACTGCGAAGCGCAGACGAAATCTGGCTCACATCCTCCACCAAGGAAGTGCTGGCCGTCGTCTCGCTGGATGGGAAAATAATAGGCACTGGTGAGCCCGGCCCTGTATTCAGTCGTATGTACGCCCTGTATCAGGAATTCAAGCAACACATCATGCGAACAGGTGGATAACCATGGCAAACGAACCCAACGAAAACAAACCTCTCGAACAAGAAACCCTGCTCGAATTCCCCTGCGAATTCCCGATCAAGGTAATGGGCGAATCACACGATGAATTCGCCAACCTGATTCTGCAAGCCATCCAGCAGCACCTGCCCGACTTCAATGCCAGCCGCATCGAGATGCGCGCGAGCACTGGCGGCAAGTATGTCAGCCTCACCTGCACGGTGCTGGTGGCGTCCAAACCACAACTGGACGATATCTATCGCTCGCTGACCTCGCACCCCAAGGTGAAATACGTCCTGTAGCCAGCACATGCTTGTCCTTTTTCGCTACCATCCCAGATGAACGGGCGTTCCCTGATCATACGCGTGCTTGGCCTTACCGATTACACCAGCACCTGGCAGGCCATGCAGGCATTCACGCAGCAACGCGATGCCGATACGCCGGATGAGCTGTGGCTCACCGAGCACCCTCCCACCTATACGCTGGGGCTGAACCGGCGCGAGGTACGTCCACCCAGTCGGCAGGATATCCCGCTGATTGAGGTGGACCGGGGCGGCAAGATTACCTACCATGGTCCGGGGCAAGTGGTGATTTACGTGCTGGTTGACCTAAAGCGCCTTGGGCTCACGGTACGCTCACTGGTCAGCGCCATGGAAAGCAGCATCATTGACTTGCTGGCAGAGCAGGATATCGCAGCGGTAGCACGTGCCGATGCGCCCGGCGTATATGTCAACGGTGCCAAGATTGCTTCCCTGGGCCTGCGACTCAAGAACCAATGCAGCTATCACGGCCTTGCCCTCAATATCGACATGGACCTGGCTCCATTTCTCGCTATCGATCCGTGCGGTTTCCAGGGCCTGCATGTCATCCAGACTCGTGATCTCGGCCTCACCCTGACTCCCGAAATTGCCGCCCAGCAACTGCTGGCTAAATTGTCACATCAGTTAGGCTATACTAAGACCATCGTCAGACACACTCTCTGACTCACAAACCCCTATGACAGAATCCACAGAATCCATCGCCACGCCAGCCCGCAAGATCGCTGGCGTCAAGGAAACCAGCGCCGAGAAAATGGCGCGCATCCCCATCAAGATCATTCCCGTGCCGGCCATGCGCAAGCCGGAATGGATACGCATGAAGGTGCCAGACAGCGCGCGTTTCCGCGAAATCAAGCAGGTACTGCGCGACAACAACCTGCATACCGTCTGCGAGGAAGCCTCCTGCCCCAATATCGGCGAATGCTTCAGCGGCGGCACCGCCACCTTTATGATCCTGGGCGATATCTGCACCCGCCGCTGCCCGTTCTGCGATGTCTCCCATGGCAAACCGCTGCCGCCGGATATCAACGAACCCGAGAATCTGGGCCGCACCATTGCCCAGATGCGCCTGCGCTATGTCGTCATTACCAGCGTGGACCGCGACGACTTGCGCGACGGCGGCGCCCAGCATTTCGTCGATTGCATCGCCGCAGTGCGCACCCACTCACCCAATATCAAGGTGGAAATCCTGGTGCCCGACTTCCGCGGTCGCCTGGATCGCGCCATCAATATCCTCAAGGCTGCACCACCTGACGTAATGAACCATAACCTGGAAACCGTATCGCGCCTGTACAAGGAAGCACGCCCAGGCTCTGACTACCAGAACTCGCTCAACCTGCTGAAGGAATTCGGCGAATTGCATCCAGAAGTACCCACCAAATCCGGCCTGATGCTGGGTCTGGGCGAGACTGATGAGGAAATTATCGAAGTTATGCGTGACCTGCGCGCGCATAACGTCACCATGCTCACTCTGGGCCAATATCTTCAGCCTAGTCCGCACCATCTGCCGGTCAAGCGCTTCGTCACGCCGCAGCGCTTTGCGGAATTCGAACAACAGGCGCTTGCAATGGGCTTCACCCACGCCGCATGCGGCCCCATGGTGCGTTCCTCCTACCATGCCGACCACCAGGCGCAACAGGCGGGCGTCAGTATCTAACCACCACTATGGAAAGTAATTTTTTACTCATCCTGCTTGCCTTCTTCCTGGTCCTGCTCAATGGCTTCTTTGTCGCTGCCGAGTTCGGCCTGGTCAAGCTCAGGCAAACCCGGGTCAAGGCGATTGCCAAAACTCACGGTTGGCGCGGACAAATCCTGGCCAAAGTCCACCACCAGCTTGATGCCTATCTCTCAGCCTGCCAGCTCGGCATCACCCTGGCCTCGCTCGGCCTTGGCTGGGTCGGTGAGCCTGCCTTCGCACGCCTGCTGGAACCGCTGCTGTATCAGGTCGGGGTGACTTCGGACGAAATTGTCCACGGCATTTCCTTTGTCGTCGCCTTCTTCACCATTTCCTATCTGCATATTGTACTAGGCGAGCTGGCGCCTAAATCCGTGGCCATCCGCCAAGCCGAAACCGTAGGCCTGTGGACCGCCGCGCCGCTATATGCGTTTTACTGGATCATGTACCCGGCAATCTGGCTGCTCAATGCCAGCTCAAACTGGATCCTGCACAAAGCGGGACTGAGCACCGACCATGCCAGCGATGCGCACTATTCCTCTGATGAACTCAAACTCATTCTGCGTAGCAGCCGCGCTTCGGAAGAACTCACCAAGGATGAATGGAACATCCTCGCGCATACACTGGATTTCAGCGATCTGGAAGTCGCCGACCTTATGCGACCTTTTAATGAGGCCATTTCCCTCTCCGCCAAGAACAGTTTCGAGGAAAATCTGGAGATCATCTCTCAGCACCGCTACAGCCGTTATCCCTTTGTGGAGCAGGATGGCAAGGTCAAGGGTGTTATCCATCTCAAAAGCCTGTTCCTTGCAAAATTTGAAGAGGACGAATTGCAAGACCTGGGCCGTTTTGTGCACTCTGCTCCATTCGTTGCACCCGACCTGCCTGCAATAGAGTTATTCCGCCGCTTCCGCGAAGGCAAAGCCAGCCATTTTGCCATCGTCGGGCGCAAGGGACAGGAACCGCAAGGCTTCATCACTCTGGATAACATGCTCGGCGCGCTGGTCGGCGAAATTCGCGACGAATTCCGCCAGAGTCAAAACGATTGGACCAAGCTCGACGATGGCACGCTGATCGGTAAGGGCAGCTTGCCGATCTTCACGCTTGAGCGTGCTCTAGGCATCGAGATCGAGAACGACGATGAAGTCGACTCTGTAGGCGGGTTGGTGTTATCCAAGCTGGGCGACATCCCGAAGGAGGGTGATAGCATCCCGTTCGGGCAATTCGATATTGTGATCAAGAAAATGAACGGCCCGCGCATCATCCTCGTGCGCATACACCCAAAACAAGCCCATGACGAAAGCCATTGATCTCTTTATCGTTGGCGGCGGCATGATCGGCAGCGCATTGGCTGCCCGACTAGCCCCCTGCGGCATGCAAATTGCCCTGTTGGAGCGCGATCCTCCTGCCGCCTTCGACCCTGCCAGCCTGCCGGACTTGCGGGTTTCCGCACTAAGCCCCGCCTCCATCGCGTTTCTGGAACAGGCCAATGCCTGGCCGTCCATCCAGACCATGCGCACGGCGCCCTTCAAACGTATGCAGGTCTGGGAAAAGCGCCAGGATCAAGGCACGTTATTCGATGCAGCAGAAGTCGATGCAACTTGCCTTGGGCATATTGTCGAAAATCGGCTGGTACAACTGGCTTGCCTCTCTGCGCTGGAAGGCCACGACAATGTGACCATCCTGTGTCCCGACGAAGTCAGCGCAATCGACTATCACAACGGTCACAGTACCATCCGCCTGAAAAGCGGCCAACAGTTTACGGCAAATTTACTGGCTGGCGCTGACGGCGCGCAATCCATCGTGCGCCGAGCCGCTGGTATTGCCTTGGACAGCATGCAATATCCCATGCATGCGCTGGTCGCCACCGTCGGCATCATCGGTGGCGAACGCGACATCACCTGGCAGCGTTTCACCCCGGATGGCCCACAATCCTTGCTGCCCCTGCCCGGAGATTACGCTTCCCTCGTCTGGTATCACCGTCCCAGTGAAGTGAGACGCCTACTTGCGCTGGATAACGAAGGGTTGCTGGATGCATTCCGCACGCATTTCCCTGCCGCGCTGCCACAAATCACCGGCCTGGTGCAAAAAGGCAGCTTCGCCCTCACTCGTAGCCATGCGAATGAATATGCGCGCACAGGCATCGTCCTGATCGGTGACGCCGCCCATACCATCCATCCGCTGGCAGGACAGGGCGTCAACCTGGGTTTCCAGGATGCAGCTGTACTCAGCGAGGTACTACTCAAAGCTTGGCAGCAAGGCAAAACTATCGGCGCATTGCCGTTGCTCAAGCAATACGAACGCGAGCGCAAACTCGCCAACCATCTCATGCAACGCGCCATGGATGCGTTCAGCTACGGCTTCAGCAACGATATTGCCCCTTTGCGGCTATTACGCAATGCAGGACTCAAACTTGCCAATCATCAGGGGCCGCTCAAGCGGGAAGTGATCCGTTACGCATTGGGATTACCACTTTCCAAAACCCTCCCAGGCATTTCAAGACTCCGAGCCTGAGAGTTCCACCAACACCTAAATTTAGATTTCAACTCGCTTAGTTGACGCCAGCCGTCACTTCTCCATACCATGTGACTATACTCACCTGTAAACACTACGATGGCATGGAGAAAAGCAATGAGCGAATTCTATGGAGAGCAGCATCGGCAATGGCAGGAGCAGTTCGATGGCGTAGCCATGGCAGACCGGGTGCGTGACCTGATCGTATCGCCCACCATTCCAGAGGAACACGCTGGATTTATCGCCAGCCGGGATTTTTTCTTTCTTTCCACCGTTGACCATCGCGGATTTCCCACCTGCTCGCATAAAGGCGGGGCACCTGGTTTCGTGAAGATACTCGACGATACCACGCTTGCTTTTCCCAGCCTGGATGGCAATAGCATGTACCTTTCAATGGGCAATCTCTCGCTCAATCCCAAGATCGGCATGCTGTTTATCGACTTCGAGACGCCGCACCGCGTACGCGTGCACGGCACTGCCAGTATCGCAGCGGATGACCCACTGTTATCCGAATATCAGGAAGCAGAGCTGGTAGTGAGGGTCAAGATCGAGGAAGTGTTCGTCAATTGCCCGCGCTATATCCACAAGCATCACCGCGTGCAGGCTTCTCCTTATATTCCACAAGCTGGCTGCACCACGCCAGCACCGCAATGGAAGCGGCTGGACGTCGTACAGGACGTGTTGCATGCAGAGGAACTCGCCAAGGTCGCTACCATGGGCGGCATCATCACATTCGAGGAATATACGGAACTCGTGGTGCAAGGCAATGCCTGAACTTGAACTGATATTTCACAACAGGAGAACAGCATGACCAAACTACTCGGGATTTCAGGCAGCCTGCGCCAGCATTCCTTCAACACCGCCCTGCTCAAGGCAGCGCGTGAATTGGCGCCCGCCGGGGTCGAGCTGGAAATCGCCACCCTGCATGGCATACCACTCTATGATGGCGACCTGGAAGCGCAATCCGGCATCCCGGATGCCGTCACTGCCTTGAAGCAGAAGATTATCGCCAGCGACGGCATTATCCTCGCCAGTCCGGAATACAACCACAGCATTCCCGGCGTGATGAAGAACGCTATCGACTGGCTTTCCCGGCCGCCCAAGGACATCGAGGAAGTATTCTCGCAACGCACCTTTGCCGTGCTGGGCGCTTCGCCATCGGGATTCGGCACCATACTCGCGCAGGATGCCTGGCTATCCGTGCTGCGCCAACTGGAAGTGCGCTATTGGAGCGGCGGCAGGTTGCTGGTGTCACGCGCGCATGAAGTGTTTGATGAACAGGACCAGCTACAGGACGAGCGCACCAGGGAAAATCTGCGCAAATTCGTGCAGGGCTTTGCCCAATTTGCCACGCGGGGTTAGAACAGGTTTAGTCAGGTTTGCGAGTCCGGCTTGGGCTTGAATACATAAAACAGGTTGGGCTCGCTGATGACATAAATACGCTTGTCGGGGCCGATCGCCAGTCCTTCCGCTTGCGGCACGGTGCGACTCAACCCTTGGAAACCACGCCAGAGCGATAAAGTATCCAGTCTTTTGCCATCAGCATTATATTTCGCCACCATGCGCGAATCATCGCTCAACAGCAATATATGACCGGTATCGGCATCATAGCTGACTGCAGATAGATCCCTGAGCCCGCTGGAAGCGGTCTCAGGCAATTTCTCGATATGAATGGTCGTTGGCTGGTCAGGTTCGGCATCCACAAATCCCTGGACAGCAATTACGCGTTTGGGTGAGCGTTCCTTGGCAACCAGCAAGCGCTGTCGCTCCCGGTCCCAGGTCACGCCTTCGAATCCCTTGTTGTCATCCGCATACATGGCCAGCGTAAAGGAAGGCGCATCGCTAACATCCACCTCATCTGTACCATCCTCGATATCCGTCATCACCAGGCTGTACTTTCCCTCATCAAGCAATACAAAACGGTTGCCGCTAACATGTGCAATTCCTTCCATATCACCGATTCCCTTGACATGCACGGTACGCAATACCTTGCCTTCCAGCGATAACTCAACGATCAAAGGCTGTTTGTTGGAAACAGTGAACAAGGTATGGGTTTCGTGGTTGTAGCTCAGGTCGGACAAATCATTCCCGACTCCGGGTATTTCAATCGCCTCGCGCTCAACGACATAATCCTTGAGGCGTGGGCTGGTGGTATCAGCGCTTTGCCGCTGCGCACCCCACAAATGCCAGACAATCGACTCCATCCTGAAGGCATAAGCCAGCCCCAGCAACAAGGCAATCAATAACAACAGGCGTGTAAGCCTGCCAGAGAGGGGGCGTGTCATTTTGTTGATATCCGTGTAGTACTGCCGTGACCAGTATGGTAGCAAATTGAAGAATTCGAGTTGGAGACGACCTGGATGTACAAAGTTCCGCACTGCATGCCATACTCACATCATATGCAACAGTGCTCCAATCCATTTTTTCCAGCGTATCAGTAAACATCATGACCAGAAGAACCTCGTATCTCAAAACCTGCGAACTTTGCATCACCTCAGGCGGGGAAATTCTCTGGCAGGATGCCTTATGCAGGGTGGTGCGCATTGAGGACAAGGACTATCCGGGATTCTGCCGCATCATCCTCAACCGCCACGTAAAGGAAATGAGCGATCTCAAGCCTGCTGAACGTGAACATCTCATGCTGGTGGTTTTTGCTGTCGAAGAAGCGGTGCGGGAAGTCCTCCGGCCTGACAAGATCAACTTGGCCAGCCTGGGCAATATGACGCCTCATGTTCATTGGCACGTTATCCCGCGTTTCAAACGCGACCGACACTTTCCCAACCCGATCTGGGGGATAAGCAAACGCGAAAGCCTGCCACAAACATTGGATACTGAGAGTATAGAGGCATTAAAGAAAGCCATTGCCCTTCGACTGGATCAGGGAGTGCAAATCCTGCCGGATTGAGGAAGTCTCTCCAGCCCCTGCTTGGCTTATTGTGTTGCCAGGCTATCTTCCTTGGTGAACGTCCAGGTACGGGTAATGCCGATGATGTCGAACTCCTTGCGGATATCATCGGGGAAAGTGGCATAGGGCGCGGCAAGCTCGACAATACGCTTGGCCGCATCATCCAAAACCTTGTGGCCTGAGCTGCGTGTCACCCGGATTTTATCTATGGAACCGTCCGCGCGAATATCCACGGACAACTCCAAACTGCCGTAGAGCTTCTGCTCCTTAGCAGCCTGAGGATAATTAAGATTACCGATTTTCTCCACCTTCTGCCGCCATGCCTCGACATAAGTGGCAAAACGGTATTCCTGCGTCCGTCCGCCCAACTCCTTGCGCTTGGGCCGCTTCTGGTATTCGTCCTGCTGCTTGGCGATCTGCGCCTCCAGTCGCGCAATATCCATACTGCTGGCCACCAAGTCGCGTGCGTTGAAATTACGTGGTGCTTCCTGCTGCTGCCCCTGGTCAGGCGTGGATGTGGCAGCGCTCTGTGCAGGGGCTGATTCCAGCTTTTTCTGCTGGTTGATCTGATCCATCAACGCCTGCGCCTGCCGCTCCAGTTCGGCTACCTTGTCCTGCGCTGGCGTCTGCTCCTGTTTCTGCTGTTCGGGACGTGAAGAAGCCGCAGCTTCTGCCGCCTGCTTGGGCGCTACCTCGGTTTTCTTTTTCTTGGGCGGGGGCAGCGCAGTCTTCATCTGCCGGTTCTGGTCGGTATTGCCGCCGCGGTCGAGATTGGCTTGCGCCAACGCATCGGCCTTCTTGGGCTTGGATTCCGTCTTGGCATTCACCAGCACCACTTCCAGCGGCAGGATTTTATCCTTGAAGAATTTGGGATCCGGCATCTCGAAATTCAGTGTAGCAATAACAATTGCATGAACAACCGCTGACACGAGCAGTGCCCACCAAAGCACCCCCCTGTTCCTGAACGGTTTCATATTGAATTTCATTGGTTAAACTGCTTTGAATTTCACTATGCCAGCCTTTGCAGCAGTTGCTGATGAATACCACCAAATCCGCCATTGCTCATGACCAGGATATGGTCGCCCGGCTGCGCCTCGGCTGCGACAGCATCCACCAGCCCTGACAGGCTGCCGAAAGCGGCTGCCTTGTGCTGGATAGGTTGCAAGGCCGCTGCCGCATCCCAACCAAGGTGTTCACCGTAGCAGAATACCAGGTCGGCATCAGTCAGACTGCCCGGCAAGGCATACTTCATCACGCCCAGCTTCATGGTGTTTGAACGCGGCTCCAGCACGGCGAGAATGCGTGCCTTGCCCACTTTATCGCGCAAACCCGCCACAGTAGTGGCAATCGCCGTCGGATGATGGGCAAAATCATCATAGACCGTGATGCCGTTCACCACACCGCGCACCTCCATGCGACGCTTGACGTTCCTGAATTCCGACAATGCCTGGATGCCTACTTCCACCGTGACGCCCACATGCCGCGCCGCGGCCAGCGCAGCCAGCGCGTTCATGCGATTGTGCTCGCCCAGCAGTTCCCATTGCACCCGGCCTTGCGCCTTGCCCTGAAAGCTCACGGTGAAACTGCCTGCCGCATCGACATCCTGTGCCTGCCAATCGGTGCCGAAATATTCTACCGGTGTCCAGCAACCGCGTTGGATTACGCACTTGAGGCTATCCTCACGGCCATTCGCGACGACGAGGCCGTTACTCGGGACTGTGCGCACCAGATGGTGAAATTGGGTCTCGATGGCATGCAGGTCTGCAAAGATGTCAGCGTGGTCGAATTCCAGATTGTTGAGAATCGCAGTGCGCGGATGGTAGTGCACGAACTTGGAACGCTTGTCGAAGAACGCCGTGTCGTACTCGTCCGCCTCGATCACGAAAAATGGGGAAATGCTCTTGTCATCCTGGCGCGGCACACCCGGCAGGCGAGCGGAGATAGCGAAATTCTCCGGCACACCACCAATCAGGAAACCGGGCGCCAGCCCGGCATATTCCAGTATCCACGCCAGCATGGAAGTGGTCGTCGTCTTGCCGTGTGTGCCCGCGACGGCGAGCACCCACTTGGCTTCTTGCCCCGGCTTGGCATAGAGAATGTTCTCGGCCAGCCATTGCGGGCCAGAAATATAAGGCAAGCCGCGATTGAGGATTTCCTCCATCAGGGGATTACCGCGCGCCACCACGTTGCCGACCACGAAGATATCCGGGTTGAGCGACACCTGCTCCGGGCCGAAGCCTTCCACCAATTCTATGCCCTGCGCCTCAAGCTGGGTGCTCATGGGCGGATAGACATTGGCGTCGCAGCCGGTCACGCGGTGTCCGGCTTGCTTGGCAAGCACGGCAATGCCGCCCATGAACGTGCCACAAATACCGAGGATATGAATATGCATGATGCTTCTAATTCGCTTTCAGATTCAGGTCAATGTTCACCAACGCCGCTCAGGACAGGTTGGCCGCCAGCCAGCGTTCCAGGTATTCGCGCGGCAGGCTGCGGCGGTTCGCCATATCCAACAACTGGTCTTCGCCTATTTTATCGACACTGAAATAGCGGGATTCAGGGTGGGCGAAATAGAACCCGGACACAGCCGCCGCCGGTATCATCGCAAACGCATCGGTCAGCTGGATGTTCACTTCCTCGCACTTCATCAAGTTGAACATATCCGGCTTGACGGTATGGTCGGGACAGGCAGGATAACCCGGCGCGGGACGTATACCGCGATATTTTTCCTTGATGAGCTCCTCATTGCTCAGGATTTCATCTGAGGCATAGCCCCATAAATCCTTGCGCACGCGCTCGTGCAGGTATTCGGCGAAGGCTTCCGCCAGACGGTCCGCCAATGATTTCAGCAGGATGCTGTTGTAATCGTCCTGCTCCGCCTCGTAACGCTGCAAGTGCTTTTCGATATCCAGGCCACCGGTGACGGCAAACATGCCAATGTAATCAGCAATGCCGCTTTCCTTGGGTGCGATAAAATCCGCCAGGCACTGGTTAGGACGCTGCTCGCCGTTGACGACAGGTTTCTGCGTCTGCTGGCGCATGCCGTAGTAAGTGAACGCTACCTCATTGCGGCTTTCATCCGTGTAGATCTCGATATCATCGTCATTGACGCTGTTGGCGGGTAAGAGCGCAATCACGCCATTGGCGGTCAGCCAGCGCCCCTCGATGATTTTCTTGAGCATCTCCTGACCTTCTGCGAACAACTTGGTCGCAGCTTCGCCCACAATCTCGTCCTCCAGGATGGCGGGATAGAACCCGGCCAGGTCCCAGGTCTGAAAGAACGGCCCCCAGTCGATATATCGCGCGATGGTCGCGAGGTCGATGTTCTTGAACACTCGCCTGCCGATGAATTTTGGCCTGACCGGCGCATATTCCCCGGTGAAGCTGAGCTTGGCCTTGTTGGCCCTGGCGTCCGCCAGCTTCAGCATCGGCACGCCCTTCTTGTTGGCATGCTGGGTACGCACGCGTTCATAGTCTGCATTGACTTCAGCGACATAACTGTCGCGCTGCTCCGGCGTCAGCAGCGACTGCATCACCGCGACCGAGCGCGAGGCGTCCGGCACATAGATCACCGGGCCGTCGTAATGCGGCGCGATCTTGACGGCGGTATGCGCGCGCGAAGTGGTGGCTCCCCCGATCAGCAGCGGCATCTTGATGCCATGGAAATAAGGGTCGCGCTGCATTTCGCGCGCGACGTAGGCCATTTCCTCCAATGACGGGGTAATCAGGCCGGACAGGCCGATGATGTCCGCCCCGGTCGCCTTGGCCTGTTCCAGGATTTCCGCGCACGGCACCATTACGCCCATGTTGACCACTTCGAAGTTATTGCATTGCAACACCACGGAAACGATATTCTTGCCAATATCGTGCACATCGCCCTTGACCGTGGCGATCACCATCTTGCCCTTGGGCTTGGCAACGATGCCGGTGCGCGCTTCCTCGGCGCGTTTTTCCTCTTCGATGAACGGGATCAGATGGGCCACCGCCTGCTTCATGACGCGCGCGGACTTCACCACCTGCGGCAGGAACATCTTGCCCTGCCCGAATAGGTCGCCCACCACATTCATGCCATCCATAAGCGGCCCTTCAATGACTTGAATAGGCCGCCCGCCATTACCCATGATCTTCTGCCGTGCTTCTTCAGTATCGGCCACAATGAATTCGGTAATGCCATGCACCATGGCATATTCCATGCGCTTTTCCACAGATGCCGGATTTTCCGGCGTGCCGCGCCACTCCAGCGTAGCTTCCTGCTTTTTACCGCCCGCAGCCAGAGTCGCGGCGAACTCAATCATGCGCTCGGTGGCATCCTCGCGCCGGTTCAGCACCACGTCCTCCACGCGCTCGCGCAACTCGGGGTCGAGGTCGTCGTAAACGCCTATCATGCCCGCATTGACGATGCCCATGGTCATGCCCGCCTTGATTGCGTGGTAGAGGAACACGGCATGAATCGCCTCGCGCGCCACGTCGTTGCCGCGGAAGCTGAAGCTGACGTTGGACACACCACCGGAAATCCGCGCATGCGGCAGGTTTTCCTTGATCCAGCGCGTGGCATTGATGAAGTCCACGGCGTAGTTGTTGTGTTCCTCAATGCCGGTGGCGATGGCGAAGATATTGGGGTCGAAAATGATGTCTTCCGGCGGAAAATCCAGCTTCTCCACCAGCAGGTCGTAGGCGCGCTTGCAGATTTCTATCTTGCGCTCGCAGGTATCGGCCTGGCCGACCTCATCAAATGCCATCACGATCACTGCCGCGCCGTAGCGGCGGCATAACGCGGCCTGGCGCAGGAATTCCGCCTCGCCTTCCTTCATGGAGATGGAGTTGACGATGGATTTGCCCTGCACGCACTTCAGGCCTGCCTCGATGACGCTCCATTTCGAAGAGTCGATCATAATAGGTACGCGGGCAATATCCGGCTCGGACGCTACCAGATTGAGGAAATGCGTCATGGCATGCACGGCATCCAGCATGCCCTCGTCCATGTTGATGTCGATCACCTGCGCGCCGTTCTCCACCTGCTGCCGCGCTACCACCAGCGCTTCTTCATACTTCTCGTTGAGGATCATGCGTGCAAACGCTTTGGAGCCCGTCACATTTGTGCGTTCACCCACGTTCACATACAGCGAGTTTTCATCGATGGTGAAAGGCTCCAGGCCGGACAGCCGTGTCGCCACGGGAATCTCCGGCACGCGGCGCGGCGGGATGTCCTTGATGGTTTCCGCAATCGCCGCGATATGCGGCGGCGTCGTGCCGCAACAACCACCGGCGACGTTGACGAAGCCGCTGTCGGCAAAATCCTTCAACAGGGCCGAGGTGTCTTCCGGTGTTTCGTCAAAGCCGGTCTCCGACATGGGGTTGGGCAGACCGGCGTTGGGATAGATGCAGACAAAAGTATCGGCAATCCTGCTCAGCTCTTCTGCATAAGGCCGCATCAGCGCCGCTCCCAGCGCGCAATTGAGCCCTACCGTCAGCGGTCTGGCGTGGCGGATGGAATTCCAGAATGCGGGCACCGTCTGGCCGGAGAGGATACGGCCCGAAGCGTCAGTGACTGTACCCGAGATCATGATGGGCAGGCGCTTGCCGGTTTCCTCGAAATACTGGTCGATCGCGAACAAAGCCGCCTTGCAGTTCAGGGTGTCGAAAATGGTCTCGACCAGCAGGATGTCCGCGCCGCCTTCGACCAGCCCGCGCGTCTGCTCGTGATAGGACGCCACCAGCTGGTCGAAGGTGATGTTGCGCACCGAAGGGTCGTTTACATCCGGCGAAATGGAGGCGGTCTTGGGTGTCGGCCCCAGCGCACCCGCGGCAAAGCGCGGCTTATCCGGCGTGGAATACTTGTCGCAAGCCGCACGCGCCAGCTTTGCCGCCTCCACGTTCATTTCATAGGCCAGATGCCCCATGAAGTAATCCTCCTGCGCCACACTGGTGGCACCGAAGGTGTTGGTCTCGATGATGTCCGCGCCTGCCGCTAGGTATTGCTCGTGGATATCCTGGATGATGTGCGGTTGGGTCAGGGTCAGGAGCTCGTTGTTGCCTTTGACGAACAGCTCGCGCTCGCCTTCCGGCGCGGAAAAATCGGCGAAGCGCCCCTGCGGCCCACCGCGATAGTCCTCCTCCGTCAGCTTGTATTGCTGGATCATGGTGCCCATGGCACCGTCCAGGATCATGATGCGCTTGGCGAGGATTTCACGCAGCAACGCTTCAGTGGAGGACATGTCGTAATGTTTCATGCAAAACCTTAAATACCGGCAAAACAACCATTGCCGGACAATGGAATATTCAGGCCGTCATTATAAGGCAGCGGCAGCATCGCGCATAACACGCAGCCAGTGCCTTGCCTAAAGCGCCATCGCAGTACTCAGTAGACTGCCTATCCAGTAGGTCATCCCGCCTGCTGCCGAGCCGATCAGCAGCATGCGCATACCGCCATATAACATGCTGCGTCCGCTGAAAAATGCGAGCGAAGCGCCGACAACGAACAAAGCGCTGCCGGTCAGGGCAAAAGCCAGCTCAAACGCGCTAGCCTGCATATCCAGCAGCCATGGCAGCAAAGGGATGGTGCCGCCGATCAGGAACGAAACAAACGAGGAAATAGCCGCCGCCCACGGCGACCCCAACTCATCAGGATTCAGGCCCAGCTCTTCGCGGGTCAGCACTTCCAATCCGAGTTCCGGATCCGCGACCAGCCGATTCGCCAGATGCCTGGCTTCTTCGCTGGTCATGCCCCTTGCCTCATAAATCAGGGCCAGTTCCGCTGCTTCCTGTTCTGGGTAAAGCGCCAGCTCTTCCCGCTCTAGCGCAATCTGGTGTTCAAACAAATCACGTTGGGAACGCATGGAAATATATTCGCCAGCCGCCATGGAGAATGCTCCAGCAAGCAAACCGGCCACGCCGGACAGCAAAATCAGCTTCGCGCTGCTTTCCGCGCCCGCCACCCCAAGCACCAGGCAGGCAATGGAGACCAGGCCATCATTGATGCCAAATACCGCCGCCCGCAGGCCGCCATTATTGCTCGCCAGCCTGTGTCTGCTACCAACTTCCTGCACTTTCACGGGCATGGCATGCGATGCCAACTCGACCCGCCTCGTCCCATACGCCGAAATACCGCGCACCTTGTTGGCAGCCAGCAAGTGGCGGATACGTCTGGGGCCAATGCTGCGCAACAACCATACAATTATCCTGGCTCGCCAATCCGGCTGATAGGCTGCCACCACATGGCCGGCCTTAGCCAGCTTCTGCTCCCAGATGCCTGCCTGGGTAATTGCAGCCTCGGCAAGTCCGGCAAACATGGCAGCCAGCCGCGTATCCCGCTCGTATTGTGACAATGCCTTGTAAATATAGGCGGAGCGCTGTTCCTCGCGCCAACCTTTCAGATCATCAGCCATCTATAATCCTAACCTGCGGTACTGCACAGCCTCGGCGATATGCGCGGCTTGAATGGTATCGCTGGCGGCCAGGTCAGCGATGGTACGGGCTACCTTGAGTATGCGATGGTAAGCCCGCGCGGACAGGTCAAGCCGGGTAATCGCCTGTCTCAGCAAAGCGCTCCCAGCTTCATCCGGCTGGCAATATTCATCCACCTGCCCGCTCGTCAGCACATGGTTGTTTACGCCCTGGCGCTGCAATTGTCGCTGCCGCGCCTGCTCGACCCGTATCTGTATTGCTGCGCTGGCCTCCCCTGCGGGGGCATTGATTAACTCATTCTCGCTCAAGGCAGGAACTTCGATATGAATGTCGATCCGGTCCAGCAAAGGGCCGGACAGACGATGCCGGTAGCGCGAAACCTGGTCCGGCGTGCAACGGCATTTGCCGTTGGGATGGCCGAAATAACCGCACGGACAAGGGTTCATCGCGGCAATCAACTGGAAGCGTGCAGGAAACTCTGCCTGCCGCGCGGCGCGCGAGACGGTGATATGTCCGGATTCCAATGGCTCGCGCAGCACCTCCAGCACCTTGCGGTCGAACTCCGCCAGTTCATCCAGAAACAAGACCCCGTGATGCGCCAGCGAAATCTCGCCGGGCTTGGGGATTGCACCGCCGCCCACCAGCGCCACGCCGGAAGCAGTATGGTGCGGCGCGCGATAAGGCCGCTTTCCCCAATCGCTGGCGCGAAAGCCTTTGCCCAGCGACTGGATCGCGGCGGATTCCAATGCCTCGGCTTCCGTCATGGCAGGCAGCACCCCAGCAAAACGCGAGGCCAGCATGGATTTTCCAGTACCCGGCGGCCCGGACATCAGCACGCTATGCCCGCCTGCGGCAGCCACCTCCAACGCGCGCTTGGCCTGGAGCTGGCCTTTCACCTCGGCAAAATCAGCTTCGTTGCGCGACACCTTTTCCACCGTAACTGGTTGAGGCAGCAATAGCTCGCGTCCAGCCAAATGAGCGCATACCTGCAACAAACTGTTGGCTGGCAGGACGGTTGCCCCTTGCACCAACGCGGCTTCTGCCGCACTTTCGCGGGGCAGGATGAACGCACGTCCGCTATCTCTGGCCTTGCACATCATGGCGAGTGCGCCGCGTATCGGACGCAGCTCGCCAGTCAAGGCCAACTCGCCTGCTACCTCATATTGATCCAGCGCTTGCGCGGGAATCTGCCCGGAAGCGGCAAGAATCCCGAGGGCGATCGGCAGGTCATAGCGCCCGCTTTCCTTGGGCAGATCAGCCGGAGCAAGGTTGACGGTGATTCGACGGGCCGGAAACTCGAACTGTGCGGTCTGCAGGGCAGCACGCACCCTGTCCTTGCTTTCCTTGACCTCGGCCTCGGGCAGACCAACGATAGTAAAGCTCGGCAAGCCGTTAGCCAAATGCACTTCTACCGCAACTTCCGGCGCCTCCATCCCGGCCAGCGCGCGGCTGTGCAACACCGCCAGCGCCATGCTCAAGCAGATTGCTCCAGCCGCGCCTCGATCTCCGCCAATTGTTGTTCCAATTCGGCCAATTGTTCGCGGGTTTTGCGCAGGATTTCCGCCTGGATATCAAACTCCTCGCGCGTCACAAGCTCCAGCTTGGTGAATGCGCCCTTTAACAGGGCATGCATGTTGCGCTCCATATCCTCTGCGGGTGATGCATCATACATTTCTTTGATTTTATTGGATAAATCTTCAAAAAATTGGCTATTCATCATGTCAATAACTCCAGGAGGAGTGCTAGTTTAGCAGGTTTCCTTTCCGTCAAAACCCTATTAAATACAACAAACTCAATCACTTATCCTCCACCTTCAGACCACGCACCATTCTGGATCGATAGAAAATTCCAAAAATCATTAGTAACCATTTGATTTATATGAATGTTTAATTAATGGCACAAGTGTTGCTTATTACCCAACAGAAGTTTTTTGTTTTTAACTCACTGAAAGGGTACATCATGCGTCACTCTCTGCTACTTGCAGGCATTCTGGGCACATTCGCAACACCTGCCGTTGTCATGGCGGAAGAGTCCGGCACAGAAACCTCTCCGCACTCCGTCACCTACAACATTGGCGTGACCAGCCAATATATCTTCCGCGGCCTGACGCAAACCGCGCATGAACCCGCGTTGCAAGGCGGTGTGGACTACGCACACGCCAGCGGCTTCTATCTTGGCACCTGGGGCTCCAACGTCAGCTGGGTAAACGATGGCGGCTACAAGGAAGACAACAGCATGGAATGGGATGTGTACGGCGGCTACACCAATACCTTCGGCGATAGCGGCATCAGCTATGACGTGGGCCTGCTGCAATATTTTTATCCTGGCAAAACCATCAGTGGCGTGCAACGCCCTGACACGACAGAAATCTATGGCGCATTGAGCTGGGGGCCGGTCACGCTAAAAAATTCTTATGTCATTTCCAATGGCGCGTTTGGCATCAAGGACGGTCGCGGTTCCAATTATCTCGATCTGGCGCTCGACCTGCCGATTGGTGAAACCGGTTACGCCATTCTGGCCCATGTCGGCTATCAATACTTTGATGGCAAGACCGCCGGCGCTTCCAACGACAAGGCATTTTCCTATACCGATTGGAAGCTGGGCATGACCAGAAGCTGGGACAACGGCGTGGTAGCAGGCGGCTACTACACCGGCTCCGATACGGATGATGCCTGGAAGATCGACGGCAAGAACATCGGCAAGGACACCGTGACCATCTTCGTGCAAAAGACTTTCTGAACTTGAATACCCTGGGGACAAGCCGGGCAATGTCAATGCCTGCCTTGCCTCCCGGATTGCTTAACCATCCCGCAACAAGGAGACATCCATGAAACTTGTATCCGCCATCATCAAGCCATTCAAGCTCGACGAAGTGCGTGAAGCCCTTTCCGCCATTGGCGTGCAGGGCATCACCGTCACCGAGGTCAAGGGCTTTGGCCGCCAGAAGGGCCATACCGAGCTTTACCGGGGCGCAGAATACATCGTCGATTTCCTGCCCAAGGTCAAACTGGAAATCGCAATTGCCGACGACCTGCTTGACCAGGTGATAGAAGCCATCGAGAAATCCGCCACTACCGGCAAGATCGGCGACGGCAAGATTTTTGTTTTTGACCTGGAGCAGGTGTACCGCATCCGCACAGGTGAAACTGGCGCTGATGCGCTGTAAGGAGCCTGATATGAAAAATATTCTTTCCATGCTTGCCCTATGTGGCTTATTGGGCTTTTCCAGCCTGGCGTTGGCGGCAGAAGAGTCTCTGATCGTCAACGACACCGTCATTACCGAAATTGCACCTGCCGCAACGCAAGCCGTTGCCACGCTCAGTGCAGGAGATACCGCCTGGACCATGATCGCCACGGTGCTGGTCCTGTTCATGATCGTGCCGGGCATCGCCCTGTTCTACGGTGGCCTGGTACGCGCCAAGAACATGGTTTCCATCCTGACGCAGGTATTCGTCACCACTGCGCTGATGTCCCTGCTCTGGGTCGCGTATGGCTACAGCCTGACCTTTACCGATGGTGGCAGCCTGAACAGCGTCATCGGCGGTTTCAGCAAAGCATTCCTGTCCGGCGTCACGCCCGACAGCCTGCTGGAAGGCGGCACCATCCCGGAATATGTCTTCATCACTTTCCAGCTGACGTTTGCCGCCTTGACGCCGGCGCTGATCGTGGGCGGTTTTGCGGAACGCATGAAGTTCTCCGCCGTGCTCGTCTTCCTCGCGCTCTGGGTGACTTTTGTCTATATCCCGATCGCGCACATGGTCTGGGGCGGTGGCTTCCTCGCCGTATTGGAAGCTGCTGACTTTGCCGGCGGCACTGTCGTGCATATGAATGCCGGTATTGCAGCACTGGTTGGCGCATTGGTGGTAGGCAAGCGTCTGGGATATGGCCGTGAAGCCATGCCTCCGCACAGTATCACCCTGACCATGGTCGGCGCAGCCATGCTGTGGGTAGGCTGGTTCGGCTTCAATGTCGGCAGCGAACTCGCTGCTGACGGCACTGCAGGCCTGGCGATGATCAACACCCAGGTCGCCACTGGCGCCGCTGTCATGGGCTGGTTGTTTGCCGAGTGGATATTCAAGGGCAAGCCCTCCCTGCTGGGCGCAGTATCCGGTGCGGTTGCAGGCTTGGTTGCCGTGACTCCCGCCTGTGGTTTCATCGGCCCGCTGGGTGCCATCATTCTTGGATTTGTCGCCAGCGTGATCGCCTTCTGGGCAGTCATCAGCCTCAAGGCCAAACTTGGCTACGATGACTCCCTTGATGTCTTCGGCATCCACGGTGTCGCCGGATTGATCGGCGCCATCGGCACCGGCATCCTCATGAGCGCTGATTTTGGCGGCGTGGGCTATGAAGAGGGCGGCTCCATGATGAGCCAGCTCTATGCACAGGCGGTTGCAGTCGGCGTCACCATCGTCTGGGGCGGGCTTGGCAGCTATATCCTGTTCAAGATCGTGGATGTGGTCATCGGCCTGCGTGTCAGCGAGGAAGCCGAACGCGAAGGCCTGGATACTGCCGAACATGGCGAACGCGCTTACCACTACTAAACCTTGAACCACCAACGGGCGTGCCAGCGCCCGTTTCATGCACAATCTCCTCCTCCGGCGCATGCCAGTCATGCGCCTTTTTTTTCACTCGTGTTTCTGCTTTAGGCTAGAATCAGCGGCTACCTTTAATCACTAGCCAGACTAAATTCTTATGATGGTTCCCCACCTGACGACCGCCTTGACCGGTCCGTTGCTGACACTGGAAAAACGCCTGCTGGAAAGCATGCCACGCATAGAACACTGGTTCCGCAATCAGTGGCTGGAATATGGCACACCGTTTTATGCCTCTGTGGATTTACGTAATGCAGGCTTCAAGCTGGCGCCTGTGGATACCAATCTGTTTCCCGGCGGATTCAATAACCTGAATCCGGATTTCCTGCCCTTATGTATCCAGGCCACCATGGTGGCAGTAGAAAAAATCTGTCCTGACGCTCACCGGTTATTACTCATCCCTGAGAACCATACCCGCAACACCTTTTACCTGCGCAATATCTACGCCCTCACCCATATCCTGCGTCAGGCAGGCATGGAAGTACGCATCGGCAGCATTTCTCCCGAGATTACCGAACCCACGCACCTGGAAACGCACGATGGCCACAGCATCCTGCTGGAACCGGTGCAGCGCAAGGGCAACCGGCTGGTGCTGGAAGATTTCGACAGCTGCGCCATTCTGCTCAACAACGACCTCTCTGGCGGCATCCCCGAGATTCTGCAAGGCCTGGAGCAAGCGCTGATTCCGCCCTTGCACGCAGGCTGGTCCACACGGCGCAAATCGCAGCACTTCGCCGCCTATGACCGAGTTGTCAATGAATTCAGCCAATTGCTGGATATCGACCCCTGGCTGCTCAATCCCTATTTCGATACCTGCGCCGGATTGGATTTCCATGCACGGACAGGCGAGGACCAGTTAGCTGAAAAAGTGGAAGCCCTGCTGGTAAAAATCCGCGCCAAATATGCGGAATACGGCGTGACGCAGGAGCCCTTCGTCATCGTCAAGGCAAATGCAGGCACCTACGGCATGGGTATCATGACGGTGAAAAATGCCGATGACGTGCGCGATCTCAACCGCAAGCAGCGCAACAAGATGTCCGTCGTCAAGGAAGGCCTGAAAGTCAGCGAAGTCATCCTGCAGGAAGGCGTGTATACCTTCGAAGTGCTGAACGACGGCGTGGCCGAGCCCGTGGTCTACATGATGGACCACTTCGTAGTCGGCGGCTTTTACCGCGTCCACACCTCGCGCGGCATCGACGAAAACCTCAATGCACCCGGTATGCATTTTGAGCCCCTGGCGTTCGAAACGCCTTGCACCACGCCCGATTGTGCAGGCGCGCCCGACGCGCCGCCCAACCGCTTCTATGCCTATGGCGTGGTGGCGCGGCTGGCATTGCTCGCCGCCGCGATAGAGTTGCAGGAAACCGACCCGGATTTTCAGGACTGAACCATGGATTTAGCCTTTATCCTCGACCCGCTGGACAGCCTCAAACCCTACAAGGACACCAGCCTCGCCATCATGCGCGAAGCCTCTAGGCGCGGTCACAGCCTGTTCGTCGCCATGCAGCACTACTTGTTCCTGCGCCATGACAATGCCCGTCTGAGAGTGCGACCATTTGCATTCGCCGATGGCGATTCATGGTATGCGCTGGGCGATATGCAGGAAGAAACGCCACAGGTATTTGACGCCATTTTCATACGTAAGGATCCGCCCTTCGACAACGAATACCTCTACAGCACTTACCTGCTGGAGCAAGCGGCAAAACAAGGCGCGCGCGTCTACAACAACCCGACTGCCATCCGCGACTGGAACGAAAAGCTAGACGTGCTCAACTTCCCGCAGTTTGCGCCCACTTTCCTTGTCAGCAGCGATCAAAACCTGATTCGTGAGTTTCTTGCAGAACACCAGGATATCGTAGTCAAGCCGCTGGACGGCATGGGAGGCAGCAGCGTCTTCCGCCTGCGCCAGGACGATCCCAACCTCGGCGTCATCCTCGAAACCATCACGCGCCACGGCGGGCAAACCGTCATGGCGCAACGCTACCTGCCCGCCATCGCACAGGGCGACAAGCGCATCATCGTCATCGACGGCGAGCCGCTGCCCTATGCCCTGGCACGCATCCCGCAGAACGGCGAAACCCGCGGCAATCTCGCCGCAGGCGGCAAAGGCATAGCGCAACCATTGAGCGCCCGCGATCACGAAATCGCCGTCACAGTCGGCAAACTGCTCAAGGAAAAAGGATTATTCCTGGTCGGCCTGGATGTCATCGGTGACTACTTGACCGAAATCAACGTCACCAGCCCGACCGGCATGGTGGAAATTGCCGCACAGACGGATTGCAATCCGGCAGGTATCTTGCTGGACAAGCTGGAACAACAGCACCATCAATAAAAAAGCCGGGGACTCCCCGGCTTTTCACTCGCACTCGGCAATTACACCCCCTACTTGGTCAGCTCCCGCCACCCTGTGCGCCGCGATACGGTGTCAGAGGCAGCCGTATCAATGCCTATGGTCGTCTTTCTACCTTGCGCATCAGTGATGATGGCCTTGAGCTGCCCATTGGGCAAACGCACGATCACCATACCCACCGACAAGCCTGTAGAAAGTTTCTGACCAAAAGTAGTGGCACCAGGCACCATCAGGCCAGTCCTGAAATCAAACTGGTAGGCGCGTGTTGTACCCCCCAGTGAGCAGCCATCCGCATTCCCACCATCAATCTGTGGCGTATTGCTGTTGACGGTCAGTGTACCCAATGCCAACTGGGGATCAAGATTGACGCGTTCGCGCGACTCGGGCAAATCCACATACCAGCCGCCGCTCGCCCAATCCAGAACACCGCCAGTAATGGATGATGTCGTATCGCCATGGGTAATTGCGCGCGGTGTCAAGGAGCGTCCGTTGTAATTCACGCCATTATCACGAATGGCATATACCGATTGCCGCTGGGTATTGGTCACGTCGCTCAAGCCAAGATAACGCCCTGTCGCCACAAAAATCACTGGCTCCGTCACCTTGGGCACTTTGCCGATTTCCGGCTTGGTAGTGATGGGCTGACCCAACCCCACAGGATCGGTCAATTTAGCCATACGCGTTATGGTTGGAACAGAAGTTTCCAGATTCACCTTCCACAGGTTGCCTTCCAGGTCGCCGCCATACAATGCCACTGACGCCGCATCAATATCGGCATTACCATTAATGCCGGAACTACTCGCCAGCTTAGCAAACCCGCTAGGGCTTTCTGCCGCCCCCTCGCCTGTACCCAGCTTTTGGATCAATGCACCGGTAATGGCATCGACAATATACAAATACCCCTGTCCATTGCCAGGCGATACATTGTTGTAGCCTGACGTAAAGATCACTACCCAGCGTCCAGCATAGATGCTACCCGCAGGCATCTTGGTAATGACCGGGTTACCATAGGTCAGGCCAAGATCCTCATCCCAGCGGTTGCAATAGCTATTGGTATGACAGAACTCCCACAAGGCTTTCGGGCTGTCCTCACTGGTCACATCCAGCGCGAAATATCCACGCCCACCTGCATTCAACCCACCGACAAGAATCGTGCGCCAGGCAGATGTAGCAGCATCATAGACATCCATCACCTGGGGTGATCCATCCACCAAAAACTGGTGGTTAGCGCCATAATTCTTGTCCGCCAGCTTGTACATATTCGGCATGACCGACTGTGGGACGTAAGCCCAACTTTCGGTACCATTGGTGGTATTGAAAGCGTGCAGCATGCCATCGTTGCCGCCGACATACAGCATGCCATGACGGTTTGCCTGCGCAGCATCGGTCTTGAATGCCTGATAGTTGGGCGAGACATTGTCAATGAAATTGAATCGCGGCTGTTTCACATAAGCAGGCGCAGAGTTCACGATATCGCCCAGCAAATACGTACGCAGGCGGTAGGCCTTGTCTGTCTGCGTCTCTTCCCCGCTATGCACCGATTGGCCACGCAAGTAATTCAGCAGGTTTTCGCCTGAATTTGCAATGACCTTGGTATCAGCATTCAAACCATCAGTGTACTGAGAAAGTAACTCACCTTTATTATTGAAATAGGCTTTTTCCGCAGTACTCAGATTAGCCCATGCAAATGGTTCAATGACTTTGAGAGTACGATCATATTTGTAAATATTCCGCCCACTGCCATTCAACTGCGCCTGAGCGCTCCAGACATTGGCCTCGCTTACCGTGCCATCGGTCGGGTTGATCGTCTGCGCCTGCACATCACCATCCCAATGCAAGCTGCGATAAGTGGAGCTGAAAATAAAGTTATCGGTATGGGTGATATTGGGACTGCTGGTCGCTGATGCAGCCGCAGCCCCGGTTCTTTCCGACACACCCGCCAGGGCGCTGCGCAAACCGGAAATCAACTCCTTGGGCTGTTTTGCACTGAAATACAAGCCACGACCGTTGACAGCAGCATGCCAGAGATCGTCAAGCGCACTCGGAGAATTGGCCGCAGGTATTGGCCAATCCTTCAATCCCTGCTTGATCTCGGCAAAATCACCTTCATTGGCGGTTTCATAATCTGGGCGATAATTCAACTCTCCATCCAACCCTAAACCAAGCGTGAATGTATTCATATGCTGCTTGGCATTTCTGTCCTTGCTGGTGGTTGGCACCTTGTCTTCCATATCTGGACGTAAATCGGTTTTGTAGTAATACATGGCAACATCAGCCAATGTTTCGTCTGCTGCATCAACCTCTTTTTTATTTACAATCTTCTTTGGGTCGCCGTCATATGCGCCATCTGCACGTCTGGAATAACCTTCATCTATATTGTCTTGATTGCCAATCGTTCCACCGTCTTTTGTTACCCCTGCGGCATCATTCCAGTAACCATCGGTGGTCAGAATGGCGAAGTTCTGCTGACAGGCAAATTGCACTGGATCTTCCTCCATCCCAGCATTAATGCCATCTTTTTTTCCTGCATAGTGCCGCCCCACACGGGAAAGCGCTTGACGCAATGGAGTATTCCCGCTGGAGCTCGATGCATAGAACTTCTTATACCAGTTCGCCTTATGAGTGGGCTCAAAATCATCAATCTTGAGATATTTATCCGATTTTACCTTCGAGCCTGGATTAATGGTGACAAACCCAACCCGATAACTGTTATCAATGGTTGCAAACGCCCTGCCTGCGGCACTTTTCATGGCAAATGCGCGTGTGCGGTAATAGGCATACCAATTGGCGAAATTGGTCATTTCTTCCGCATAGCTGCAAGATGCGCCTGCGCAATCTTCACGATCTGGATATTTAGTAAAAGTCTTGCCAGAAGTAATGTCAACTCTCACAAAATTTCCATATCTGGCAAAAGTATATGAGCCAGTATATTTATCTTGGCATTTGCCACTACCACTGACTACACCTGTCGCACTGGCATTGGTCGCTGAGTTGCAATACCTGACATAAGCGGGATAACTAAATGTTGCATCAGGCGTTGTTCTTAATTCACATACTTCGAGCTTACTTGTTGTGCAATACTCCTTGGGGTTAATCAGAAAATAATGAGGGTTACCATCCTGAAAATTTCTTCCGGAAGCATATGTGCTATTAGGCCAGTCATAACCAACACGGTTGGAATTTGCAACAGTATCAATGCCATTCCGTTTGCAATCGGAAGAGCTTGAGCTTTTGCAATATTTACGCTCAGGATATTGATTCAGGATATTTGCAGTTGTGGAACTCTGGGCGCAAGTATCATTATTGATAGAGTGGCCAGCCACTCTCACTGCCTTCCATCCATTGGTATTGGCGCTATTCATGGCTGGCAGCGTTTGTGATACATCGCATGGACTAACTGGTGGCGTATAGCTGATGGCTGGATTGTAGTAAACCGTATTGACAAAAGAGCTGTAAATTGGAGGATCTCCACCATTCGTAGGTTTACCCCCATTGGTTGAAGTACCCTGACACGTTGTATTCATCAAGCCACTACTCGTCCAACATTTACCAGTTGTTGCCAGATAATCCGGCATGTAGTTGTAATTCATACTTCCCGAATCATCCAGCACAAACATTACGTTTGGGCGTACTACTGTGCCGGAGGCGGTAGACATGGGGTTACTGGAAATATCCGTCACCTCGGCTTGCGCGCTCCATGCGGAAGCTATCAGACAAACAGTAAGCAAGACGGCTTGCCAGCAGAAAATTCGTTGAGTTGATCGTGTCATTTTTTGCTCCCCTGGAAACGCTGGATACTTAACTTGTAATTACACCGGAACCATCACGGTTGCCTGGACAATGCTTATAGTGTTGCGTGGTCCGAGCACGCGGGCGGTAATGCGGTAGTACACGGATGGATTGGACTGATATACGGCAGCACCAATTTGCAGGCTGCTACCCAGCGTGGCGTTGGTTGCCGGCGCTTTTGATAATGATGTCGAGCATGAATTAGTCACGCCCGCGCCATCTTCCCCGTTATAAGCGCCTGTAGTGCGACAAAGCCTATGGATAAGGTATTGCACGCGGTTTCCTGCTGCATCCGTGCCTACATCCACCGCATTGCTCCAGATGGCATTGCTGTACCAATCCGGCTCGGTATTGAGGGTATTGGCAACATATCCTTGCGTCAGGTTGCTGTCATTGAGCGCATTGCGATTGTTGTCCAGCCACACCAGAGCCGCCTGCAAACCGCGGTCGGCAGACATGGTGGCGGACTGCTTGAAAGCAAGATTACCGGCAATGACGTTGCCAGAGTCGACCGCACGCCAGAGGGCAAGCGCGGCCAGCGTCATGGCGATCAACACAATCAAGGCCACCATGAGCACTACGCCGCGCTGGGTGGCGGCAGAAGCTGTTGTGTATGAGTGTGCGATCTTCATGTGGGCGGCTTCCATAGGATATTGCGGATCACCACGGTGGTTTCAAACACGCGATAACGATATTGCTTCCAGTCTTCCCGAGTGGTCACATTGTGGAAGGTGCCGCCTACCCAGGTGGGAACGTCATCCGTCACCGTACTAGCTTCCCTTTTGCTGCTGCGGCTCACCAGCCCGATACGGACAGCCATGACCTTTTCCCATTCATCCCAACTGATGACGCCGTTGCCATCGAGATCAGGGGAAGTACGGTATTCATCCACCTGCCCCTCACTATCGCCATCGACATTGATGCCGTAATCCGCCTGCAAATCCACAATGCCATCAGCCACAATCTCGGTTTCTCCGGTGATCTCGGAGAATACCCGCAAACCTTGATCCACAATGGAATAACGGTTGCTGACCGGGTTCTTGCCCATGTTGTAGATTTGGGCCCCTGTGCTGAAAACCTGGCTGCCATGGAAACGCGCGGTGCTGGCATTCTGGATATCGTTCTGGTAAGGGTTGGCTGGTGTGGTCGTAATCTGAGCCAAGTCACAATCCTGGCCTGGCGTTGCGGCAACGATCAGATCGCCCACGGTAAAGCCGAAACGATTTGTCACGGTATAGACAGTATTGGACCCGGTCACCACGGAATTTTTCATCAGAGCCGCCGGGCTAGTGACCATGCTGGCATTGCTGTAGGTCAATTGAATCTCGTCAGGCGCCGTATCCAGTCCCTGGGTAATCACGGCAGGGGTAAACAGGAAACGCACATCACGCCCCGTGTTGCTGTCAACGCCTATCACTTGGCAACCCAGGTTCTGCGATACGTTCATGCCATACCCGGCCTGCCTGATGTCACGCTCGATCGCCAGCAAGGCCAGCGCGCCATTCTGCTGCGCATTGCCGCCGCTGCTCGTGGTACGGTTGCTGTCCTGCGATACGGACAGCACTTGCGCAATTACCAGCAGGCCAAGCAAACCTATGGTCATGCCGACCATGATTTCCACCAGGCTGTACCCGTGTTGAGGTTTCAATATCGTTATTGTCTTCATGGCGCAGCATTGTTGTTGATATAGGCAACAGTGGTGTAACTGTGCGGCTCTGTTTCCGAGGGCGGTTGCCAGAACACGGTGACCGTAGCGGTATAGCCCGCAGTAGCATCACCAGCAATAAGCACCGTAGGCGCCTGGGTTTCAGCGCCTGGCAATCGGTTTTTCACATCTGCCAGCCAGGCAGCCAACTCGGGAGAGCTGCCCCCTGGCAAACCATAATTGTTGATCTGCGCCGACCCTGAAGCCCAGATGCTGGCAACCAAGCGATTAGCCAGATAGCTCGCCTCCAGACGATATTGGGCATCAGACACGGTTCTCATGGAGCTGGCCTGCAAACCGATGATTGCCAATATCCCCATGGAGAACACCAGGATAGCAATCAGCCCTTCCAGCAGGATAGAGCCGCCCTGCGCAGCACGGCGCTTGGCATGAATATGATTTAGGCGCATATACGCGGGTCTCCGGCTGCTGTTACATTGGGATCACAGAAATGCACACTACCGCCCCTGATCAGAATGCGTAGATTCCGGCTACTGCCTTCATTGGCATCAATATCGATCTGGCGCATGACATTGCTGCCGTCATTGTTGTACGTCACCCGGCCCAAGCCATTGAAGGTCACGCTCGCGGCTCCTGCTGGATCGACCTCGATACTCACCTTGGCCGCACCCTCCACGCCTTCCTTGCTCTGGATGACTTCAGGACAGTCGTCCACGCCATCATTGTCATCATCTGCCACCACCACTTGGCAGCCTATTTTCCAGGTGGCATTTTCATTCAGCGTGAAAACGACATTGGTATTGCGACGGATCGCTTCCGCCCGCGCGAGCTGCAATCCGGTATTCAATCCTTCCGCCGCCGCCCGGATCTGGAAATTCAACAGCATTTCGCGGAAACTTGGCACGGCAACAGCCAATAGGATAGCCAGGACAAACAATGTCACCATCATTTCCACCAGAGTGAAGCCTTGTTGTCTCATCACCTAGCAACTCCCGCCATGTTTGGTGATCCAGCAATTCGCAGGCACTGAAGTATCGGGAAAAGCAGTGGTTCTTCGTACATTATCCTGATTGATCGTGAACTCAAAGCCGCTCATACCTTGGGTTGCTACACCAGCCGCAGTGATAAGAAAAGTCTGATTTCCGCTGGGTGTGCTGCATGCATAGCTAAAATGTTGTACTGCGGGACTCGTAGGCATGGTGACATCCTCACAGCTATAGCGGCGCTTGTCCTGATAGTTACGCTCCATGCGGTTGCGCAGGTCAGATAGTTGTGAAATAGCTTCAGCTACTTTGGCACGAGCCACATAGCGCGTATAGGACGGCACAGCGATAGAGGCCAGGATCGCGATGATCGCCACCACGATCATCAGCTCGATCAACGTAAAGCCTTTTTGCACAGAACTCATACAACACTCCTTTTTGTCAGGATGCATCATGCAACGCAAACCCGCCTGCTTTCCAATTCTTCCGACAAGCGGCAATACCATGCCGATAAACGGTATAACGAACTGGAAAAGCGGGAATTTAGCCTGATGCGCCATATTTATGACTATCTTCTTTTTCTGTCATGTCGCCTTGTGGTAGAAAGTGCAACATTCACTACCTCCTTAGGAGTAGTGGCATAAAAATATTCTTTATTATCATCAGGATGCTGGTTAATCATCACTACTTGCAACATGCTCCGCACCCCTTGTTGGTTTGACCCGGTCCTGCTGCTTGGGTAGACTCGCTTTTTTCGTTATCCGATTACCACTGCTTAAAGGAAACCCTGATGTCAAAAATCGTTTTCAAGTCTGGCGAAGCCACTATTTTCAGCGAAGGCAAGGACGTTACCGCCGCGATGCCAGAGATCGTGATTGGCGCGGTTGACGGTCCTGTCGGCCAGGCATTTGCCAACCTGATGGCGCAAAGCAAGGGCCATTCCGCGATGTTTGCTGTGCGCGATATCAATCAGCAGGTTCGCCCTGCCACCATGATGGTGCCAAAGGTAACCTTGAAGGATTCCACCACCATCGGTTTGTTCGGCGGCGTGGTTCAGGCTGCAGTGGCTGATGCTGTGCTGGATTGTGTGATCGAAGGCATTATCCCCAAGGACCAGGTCAACGATCTGTGCATCATCAACCTGCTCTGGATTGATCCAGGCTGTACCGCGCTGGAAAACGAAGGCAAGCTGGACAAGGCCGATATGTACAAGAACAACTACGATGCCACCAAGCTGGCGATCAAGCGCGCGCTGAACGATGAGCCTTCCATTGATGAACTCATCGCCAACCGTCGCAAGATCAAGCATTGCATGTGGGACGAAAGCTGGGGCGAAATCTAAGCCAGTCCAGTCACAGTGAATGAAAAAAGCCCGTTCAGCGGGCTTTTTTATTGCCATCGTCCACGCAAAACCAGGATCAAACCAGCAACAATTGAGCTTGTTCCGCATGAGGTTCCTGATGCATGCGCACAGATAGCATCTGCAGAATCCTGCGCACAGGCACCGGTAATCCTGCACCAATAGCCTCGTCCAGCGGCATCCACTGCCATCCTGCTTCCTGCACTTGTAAAGGCAAAGCAGTGACCGGCATCAGATTAGCGCTGATATGTAACTTGAAATGAGTAAATATGTGAGTAAGCCGCACCAGGGATTCTAGCTTTTCTCCCTGTACACCCAGCGCTTGCTGACTCCATTGCCTACCATCCTGCTCTGGCGCCAGCTCCGGCAGGCTCCATAATCCGCCCCAGACCCCGCTGTCAGGACGCTTTTGCAGTAACACCCGGCCTTCATGGGTGATGACCAGCATCTGCACGGCTTTTTCCGGGATGGCTTTTTTCGGCTTGGAGGCAGGCAGTTCGCCGACGCGGTCAGCCAACAGCGCAGCGCAATCTTCCTGCAATGGGCAATTCGCGCAGCGCGGGCGGCTACGCACGCATACCGTCGCCCCCAGGTCCATCAGTGCTTGCGCGTAGGTTCCCATTTCTGTCTGGGGCTGCATGGCTTCCGCGATCTGCCACAGTTTTTTCTCGACCGCGGGCAAGCCGGGCCAGCCTTCCATGAGAAAATAGCGCGCGAACACGCGCTTGACGTTGCCATCCAGAATCGGCTGCGGCAAGCCGAATGCAAACGATGAAATGGCGGCTGCAGTAGAGCGGCCTATGCCCGGCAGGGCCTGAATGGCTTCAAAGTCGCGGGGAAATGTTCCGCCGTGCAGGCTCATCACTTGCTGCGCGGCCTTGTGCAGGTTGCGCGCGCGCGAGTAATAGCCCAGGCCGCTCCAATGCTGCATGACTTCGTCCTGGCTGGCGGACGCGAGGCTTTCGATGGTGGGGAAACGCTGCATGAATTTCTGGTAGTAACCGATCACTGCCGTGACTTGCGTCTGCTGCAGCATGATCTCGGAAACCCAGATGGCATAAGGATCGTGCATATTCTGCCAAGGCAGGTCATGCCGTCCGTGCTGTTTCTGCCAGGCAATCAGCCTGTCGGCGATGGGAGGGTATTGCAAGGCGGGCAATTCAACGCCCCAGCAGGTTCTGCAGTTTTTGCTTGACCTTGTCTTTCGGCGCATCGGCTGGCGCCGGTGATTCACTTTCAGCACTTCCCTGGCTCTTGTCACTCTTGTTCTTGAGTAGGGATTTCACCGCTTCCTCGCGGTTGCCTTCAAGCAGGTTCTTGACTGCCTCGCCCTTGGCGCCGCCCGCGCCTTCCAGCAGCTTGTTCTTGGCAATCGCGGTTGCCAGACCGGCAAAATCGATCGCGTAGGCAGGCTTGCTGAATGTTCCTGTCAGCTTGATCGGCACAGTCAAGCCATTAAGTTCCTGCAGATCGGCCCCGCCCTGCCCCTTGAGCGAGGCGACCACGGTAGGCTGCGCGAGATAGTTCAGGCTTTCATTGGCGATATCGATATCGCCCTTGCCTGCAATGCGGAACAAGGGCGCCTTCATATCAAGGTCGTCGTTATGCGCCACGCCGCTCTTGATATTGAAGCTGGCAGACATTTCGCTGAAGTCGGTCTGCTTGGTCTTGTCGCCAGCAACATTGGTCTGGCCTTTGAGCGCATTGAGCTTGTCCTTGACGCCGCGCAATGTCCCCGCGATATCGATGCCCTTGACCGCGCCGTCCTTGAGGTTGAGCGCCGCCTTGCCGTTCAGCCCTTTCTTGAGGGAGTTCACGGTATCTCCGCTGGTGGTGATATCCAGGCTCAGGCTGCCCTTGCCGTGCAGCATGTCGTTGTTGATGGCATCCGTCAGCAAGGGGCCGATCGCAATGCTCTTCATCTCCTGCTTGACGGCAATTTGCGGCGTGCCGCGCGCGTCCACCGTCAGGGCGCCGTTCATGGCGCCCTCGTAGAGGCTAGCGGAAAAAGGGGCGAGCTCGGCCACCCCCGAGTCCGCCTTGAGCTTGATGCGCACATTCGTGCTTTTGACATTGGCGACCTTGAGCGCCCCGATGCGCAGTTCGCCATCCGCATTCAACTGGCGCAACGCGCTGAGGTCTATCGGCGCGTCTTCCTGCGGCTTGCCGGCGGCTGGCGCAGGCTTCTCGGGCTTCGCTTCGGAATCCGTGATGTAGCGGTCGGCGTCCAACTTGTCGATATCCACGTCGAAATGATAAATCGGCCTCTCGAAGCGGCTGATGCCGAACTTGCCCTTGACCGTGGTCTCGTCCAGCTTGACATTGAACGGACTGACATTCAGCGCCTTGCCATCCGCCTTGATGCCGAGATTCAGGTTCGACAGGTGGAATTTCTCGTAAATGATGCTGCCGATATTAATGTTGCCCTGCAGCAACAAATCCTTCAGCGCAGACAGGTCCGGCGCTCCGGCATCCGCCGCAGGCTTGGCCGCTGGTTTGCTGGCCGCCTGGCCCTTGCCCGCATTGCTGCCCAGCAGCTTGTTGAGGTCCAGCTTGTCGCCGCTGAGGTTGAAACGGATATCCGGCTTGGCAAACCCGGCCACGGCCGCGTCGCCTTTCAGCCGCGTATCCTCGACATTCAGGTTGAAGTCGCTGCGCACTTTCTCCTGCTTGACATCGGCCAGCACGGCAAGCGCAAACTCGCCCTGCGCCGCGCCCTTGGGCAGCGCCTTGTCCTTGATATCGATCTTGCCAGCCAGCTTGGGCAGCTCGAATACCAGGTCTTCCAGATTGCCCTTGAACGGCGAGGAGAACTTGCTTTCCACGCTCCGGTCCGGCTGTTTCAGGTTGAATTCGCCGCTGACACCGCTGCTCTGCACTTCCCTTGGCGAACCCTTCACGTCCGCAAGCGCCAGTTGCGCCTTGAGGCTGTCCCCGGCTTTTTCCTGGCTGAACGCCAGCGCGGCCTTGCTGCCCGATACTTCGTCGTTTTTCACGATCAGCTTGGGCGCGGTCAGCTCGGCGGTCAGCCTGGCATCGTTGAGCTTGCCGCTCATAGCCAATTTCAGGCTGTTTACCAGGAACTCCATGGTGTCCGGCTTGGCGTCCACATCGCCGCTGATGCGAATATCCGCATCCTGCACATCGGCCAGTTGCCCCTTGACCGTCGCATCCAGCTTGCTGACGGCGAAGTGCTTGGCTTCCGGGTCGGCCATGAAATTGCCCTGCAGCTTGACCTTGGCTTCCACCTTGGGGGCGCTGACGCTCACGTCGAAATCGCTGGCCAGGTCGAACGGCGTCGCCAGCGCAACGCGGCCGGTCTTGAGGTTGAACTGCTTGACGGCGTAAGTGCTGCCTGCCGCCTCGTCCGTGAAGCTCACAGCGGAATTGCTGACGTTGATGCTGGAGATATCGAAGGTGATTTCTTGCGAGGATTCTTCCTCATCATTACTCAACAGATCATCGAAATTAGTAGTGCCGTCCTTGTGCCGCACAATATTGGCGCGCGCGCCATCGACATACACCGCGTCCACCACCAGCTCTTTCTTCAGCAGCGGCATCAGCGCCACGGAGACCTTGAGGCCGTCCACGGCAGCGAACTCCTTGTCGCTGTTGTGCTCGGAAAGGGAGATTTTGCCCAGATCAGCCCCCAGCTTGGGCCAGAACGCCAGCTTGATATCACCCTCGATATTGAGCGTGCGCTGCTTTTTGTCCTTGACCAGTTGCACGATCATGGGCTTATAGTCGTTCGGGTTGAAAGTCGCGGCAAATAACGCCACGACGATGACCAGACCCAAAATAATGCCGCCTAGGCCAAACAAGGAATATTTAAGGATTTTATTCATAACCTATCCTGTTTTGATTGAGCGAGAACAATAATCTACCAACAGCCAAGGAATGGCTATCACCGGGGAAACCAGCATCCCGCGTTGGCTCACGCAGCGAACCAACTAGTGTAAAGCCGCGATGCAAGGTAAACGATCAGCGCGCTGCCATCAGGCTTCCGACCACTCCACCCAGCCGAAATACCAGGTCGCCAGCACAATCAGGCCAAAGACGATACGGTACCAGGCGAAAACAACGAAAGTGTGGTTGGAGATAAACTTGATAAAGCTCTTCACTGCCCACATACCAGCAACGAAGGAAGCAATAAAGCCAACCGCAAACACCGGCAAGTCTTCCAACCGCAACAGCTCCCAGTTCTTGTACAGGTCGTAGACAGTGGCAGCGAACATGGTAGGAATGGCGAGGAAGAAGGAAAACTCCGCTGCTGTCTTGCGCGACAAACCGAAGATCAGGCCGCCCATGATGGTGGCGCCCGAGCGCGAAGTACCGGGAATCATCGCCAGCGCCTGGGCGAAGCCGACCTTGAGCGCATCACCCCAGCGCATCTCGTCCACGTCGTTGATGCGCGGATGGTAGGTGCGCTTTTCCACGTACAGGATAATGAGGCCACCAACCACCAGCGCGGTGGCAACGGTGATCGGATTGAACAGCAATTCCTTGATGGTGGAGTGGAATATCAGACCGAGCACTGCAGCTGGCAGAAAACCGATGATCAGCATGCCGACGAAGCGCCGCGCTGACGGTTGCGTGGGCAGGCCGGTAGCGACCTTGATCAGGCGCGCACGATACTCCCAACACACGGCGAGAATAGCAGCCAGCTGAATAACGATTTTGAATACCTTGCTGGTGTCATCGTTGTAACCGAGCAGGTCGCCGATGATGATGAGGTGGCCGGTGCTGCTGATGGGGAGAAATTCGGTAGCACCTTCCACAATGCCGAGGATAAGTGCCTTGAGTAATAATAAGAGATCCATGTCATGTCATCTGTTGTTGATCTGGACGGCATAGGTCATGCCGCATGTTGGCAATTCTGCGTGGAGCATTCCCCCCGCCACCCCGCAGAATCCATTAACCCTTGAGTAGGGAAATTGCCCGTGCCATCAACTCCGCTTGGCTGCCGGGCAGCTTGCCATCCGGACTGAGCTTGTCGATGGCTTGCGGCAGGTATTCCGCGAGCTTGCTGCCGAAATCATTAGCTGGCATGGAAAATTGCGCCGCCATCGACTTGACCAACTCAGCGCCAAATACCTGCACTACCTGCTGCGCGCTCAATGGCAAATTACTGCCGGATCCCAGCCAGGATTCAACCTCGGCGCCCAGGCCATGCTCACGCAATTTCTCCAACACCCCCTGCGGGCCGCCGTTCTTGTTTATCAGCTCCAGCCCGGCCTGTATCATCGGGTTGCCACTGCTCCCGGCCACCTTGTTCATTACCGTGCCTGCAATACTATCGAATAATCCCATTTACCTTCCTCTACAATCTGTTCTGATACTTGCTAGAAACGCTCTCCTGGCCGCAAATAGCGCCACATGCCCACAGGCAGCTTGCCTAATACCACGCTGCCAATGCGCACGCGCTTGAGCCCGACCACAGTCAGCCCGACCAGTTCGCACATGCGGCGAATCTGACGCTTGCGGCCTTCACGCAACACAAAGCGCAATTGATCTTCATTCTGCCACGACACTTTGGCAGGCTTGAGCTTGACGCCATCGAGACTCAAGCCATGATTGAGCTTTTTCAGGCCATCCTCGCTGAGCGTACCGGTCACGCGCACCAGATACTCTTTCTCGGTAGTTGAATCCTCACCGATCAAATGGCGCGCGACCCGCCCGTCCTGGGTCAGCACCAAGAGTCCGGTGGAATCGATATCCAGGCGTCCGGCAGGCGCCAGACCACGCAGGTGTCCGCGCTTGAATACGGTCTGGCTAGGGTCTTCCGGCCATTGATTGTCCGGGTGCACCAGCACGGACGCTGGCTGATAACCATCCTCTGCCTGGCCAGACACGTAGCCCACCGGCTTGTGCAGCAGGATAGTCACCGTTTCCGCTTGATGCTTGCTCGCTTCCTTGCTCACCTTGATCTCGGCATCAGGAGATACACGGGTGCCGAGTACATCCACCACTTCACCGTTCACCGTCACCCAGCCATTGGCGATGAATTCGTCTGCCTCGCGGCGCGAGCACAAGCCAAGCTCGGCCATGCGTTTGGATAACCTGGGCAATTCCGGCTGGCTGGCAACGGGTTGAGGTGAAAACTTGGGATTGGTCTTCCTGTCCTGATTGAACTCGCCCGGCTCGAACCCGTCGCGCTGCTTGCCGCCGCGACGCGGTGTGTCACGGTCGGCAAATTGGCGTGGCCTGTCGTCCTGTTTGCCATAAGGCTTTCGAGGATGCTGTGCTGCTGGCTTTGGCGCAGGTTTTTCTGCAGCATTTCTGCCAGCACCTGGCCTTGTCCTTCGCTCCGCCTCAGCAACCTGCCGCGCAGGCTGTCTTGTTTCTACCGCACCTGCCGGCGTAGTTTTCGTCACATACTCTGGTGCTGTCGTACGCGAACGCTTGGCGGGATCGGCCCTGCGTACCGGCGGCTTGCCAGGATTCTTGGGCGAAGTTGCTGCACCAGGTTTCAATTTAAGCGTGGTCATGATGTGATTTTAGCATAGCAGACCACCTCAATCCGGCTCATGCATGAGTACATTGGGAACGTGTGTGAAACTCAAGTTTTATTCCAAAAGTTATAACCTTGATCAGCCTTCTTGCGTTTAAACGGTCTTGATCTGTTAACCAGTGCCGCTGGCAAGGTACTTACACCATACTGAATATCGCCACCAGCAATCTCGGTGAAAAAATATTGGCAGACTGGATTTGACATCACAGCCCTACTTACCGGGCGTAATAACCGTCAGTTAAGCAAGCCTGCAGACAAATATCCCTTGGACATTTATTGCAGTAAACGTAAGTCATCATGCAAAAAATCCCGCAATTTTTGCGGGAAATTTATGACTGTTTGGTTTCATCAGGCAAAACCCTCGTTTCTCACTGTGTTAATTTTATCAATGTAATCATAGTATTGGATAGCTTTCCTTCATTTTCATGAAAACTGTAGCGTGATGGAATGATGTTTGCCCTTTTGGATAGGTCTTGTTCAAAAGGGAATAGTGGATGTCTGTTACTCAACCGTCGGTGGAAAGTCCAACACCATTACGGCGCGCATGGCCGTTAAGTCTGGTAATTGCGATGGTAGCTGCTGTCTTGTGGCTGGCGTTGCGTATTGTGTTATGGCTGGATCTTGGAAGCACCAGGCCTGGCTGGGGAGATAGCCTGCATGCACTGGCACTGGGTGCCTGGTTTGATGCCTGGACATTGGCCTATCTGGTAGCTCCCTTATTGGTGTTCAGCGGGTTGCTGTCCAACCGGCTGCGTACCAGCCGGGTTGCCTGTTTCCTGCGCTGGGGATTTCTCTGGGCGGCAGTGGCGTTGCTGATTTTCGGCGTGGTGGCTGAATTCATTTTCTGGCAGGAGTTCACGACCCGCTTCAACTTCATTGCTGTGGATTACCTCGTATATACCCATGAGGTGCTGGGTAATATTTGGGAATCCTATCCTGTGCCCTTGATACTGGCCGTGATCGGGCTTGTGGCGACATTTGCAGTGTGGGGTATTTCCCGCGCGGTGACCATCAAGGTGCAGCCGCACGGCTGGCGCAAGCGTCTGGCATTGATTGGACTGAGTATTGTATTGCCGTTGGCTGCAACGCAGTTTGCCAATCTGGACCAATCAGAGAGCAGCAACCACTATGCGGAAGAGTTGGCCGGAAACGGTTTATTCACGTTTGCTGCCGCTATGCGCCGCAATGAACTGGACTACGATAAGTTCTATGCGACGCTGCCTGAGCAGCAGGCAGCACAAGTGCTGGCCCGTCTTGGCGTCCATTCTGGAGCCATTGCAGATATCCGGCAGGGCGACCAGTCAGGCGTAATGCAAGTGGGTAGCTTGCCGGCTAATTTTAAACGCCGCCCCAAAAACATCGTGCTGGTGACGGTGGAAAGCCTATCCGCAGATTATCTGGGAAGTTTCGGCGGCAGGCCGGGCCTGACGCCCGCCCTGGATAAGCTGGCCAGTGAGGGCCTGAAGTTCAGCAACCTGTATGCAACCGGCACGCGCACAGTGCGGGGATTGGAGGCCTTGTCGCTGGGCACGCCGCCGATTCCAGGCCAGGCCATCATCCACCGCCCGAATAACGAACACCTGGCGACCTTGGGCCAGCAATTGAAGAACCATGATTACAGGAGTTTCTTCATCTACGGCGGCTACGGCGTGTTCGACAACATGAATTACTACTTCCGCAATAATGATTACCAGGTGATTGACCGCACGGATTTCCCTGCCAATACGATTGCCGCGGAAAATGTATGGGGCGTGGCGGATGAAAGCCTGTTTGCCAATACCCTGGTGGCGCTGGATAAGGCGGATGCAGAGGGACGGCCTTTCATGGCGCAGATCATGACCACCAGCAACCATCGGCCTTACACTTTCCCCGAAGGGCGAGTGGATGCAGCGCAGGGCACGCGTAGCGGGGCAGTAGCCTATACCGATTATGCCATCGGCCATTTCATTGAGCAGGCTCGCAGCAAGCCCTGGTTCAAGGATACCTTGTTTGTCATCGTCGCCGACCATTGCGCCTCGGTGGCGGGCAAGACCAGCCTGCCGGTGGCCAAATATCATATCCCGTTGATTTTCTACGCGCCTGATTTGCTGGTGCCCGGCACATATGACCGTCTGGCAAGCCAGATGGATATTGCCCCGACGCTGATGCAGGTGCTGGGCGTGTCACCATCGCAACGCTTTTATGGTGAATCATTATTTGCAGCGCAGCTTGGCGAGCCGCGCGCATTCATCAGCAATTACCAGGATCTGGGATATTACAAGCGTGGACAATTGATTGTGCTATCTCCCAAGGGCAAGGTGCAGGCATTCCATATCGATCCCAAGGATTTCGAGGCTACGCCGGTAGCCGTGGATGAAACGCTCAAGGAAGAAGCCATTGCGTATTACCAGAGTGCTTCGCATGCTTTCCAGCAGGGTAAGTTGAAATATGCCTCCCCAGCTTTTTCCAGCAACAGGAGCGCTCTATGATCAAATCCATTAAATCCGTGCAGGTAGCGCCCTGGAACCAGGTTGCCGTATTCTTGTTGCTATCCATGACGGCGATCCTGGCGCTGGAATATTTCACTAATATCGACATCTGGCTGGAGGACTGGTTTTTTGATGCGGCACTACAGGATTTCCCCTGGCGCAATCATTGGTTTGCCACTGATTTTGCCCACGGTAGCCTGAAAAACGTCATTATCCAGAGCGGCACCCTGCTGCTGCTGGTGATGCTGATCGACCAGGTATGGCGCATCAAGAGGATGGATCATTTCTGGCGTTACCGCCTGCAGATCGTCGCCTGGTCTTCAGTGCTGGTACCCGCCGTAATCCGCGGTATCAAGCGCTTGTCAGTATTGAATTGTCCTTGGGATATAGACCGCTATGGCGGTCATGTGCCATACCTCAAGCTATTCGACCAGGTGCCCGCGGGCTGGGTGCCCGGACATTGCTTCCCTGCCGGCCATGCCAGCACCGGCTTGTGGCTTGCCGCGCTCTGCGTGTTCTGGTTGCCGCAGAGTCCGCGCAAGGCATTCACGGTATTCTGGGTGGGTTTATCCGTAGGGCTGGCGCTGGGATGGATACAACAGATGCGTGGAGCGCACTTCCTGAGCCATACCTTGTGGTCAGGCTGGATTGCGAGCGTGATCGTTGCCGTGTTGATCGCCATCTATCAGCGCAAGCTGCTGGCTAATCCCACCACGACCACTTCCAACTGGAAGCAGCGATTCAAACTACGCATTCTTGGAAAATCTGACACGCCATGATCCAGACTTTTACTTGGCACGCCAACTAGTTGAGATAATGACCGGACAGGTCAGCGACCCTCTCCTTGTATTTGCCAAAAGGTGCGATGCGTGCACCCAGAAGATCAAAGGCTCGCGCATCTACGTCTTTTACCTTTTTACTGGAGTCTGACACTCGTTGATCTCTTGATCAAAACAGGCGCATCAAAAACAGCTCAACACCGGCTGGCTATATGTCAGGCTCCCATCCGCCAGCAGCCAGGCTACCGCTTTCACGCGGGCATCCACCTGACAGGCATCCACATACCCTATCGAACCGGGCGTTTCCGCCACATAGCGCAGCATGGCTTCCTGCGAGCGCACGACGTGCGGTGGCGTGGTTCCATGAAAATAGAGCGCGTTCCAATACTCCACCTGGTCTTCGGGCAAGCTGTCGAGTATCGACTGGGAAAATCGGCGGCGCAGGGCGTTCTCGGGCAGCAGATTGACCGGCTCGATTCGCCTGCCGCTTCCCCAGTAAAGCTTCTTGCGCCAGAAGATCAATGCTAGCTCTGCCTTACTGGAGTTACGCAGGTTTTCCGACTTGGGTACGATCACGGCAATCGTTTCCGCTTCCTCGGCAAGCACCACAGGCGGCACCAGTTGCAAGCCCAGCAGAATACATAGCCAAAACCGCATCAGAACAACACCGCAAACGAAGCCATGAAGCCCTTGGTCGCTTCGGGGCGTTCCTCATCGCCGCCCACATACTCAAGTTTGAGCACCCTGGATGCAACCGGCCTCCACGCTGCTCCAAGCACCCAGCGCTCGGCAGAGCCTTCTGCTGGATGCTTGAAATTCTCCAGCCGTCCAATGGCAAACCAGTTGTCACGCAAGGGCGCGACCACTTGCAGGTACGCTCCGCTCCCGCCCTCATGTCCATCGGTGGCATAACGCTGCAATGCCTCGCCGCTGAACTGCCAGCCCTTGTGCTGCACCATGAAATCCAGCCCGGCCATGCGGTAGCGGGTCGAACCCTCTTTGCGGTCTTCCACCGTATCCAGCAGGGACAATCCCCAGTTGAACTTGCCGGTGATCTCGAACCGCATGCCCTTGCTGTCCTTGTAAGGAATACCGCCATCGCGCTCGGGATGACGCTCCTGCAATGCTTCGATAAAGAATTTGTATTCAAACGCCTTATCCGAGAACGGCGCTGCGCCATAGAACATGACGCCATTCATGGCCTCGGGCGACAAGCGGCTAGTGACCAGCGGACGGGTGGAAGTCCAGACCAAAGGAGCGGCATGGATGACGTTCCAGCGCCCCATCGGCGTCAGAAAACGTCCGGCACGGAAATTGAGCTTTTCGGAAAGGTTGTAATCGAAATAAAACCGCTCGACATCCAGATAGGAATCCCGGCCTGTCGTTCCCTCCCCGCTGTACCAGCTAAGCGGCTTTTCGGCTTCCACTTCGGAGAAGAATCGCAGGCGCCCGCCATTGTCCCAGGTCACGAACAGGCTGATCTCGTTCAGCCTTGCATCGGCCTTGCCACCCGGGTGCAGGTTGATGCCAGCACTGGAATAGCCGCCCAACCCGAACCCATCCAGAAAACCAGGCCCGGCATCCTCTGCCTCTCCGGCAACGGCAATCTTGCAGACACCCTGACTCAAGACTACACTGGCGGCAAGCAGCAAGTGCATAATGCGCATGTTTTTCTCCGGAAAGCTACATGTGGATTCCACTCCAGGCCCATATTCCCCATCCATTGCCAGCGGCATCATGATCTGGACCCTATTTCAACAGCCGGTATTCTCGCATTGATTGATATGTTGCGGAAAGCGCCCTCCATCCGGCATTTATTGCTGTTTGCCTTCCTTCTGGCGGTGCTGTTGCCTAACGTACTCATCACCGGCCTTGCCTTTTATGAAGCTCGGAGCACGCTCAAGGATGCAATACAGAACGGCATGCAGACCCAGGTGTCCGCCACGGCGTTGGAAATTGACCGCATGATGTTCGAGCGCTTGCAGAATATTTCCTCCTGGAGCACGTTGGACGTGATGCAAGATGCCCGCATCGGCGATATCGACAAGCGCCTCTCCAGCTTCCTGACCGAGCTCAAGGGTAGCTACCTGGATATTTACATCGAACTGTATGTCATCAACCGCCAGAACATCATCATCGCCTCCAGCAACCCCGCCCAACTGGGGAAATTTGCCCCTAGGCTGCAACCCTGGCTGCATACATTGATGCAGCACAAAGTAGTCAAACTGGGGCAGATCAACAACAGCCAATTGCCGATTTATACCGATATCAACGATGCCTTCGACGACGACAAACCGTTGGGGACGCTGGTCGCAGTATTCAACTGGAACCAGATTCACCAGATTCTGCGCAGTGGCATTTCCGGACGCAGCGCCGCAGCCCTGTTTGCCCAGGACAACATCATCTCGTCAACAGAACGCTGGGCCAAAACCCAGGCGGCGCACAAATTGATGGCGACTGCGCCCACCAGCGGCTATGAGGGTTACCGCGGCTTTAACTGGCAGGTCAAGATCGCCCAGAACCGGTCGCAAGCACTCACCCCGGTACGCCAGATGGCCTATATTTTTGCCGGCTTGCTGGTGGTGACGGTTTTGCTGGCGACCGTAATCGCCATCCCGGTCGCGCGCGCCATCAGCCAGCCAGTGGCGCGCCTGACCGAGTTTGCCACGCGCTTTCTGCGCAATCCCAGCGCTACCTTGCCTCCAGCAGGGGGGCCAGAAGAAATCGCGGAAATGTCCCGTGCCTTTGCCAAGATGATGGAAGACCTGGACAATTCCAAGCAAAGCCTGACCAGAGCCGCCAAGCTGGCGGTAGCCGGAGAAATGGCAGCAGCAATGAGCCACGAGGTGCGCACGCCGCTGGGCATCCTGCGCTCATCGGCGCAGCTGCTGTTGCGCGAACCCAACCTGAGCGCGGAAAGCCAGGAAATCTGCGGCTTTATCGTCAAGGAAACCGAACGCCTCAATAAACTGGTCAATACCCTCGTGGACTCAGCCAAGCCGCGCCCGCCGGAGTTGTCGCCCTGCAATATTACCGAGCTCGTCACCATGTGCGCGGGCATGTTGCGCAGCCAGGCCTCCAAGAAAGGCATCGCCATTGAGATTGTGGACAATCCACCCATCGTCTGCGATTGCGATATCGAACAAATGACGCAGGTCATCCTCAACCTGCTGCTCAATGCCGTGCAGATATTGCCGGAACAAGGCCATATCAATATCCAGTTGGAGGAAACGGCAGACCATGTCCGTATCCTTGTTGCCGATGATGGTCCGGGCGTCGCGCCGGAACACAGGGAGCAGATTTTCGACCCTTTTTATTCCCAGCGTAACGGCGGTATCGGCCTGGGGCTGGCGATCGTGCGCCAGATCATCCTGGCACACCATGGCACCATCCACGTGCAACCCGGTCCCAATCATGGCGCAGAATTCGTCATCCAGATACCGCGCAATGGAGTGTAAACATCATGAATAAACTTAAAAACATCCTCGCGCTGGATGACGAACCCAGCATGCGCCGCCTGCTGGAAATCAGCCTGAAACAAGCCGGCTATCAACCCGTGCTCGCGGAAAACGGGCGCGAGGCGCTCGATATCCTGCGCCAGGGCGGCATAGACCTCATCATCAGCGACCTGCACATGCCGGTCATGGACGGACTCAAGCTGCTCTCCGTCATGCAGCAGGAGCATATCGAGGTTCCCGCCATCATCGTCACCGCCCAGGGCGAGATTGCCACCGCGGTCGAGGCCATGAAGCTGGGCGCCAGCGATTACATACTGCGCCCGTTCGACCTCAGCACCCTGGAAATCGCCATTGACCGCGCCCTTTCGCTGAGCCGGTTGAAACTGGAAAACCGCTACCTGCGCACCGAAGCCAGTCAGGATATCCAATTGATCGGGCAAAGCCCGGCCATGCAGAAACTCCTTCTCGCCATCCGCCAGGTTGCCCCGGAAAAAGCCACTACCTTGATCACTGGCGAAACCGGGACCGGCAAGGAGCTGGTTGCCCAATCCATCCACCAGCTCTCGCCGCGCAAGGATGCATTATTCGTTGCAGTGAATTGTGCGGCAATTCCGGGAGATATGCTCGAATCGGAATTATTCGGCCATGAGCGCGGCGCGTTCACCGGCGCGGTAAAAACCCGTATTGGCAAATTCGAACTGGCGGATGGCGGAACCTTGTTCCTTGATGAAATCACGGAAATGCCTATGGCACTGCAAGCCAAGCTGCTACGAGCATTGCAACAGGGCGTCATTGAGCGCCTGGGCAGCAATCGCGATATCCAGGTGGATATCCGCGTGCTTGCTGCGACCAACCGCGACCCATTGCAGGCTATCGCCGAGGGAAAATTACGCGAGGATCTCTACTATCGCCTGAATGTATTTCGCATTGATTTGCCGCCATTACGGGAACGTGTCAGCGACATCACCGCTCTGGCGGAGCATTTCCTGAAGCCGCGCGGCCTTGCCTTGTCTGCCCAGGCCCAGCAAACGCTACAAGCCTATCGCTGGCCGGGTAATGTCCGCGAATTACAGAATATCCTGGAACGGGCCGCCATCATCTGTGCGGGCCAGCCCATCGGCCTTGAGCACTTGCCCACTGATATTACCGGCCATGCGCCAGCAGTAATAACAACCAATGTTGCGGACAGCGGTCTTCCCCGCAACCTGTCGCTCCCACTCGCCACTGAAGCGTTGGAAAAAGATATGATCCGTGCCGCCTTGCAGCAAACCAATGACAACAAAAGTCGTGCTGCCAGGCTGCTGGACATCAGCGAACGCTCACTATGGTACAAGCTGAGTCGGTACAAGCTGGATGATGGCGACGGTCAGGTTAGTGGCACCGAGACTATCCCTTGAAACTCTGCCGCCTGACGCTATAATCGGCAGACCGACAGCCATGTGATGGAAATGCGATGCAACACAATGTAGAACAAGCCCGCTTCAACATGATAGAGCAGCAAATCCGCCCGTGGGAGGTGCTGGATGGCACTGTGCTGGAGTTGCTGGGCCAGGTACCACGCGAGGATTTTGTTCCCGAGCAGTACAAGGGTCTTGCATTCGCGGACATCGAAATCCCGATCGGTTTCGACCAGACCATGCTTTCCCCCAAGATGGAAGGCCGCATTCTGCAATCGCTGGCCATCCAGCCACCAGACAAGGTATTGGAAATTGGCACTGGTAGTGGTTATTTCACCGCCCTGCTCGCCTCGCTCGCGCGTGAAGTGCATACCGTCGAGATCATTGATGATCTGCGCAAACAAGCACACGAGCGGTTGGCACGCCACCATATCGACAATGTGGCCCTGCATTTGGGTGATGGCGTCAATGGCTGGGAAGGCTATGGCCGTTACGACATCATCGTCTTTACCGGCTCGTTGGCGCTGCCTCCCACTGCTGCCGCACAGCAGCTCAATGTCGGCGGCAAGCTGTTTGTCGTCATCGGCGAAGCGCCTGTGATGGAAGCCACCCTGATCCGCCGCATCAGTGAGGATGTATTCCGCCATGATGTGATCTTTGAAACCTGCCTGCCACAGCTCGACAATGCGCCACAGCCGGAAAAATTCAGCTTTTGATCATAAAAAAACGGGAGCCTGGGCTCCCGTTTCTCATCATGCTTTGTCCAATCACCTAATTGAGCGCATCCGCGCTGACCAGAAATCCAGGCCATGAAACCAGCCAGCCTTTTCATCTCTATGTTTGTATTCGCCTTCAGTCCCAGTCTCCAGGCGGAGCAAGGAAGCAACCTGCTGGATATCTACCAGATGGCGCTTAATAGCGACCCCACGCTAGCTGCCGTCCGCAGCGGCAATCTGGCGATGCAGGAGAAAATTGAGCAAGGCAAGGCCTTGTATCGCCCCACGGTCAACTTCACAACCGACGCCAGCCATTCCGAAACCGATATCCGCTATTTAGGTTCCAATGCCGTTTACCGGAATGCGGGACGGGAGTCTTTCGATGTGTTCGGATTCGGCGTCAATTTCACGCAGCCCATCTTGCGCCGGGAAAACTGGGTGCAATACCAGCAGGCAAAAACCCAGGTATCACAAGCCGACAAACAGTTGATCCAGTCCGAGCAGGACCTGATGCTGCGCAGCGCGCAGGCTTATTTTGACGTGCTGCTGGCACAAGACCAGATTGACCTGGTCAACAGCCAGAAAGCTGCCATCACCCGGCAGCTGGAACAGGCCCAGGCCAATTTCGAGGTGGGCACAGCCACCATTACCGATGTCAATGAAGCGCAAGCCAGGTTCGACTTGCTGCAAGCGCAGGAAATCACCGCGATCAACGACTATGAAGTACGCAAGCGCGCGGTGCAGGCAATCACAGGCCAGCTACCTGGACGGCTGGCCACCGTGCGACAAAACCTGCAAACTCGCCCGCCCCAGCCGCAGGATATGGAGCAATGGGTGCATCTGGCAGCAGAAAACAGCCTGGCCTTGAGCATCCAGCAGGAAACTCTGCGCCTGGCTACGCAGGAAATCGAGCGCATGAGCGCGGGCCACTGGCCGACGCTGGATATGGTCGGCAGCTATGTGGATAACCGCGCGGGCGGTAGCCCGAACGGATTCGGCAGCGACCTGCAAAATGCGACCATCGGCCTCAAGCTGAATATTCCGCTGTACCAGGGCGGCGCTGTCAGCTCGCGCGTGCGAGAAGCCATCGCCAATCAGCAAAAAGCGCAGGACGAAGTGGAAGCCGCCCGCAGAAAATCGGAGCTGGATACGCGCCAGGCCTATCTCAACCTCACCGGCAGCGTGGCGCAGGTGCAGGCTTATGAACAAGCGCTCCGTTCCAGCCAGAGCCAGCTCGATTCCACCAACCTGGGTTACGAAGTCGGCGTGCGCAACAGCGTGGATGTACTGAACGCCCAGCAACAATTGTTCACCGCCAAGCGCGACTTGCTGCAAGCACGCTACAGCTATCTCATGAATGTGCTCAGGCTCCAGTTTGCGGTCGGATTGCTGACAGAAACCGACCTCGCCGACATCAACCAGCGCCTGGTGCTGACCAGCGCATCACCGGATTGAATATCATGCCCGCCACTGACCTAGCCTCACGTCCCCTCAGCCAGCTTCTCATCATTGATGTGCAGGAAAAACTGGCCGCCGCCATGGAACCTGTTTCCATCGCAGTGTTGACGCGCAATTGCAGCACGCTGTTGCAGGCAGCTGATCTGCTGGATGTGCCGGTCATCTACACCGAGCAATATCCCAAAGGTCTGGGCAGCACGTTGCCTGGCTTGCTGGAAAACCTGGGCAAAGCCGTCCGCATCGAGAAAACCGCATTCTCCTGCTATGCGGTGCCCGCTTTCCGTGAGCAATTGCATACCGAACGGCCCCACATTGTACTGGCCGGAATGGAAGCCCATATCTGCGTGCTGCAAACCGCCTTGCAGCTACAACAACAGGGTTACCAGGTAATAGTGGCGGAAGATGCCGTGCTGTCCCGCAACCCGGCCAATAAGGAAAATGCCCTGCACCGCTTGCGCCAAGCGGGCGTCATTGTGAGTAATACCGAATCCATCACCTTCGAATGGCTGGAAAAAGCGGAAGGAGATGCTTTCAAGATGATTTCACGCCTGGTGAGATAACCTGCCTGAGATACAAGCCATCTGTCAGGCAATTGGCAAATAACGCTCGACAAGGCTGCTAATCCGCTGCGTAGCACCGCCTGCGCTGGCACTGAACGTCGAGGCATTTCGGCTCATCGCCTCTCTCAATGCTGAGTCACCAAATAAGCGCTGCAACGCACTCGCCAACCCTGTCACATCCTGCACGCGCCATGCCGCATCCGCGGCAATCGCCATCTCCGTCGCCGCGGCAAAATTAAAGGTATGCGGCCCGATCAACACCGGCTTGCCCATTGCTGCGGCCTCAATCAGGTTCTGTCCGCCCAACGGCTGCAGACTGCCGCCGATAAAAGCAGCATCGCAAGCCGCATAATAAGCGAACATCTCTCCCATGCTGTCGCCCAGCACTACTTCTATATCGTCAGGCAACACCTCGGTCAACTCGGAGCGGTGCGCAAAACGCACCCCTCGTTTTGCCAACAAGTTCGCCACTTCATCGAAGCGCTGTGGATGACGCGGCACGATCACGGTCAGCAAATGCGGCAACCGCATAGCGGTAATGGCATCCAACACCATCGCCTCTTCGCCTTCACGCGTGCTGGCGGCAAGAAACACTGGGCGAGTGACGCCAAAATATCCGCGCAATATTCTCCCTTGCTGCGAAGCCTCGGGTGGCGGCATCACGTCGAACTTAAGGTTACCCATCACCTCAACCGGCAAATGCTGCTCCTGTGCCGCAGCCAATAACTGCAACCGCTGCGCATCCTGCTCCGTTTGCGCGGCAATCGCCGTCAACTGCCGCAGGCCATCGCTGACCAGCCGACCCAATCTGGCATACCTCCGCGCTGATCGGGCAGAAAGTCTCGCATTGACCAGCAGGAGAGGAATATCGTTCGCGTTGCAGCCCGCAATCAGGTTGAACCACAGCTCGGTTTCCATCAGCAAGCCGACGCTGGGCTGAAAATGGCGCAGAAACCGCGCCACCGCCCCGGGCGTGTCATACGGCAAATAGCAGCGCAGCACGCTATCACCAAACAGTTGCTGCCCGGCCTCACGGCCTGTCGGCGTCGCATGCGTCAGCAGGATTTGGTACTGCGGGTAATGCCGCTGCAACTCCCTGATCAACGGTGCCGCGCCGCGTGTTTCTCCCACGGAAACGCAATGCATCCAGATCAGCGGCTTGGTGACAGAAACACTGAAAAAACCAAACCGCTCGCCCCAATGCTGGCGATATTCAGGCTGACGCCAGCCGCGCCACAGCAGCTTCAAGGGAATGAACGGCAGCAGGAGATAAATCAGCAAGGAATAGAATAAACGCGGCATGAGGTGATTTTCTCACGAATACCGAGGGTTTGAAATTTGCCCGCAACGCACATTTACATCACATGCGATATTGCATGCCTGCCTCCGGCTAATTCTTGACCAGCCTGGTAAACAGCTTCTCGATAGTCTCAATGATCATTTCCCTGTCCTGAGAGGACAGACGACTCAACATGGCATTGATCCTCTTTGCCTGATCCTGCGGGCGATGGCTGGTATCCAGCAGCAATTCCTCTATGCCGCAATCAAAAATATCCGCCAATTCCGCCAGCCTGGCGATGGTCGGGATAGTAATGCCGCGCTCCATCCGGGAAACCGCCTCATTCCCGATCCCCAGTTTTTCCGCCACCTGATCCTGGGTAATGCCTAGGCCCTGCCTATGTCTGGCGATGCTACGGCCTATTTGCGCTGCGAGCTGTTTAGTGTTCTGTGTCATAAGTGGATACCCAACTTGAATAGTTGACTATCAACCAATTGACATGAAGGACTTTTAAAGGTGAAATTCAACCTTTAAAGTTGAATTGATATATGCCGTTAAGTGAAATACCCCGTGCTTAACATGCAATGCACTCCATTCACCACCACTCCAAATAAAGGGAAAACAATGAGAAAAATGAATCGACGCCTCTTGTCCACAGCCGTGATTGCTGCCTTGTCCATGATGGAACATGGCCAGATATTGGCAGCCAGCACCTGCGGCAGCGGAGGCGCTTCCACCATCCCCGGCACTGAAACCACACAATGCGCGCCTGCCAGCAATGAAACCGTCACGATCTCCAACAATGGGAAAATTGACACCGACATACCTGCTGCCATCCATGTTGGAAACGGTGTAGACGATGTCTCGATCACCAATGGCGGTACGATTTCCAGCTATTACGGAGACGCTGTTTTCAATGCAGGCACAATTACCGAATTGAGAAACTTGGCTGGCGCGACAATGATTTCCAAATACGACGGTGACGAAGACCCTGTCCCGCTCCCTAGCAACTACACTATTCACAATGCGGGGCATATTGGCCTGATCCATAACGAAGGCACCATCGAGCACATTGATGGTGGTGAGGCTATTCTTAATAGCCATGGAGGAACCATTGATCAAATCATCAATGAAGGCACCATTTCCAGCCGAAGAGACGGACACCCTTATGATGCCATTACTAATTTTGGCACCATTACCAACGGTATTGTGAACCGGGGCCTGATTGATGGGAGTGTAGACCTGGGTGATGCAACACTTTATCTTGAAGGTAGCAGTGGGCGTGTAACTGGCGGGATATACGGTAATGCAGCCGTTGTCGTCAACGGCACCTTCACCCAGGAAAACGAAATCAGGACATCGCATCTTGAGATCAACAGCGGCGGCACATTGACGCTGGCCAATCATGCTGACATTGCCAGTTTCTTTAATGATGGCAAGAGTCTGACGGCTGTCGTGGAAAACAAAGGCAGGGTTATCGTGAATGCCAATACAGAGGCGCAAATTGACAACGACTACCACCAGCATGCTGGCGCAACACTGGAGATAGGCGCCACCAGCGCGGCGCAATATGGCAGGCTGCGCGTCACCGGCGATGCCACGTTTGACGCAGACACTGGCTTGCACGTCAATGTTTCTCAGGTCAACACACTCGCCAACGACAATGCGTTGTCAGGCATGGTGTCTGCTGGCGGCAATCTCAATGCCACCACCTTCAACGTGACCGATAACAGCTATCTCTTCGATTTTGAAGCCGCAGTGAATGGCAACGATATTGATCTCAAGACCATTGCCACCAGCAATAGCGGAATCCACGACAGCATCGCCTCTGCCAGCTTCAGCCAGGGTGCAGGCGCAGCACGGGTGCTGGATGGTTTTGTCACAGGCGGAACCACGGGCGATATGGCCAATATCGTCACTGCGCTGGGCCAGTTGGGCTCCGCGCAGGAAGTCTCCAACGCCGTGGCCCAAACCTTGCCGCTGATGAGCGCCAGCATCAACCAGGTGACTGCCAACAGCATGCGCACCACCAACCGCGTCATCCAGGCACGCCAGGAAGGTAATATTGGCCGCTCTTCCGGCGAGGGTTTCCTCGGCGATAAACACTTCTGGTTCAAGCCAATTGCCGCCAAGGCCAACCAGAACAACCGCAAAGGTGTTGCCGGTTACGATGCCGATACCTACGGTTTCATCATCGGGGCGGATGCCGAGGTCAACGACAGCAACCGCCTGGGCCTCGCCTTCTCGTATATGAACAGCGATGTCGACGGCAAATCCAACGCCCGTTCCAACCGCGCTGATATTGACGCCTATCAGGTGATTGCCTATGGCAGCCACACGCTGGTTTCCAATCCCGCGGTGGAAATCAATTGGCAGGCCGATGTCGGCATCAACAAGAACAATGGCCGCCGCAGCATTACTTTCGGCGGACTGAACCGTGTGGCGAAGTCTGATTTCGACAGCACCACGGCGCATGTGGGCGTGGGGATCAGCCACGGTATCCAGTTGAGCGAGCGGACGAGTTTCATTCCCTCGATACGCGCGGATTATTTCTGGATTCGCAATGAGTCCTACACCGAGAAGGGCGCTGATGCTCTCAACCTGAAAGTGAAGGGCGACAACACGGAACAGCTCATCGCCATGATGGAAGGCCATTTGCAGCACCGGATGACGGACCGCGCGGCGCTGACTGCCAACCTCGGCATCGGGTATGACTTGTTTGACCAGAAAAACAGTATTGCTTCCAGTTATGTCGGCGGCGGGGCATCCTTCCGTACCCAGGGCCTTGAACTCAGCCCTTGGATTGGCCGCGCTGGCATCGGCCTGACGGTGAATGCCACCGAGCGCACCGAGATTACCGCGCGCTATGATGTGGAAGGCCGCAGCGATTTCGTCGGTCAGGCTGCTTCGCTCAAGGTACGCTGGGCGTTTTAATTAATCCCAAACATGTGACAATCCCTGTAAAACCAACGCCTACTGATGTGGGCGTTGGTTTTTTATATCCCGCTATCATGGCCAGGCTTGCGTCGTGCTCAGGATCTGGCCTATATCAAAGCCCAATGACACAACGGTTTGCGTTCTACATGCCTTATCGACAAATTCTGGTTATCTTTACTTGCCTGCTAGTCGCCGGATGCGCCTCATTATCCATCGAGCAACGCCATGTTGCCGCCGGAAATATCGCCAAGGATGCCGGATGGGAACGCATGCATCTGGATGGCGGCCAATTCGTGCTCGCCGCTTTTGCTCCGCCCGGCCTTGCCATCCAGCAAGGCATACTGACAATCTATATAGAAGGCGACGGCCTGGCGTGGGTGGATGCGCGCACGCCTTCTTTCGACCCAACGCCTGCACGGCCCCTGGGATTGCAACTGGCCATTCAGGACCCTGGGCACCAAGCGGTATATCTCGGTCGGCCATGCCAGTATATTACCGGCCATGACCGTCGCCATTGCAGCAACCGCTACTGGACCAGCCACCGCTTCGCGCCGGAAATCATCACGGCCACCAATCTCGCCATCAACCAACTGAAGCAACGTTATCACGCCACTTCGTTGATTCTGGTCGGATACTCGGGCGGCGGTGCTATCGCCGCATTGTCCGCAGCGCGAAGAAATGATGTCATCAGGCTGGTTACTGTGGCAGGCAACCTGGATACCCAGGCCTGGACGCATGGACAGAGATTGAGCCCGCTGACAGGCTCGCTCAATCCCGCAGATGAATGGCAAGCGCTGTCTGCCATTCCACAATGGCATTACGTGGGCGCCAATGACACTGTGATCGAGCCGGACATTGCCCAATCCTATCAGCGCCGCTTCCCTTCCGGCCAGCAACCTGCCTTGCTCACGGTGCCGGGTTTTGATCACGATTGCTGCTGGGTAGCGGCATGGCCAAGGCTGATTAAATCGGCCCGATGAGCATTACATGCCATGAATGGTGAGAGCCGGCTCTCACCATTCAATCACCATATATCTTAATAAAAGAAACTTTGCGCCCTATGCGAAAAAGAGACAGAATTTGGGCGCAGACCAACAACCCATGGATTTGCAACCTTATCTTTACAGACATGGAGAAACAATGACCACTACACTACGCGACCTGGTAGGCCTAAGCCAAACCCCGGCCAAGCTGACTGATTCAGCCTTGATCATGATCGACTGTCAGAACACCTACCGCGAAGGCCTCTTGAAGCTGGAAGGCGTGGAAGCCGCGCTGGAGCAGGCGAAGCTGCTGCTGGAAAAAGCCCGCGCGCTCAAAGTGCCGGTCATTCATATCCAGCACGATGCGGGCGAGGGCACACCGTATGACGTGCGTGCCCGCATCGGCCAGATTGCCGACATCGTGGCGCCGGTTGACGGCGAAACCGTGATTACCAAGCATTACCCCAACTCTTTTCATGAGACAGAATTAGATACGCTGCTGAAATCCCAGGGTATCAAGAATATCGTCCTGGCAGGCTTCATGACACACATGTGCGTCAACTCTACCGCGCATGGAGGATTCAACCTCGGCTACGCGCCTACTATCGTCGCCAGCGCAACAGCCACCCGCGCGTTGCCCGGTGCTGACGGCAGCATCGTTCCGGCAGCCAAAGTGCAGGAAGCGGTATTGGCCGCCACGCGAGATCTTTACGCGGCAGTAGCCAATAGCGTGGAAGAGGTTTGATTCAGGACTGTCGTGCCTCATGAAGCATGCATGCAGCATGAATATGCCAGATCCAGTTCGCAGAGGATGCCAGAAGCCTTATCAGGCAAACACCTCTGCATCTGCGAACAGGACGCCTTGCGCATCCTTGGCCGACAGGCTGGGTTCGCCCGCATACGGCCATTGGATGGCAAGCTGCAAGTCATTCCAGGCTATGCAGCGTTCATGCGACGGCGCGTAGTAATCAGTAGTTTTGTACAGAAAGTCCGCACTTTCGCTCAGCACCACGAAACCATGCGCGAAGCCCGGCGGCACCCATAGCTGGCGCTGGTTTTCATCGCTCAACTCAGTACCGACCCATTGCCCGAAAGTAGGTGAGCTTTTGCGGATATCCACGGCAACATCCCACACCTTGCCGCGTACGACACGTACCAGTTTGCCCTGGGGTTGCTGAATCTGGTAATGCAGGCCGCGCAACACACCTTTGCCAGAGCGGCTATGGTTGTCCTGCACGAATTGATAGCAAGTACCAGTCGCTTCGTTGAAGGCCTGCTGATTAAAACTCTCAAAGAAAAAACCACGTGCGTCACCAAACACTCTGGGCTCGATCAAGACGACATCAGGGATAGCCAAGCGGGTGGCGCGCATCAATATACCTTTCCTTTCAGCAACCGTTGCAAATATTGGCCATAGCCGTTCTTCGCGAGCATCTGGGCCATGCGTTCGAGCTGGGCGCTGTCTATCCAGCCATGGCGCCAGGCGATTTCTTCGGGGCAGGCGATCTTCAGGCCCTGACGGTGCTCCAGCGTGGCGATGAACTGCCCGGCTTCCAGCAGGCTTTCGTGCGTGCCGGTATCGAGCCAGGCATAGCCACGACCCATGATTTCAACATTGAGCCTGCCTTGTTGCAGGTATAGCAGGTTCAAATCGGTAATTTCCAGCTCTCCGCGCGGCGAAGGCTTGAGCTGCCTGGCGAGTTCGACCACCTGGTTGTCGTAGAAATACAAGCCGGTAACGGCATAGCTGGACTTCGGCGCCTTAGGCTTTTCTTCCAGCGAAAGCACCTTGCCCGCTGCATCGAACTCGGCCACGCCATAGCGCTCGGGATCATGCACATGATAGGCAAAGACACTGGCTCCCTCGGCTCGGTCATGTGCGTGGTGCAGCAGTTCGTGGAAATCATGGCCGTAGAAGATGTTGTCACCCAACACCAGGGCGCTGGGCGCATCGCCCAGAAACTGTTCGCCGATCAGGAAAGCCTGTGCCAATCCATCCGGGCTGGGCTGCACGGCGTATTCCAGGTGCAGACCCCATTGGTTGCCATCACCCAGCAATTGTTCAAAACGCGGCGTGTCCTGCAGCGTGCTGATGATGAGGATATCGCGGATACCCGCCAGCATGAGCGTGCTCAACGGGTAGTAGACCATGGGCTTGTCGTAGACCGGCAATAGTTGCTTGCTGATCGCCAGTGTCGCCGGATGCAGCCGGGTTCCCGAGCCGCCCGCGAGGATAATGCCTTTGCGTGATGTTGTCATCGTCGTCAATACCGTCAAAGAATTTCAGTGAGCATGCGCGCCACGCCTTGCTGCCAGGGCGGCAGCACCAGGCCGAAGGCAGTTTGCAGCTTGGTGGTATCCAGCCGCGAGTTGTGCGGCCGTTGTGCTGGTGTAGGAAAAGCGCTGGTAGGCACAGGCGCGATTTCGGTAGCTTTTAAATGAAGCGCTGGTTGCGTTTGCCTTGCGTAGGCAAGGACATACTCGGCATAAGCATGCCATGTGGTTTCGCCGCTCGCGGCGCAGTGATACAAACCGCCGTCCTGCGGATGCTGCTGCAAATGGCGGATGACATGCGCGGTGATATCCGCCAGCAGGTCGGCGCCGGTGGGCACTCCCCACTGGTCATCGATCACCGTGAGTCGCTCGCGCTCCTGCGCCAGGCGCAACATGGTCTTGGCAAAATTGCCGCCGCGCGCGCCGTAAACCCAGCTGGTACGCAGGATCAGGTGACGGCATCCCGATTGCTGAATGGCCCGCTCGCCTTCCAGTTTGGTCGCGCCGTAGACAGACAAGGGGGCAGGCGCATCGGTTTCCCTCCATGGGTTGCTGCTGCTGCCGTCAAACACGTAATCTGTGCTGTAGTGGACGAGCCATGCGCCCAGGCGCCCGGCCTCCTCGGCCAACACACCGGGCGTGGTCGCGTTGAGCAGCCGCGCCAATTCCGGCTCGCTCTCGGCCTTGTCGACAGCGGTATGCGCGGCTGCATTGACGATCACGTCGGGCCGCAACGCGCGCACGGTATCACGCACCCCCTCTGGGTTGGAGAAATCGCCGCAATAGTCACTGCTGTCGAAATCCAGGGCGGTGACTTGTCCCAGCACAGCCAAACTGCGCTGCAACTCCCAGCCAACTTGCCCATTTTTGCCCAGCAGCAGGATATTCATGCAACCTCGTATTGTTTGGCGACCCAGTCGTGGTAGGCACCGGTCTGCACATGCTCCACCCAGGCAGGGTTATCCAGATACCATTGTACGGTTTTGCGAATACCGGTATCGAAGGTCTCAGCAGGCTTCCAGCCCAGTTCCCGCTCGATCTTGCGCGCGTCGATAGCGTAGCGCCGGTCATGCCCAGGCCGATCAACCACATGCGTGATCTGCATCTTGTAGCTGCTGCCATCCGCCTTGGGGCGCATCTCGTCCAGCAATTCACAGACCCGCTGCACGATCTCGATATTCGGCTTTTCATTCCAGCCGCCAATGTTGTAGGTCTCTCCTAATGCACCCGCCTCCAGCACGCGGCGGATGGCGCTGCAATGGTCTTTCACATACAGCCAATCCCGTACCTGCAAGCCATTGCCATAAACCGGCAGCGGTTTGCCTGCCAACGCATTCACAATCATCAACGGGATGAGTTTCTCGGGGAAGTGATAGGGTCCGTAATTATTACTGCAATTGGTAGTCAATACCGGCATACCATAGGTATGGTGCCAGGCGCGCACCAAGTGATCGCTGGCGGCCTTGCTGGCGCTATAAGGGCTGTTGGGCTCGTAGCGGTTGGTTTCGGCAAAGGGCGGATCATCCGGGCTCAGGGCGCCATACACCTCGTCGGTACTGACATGCAGGAAGCGGAAATCAACCTGCTCGGTCACGGGCAAAGCACTCCAATAAGTCCGTGCCGCTTCAAGCAACCGGAAAGTAGCGACAATATTAGTCTGTATGAAATCCTCGGGACCGTGAATGGAGCGGTCCACATGGCTCTCGGCCGCAAAATGGAGCACTGCACGCGGGCGGTGCTCAGCCAGCAACCCATCCACCAACACACGGTCGCCCACGTCGCCCCGCACGAAAATATGCCGTCCGTCCGCTTGCAGGCTGGCAAGATTCTCAAGGTTGCCCGCATAAGTCAGCTTATCTAGATTGATGACAGTCTCGTCCGACTGCGCCAGCCAGTCGAGAACGAAATTACTGCCAATAAAACCAGCACCGCCGGTCACGAGGATAGTCATGTATCAAATTTCCCGAAAATTGCTACAACAACCTAGCCAAATGCGCCTAAAAAGAACAAACGTAATGACATTCAACATCTCTATTTACATATGGCGCGTCTTTTTGTAAAGCGAGGAAGCTCGCAGTGAAGTAATACCAAGAGGATGCTTTGGCGCGCAATGCTTTGCAGGAATTTGCCAGAAAAATGCCAGAAAACGAAAAAAGGGCTAGCTCATCTCTGAAGCTAACCCTTTGATATTCCTTGGTGGCCAGGGGCAGAATCGAACTGCCGACACGCGGATTTTCAATCCTCACAAAATGGCATTTATCCCTGTTGATTGTCATTCCTGCTTTATCTTAAATCCCATATAAAACACTAGTTTATAGATATATCATGTTTTGTTTGTGTTGATTAGTGTTCCTCGTTATACTCATTTCATGGTGACATACTGGTGACATGAGAGCGAAGGGGGCCGAACATGGGACAGATAATCAAGGCGACAAAGCACAAGCTGACAGCGGGGCGCATTGCAGCCTTCCATTGCCCCAAAGATAAAAGCCGCGCCTATCTATGGTGTGCTGAAGTCAAAGGGCTGGGAATCATCGCAACCGCTGGCGGGGCTAAGTCCTATATCTTTCAGGCCAAGGTTAACGGCAAGTCCATGCGCCTGACTATCGGGGATGTGGCTGTATGGAACATTCCAGATGCACAGGCCGAAGCCCGCCGCCTTCAAATACTGATAGACCAAGGAAACGACCCGCGCCAAGTGAAGGCCGAGGCGAACGCCGAAAGGGAATCCGCAAGGCTGGCCAAGGAAGCCGCCGCCGTTGCCATTGAAGAACAGGCCGCCCGTGAAGCTGTAACCGTTTCGATGGCGTGGAAGGAATACATTAAATCCCGTAAGCCGAAATGGTCAGAGCGCCACTATATCGACCACGTGAAGGATATGCAGGCCGGTGGAGAGAAAAGGAAACGTAGCCCCAAACTGACAGAGCCGGGGCCATTGGCACCACTGGCCAACATCCGCCTGATTGATTTAACGCCGGAAGTGGTGGAGGCATGGGCCGAGGAACAGGCCACGAAAAGACCGACCCGCGCCCGCCTATCGTTACGACTATTGAAGGCGTTTCTGTTTTGGTGTGCCAGTAATCCCGAGTATAAGGCCCTGATTAAATCCAACGCCGCGCAAAGTAAAGCCGCCCGTGAGAGCCTAGGCAAGCCAAAGCCTAAGAACGATGTATTACAGCGCGAACAGTTGCCCGCATGGTTTGATGCTATCCGCCAGATGCAGAACCCCGTCATTAGCGCCTATCTGCAAACCTTATTACTTACTGGAGCCAGACGCAACGAACTAGCCTCCATCCGCTGGGATGATGTGGATTTCAAGTGGAACAGCATAACGATTAAAGACAAGGTGGAAGGGCAGCGGATTATCCCGTTAACGCCCTATGTGGCGAACCTGCTGCAAGCATTGCCGCGCCGGAATGGATGGGTATTCTCAAGCCTTACAGCCAAAACCGGACGCTTGCAGGAACCTAGGGCAGCGCATCATAAAGCCTGTGCTGTTGCTGGTGTCGATGTGACGCTGCACGGGTTGCGCCGTAGCTTTGCCAGCCTGTGCGAGTGGATAGAGGTTCCCGCTGGCATTTCAGCGCAGATACAGGGCCACGCACCACAGGGTGTGAGAGAACAGAACTATATCCGCCGCCCGCTTGACCTGTTGCGTATGTGGCACGTGAAAATCGAGGCATGGATACTGGAGCAGGCCGGGGTTGAGTTTGTACCAGTGAAAACAGGCTTGCAGTTAGTGAAGGGCAACGCCGCCGCCTGACGGTAAAAGTTAAGCCGCGCCTAGGGTAGCTCCCGAACTGCTGGAACCTTCACCAGCATGGCGCGGTTTCCTGATTGAAGGCAGCACACGGAAGGGGTGCAAAGATGGGATATTTAACACTGGCCGAGGCCGCGCAATATTTGAGCAACAAGACGGAGCGACATATAGAGCCTGCCCTTATTCTTAGGGCCGGGGTAATGGGGCAGATAAAAATCTGTGCGGCGTTTGGCTTTGTGAAAATGTATAACGCAATGGAGCAAGCCAACGAAGATTTTAAGGCCGGGTTGCTGGTAATTCCGCCTGGCCATTTATTTGAAATCGAAGCGGAAGGCAGCGCACGGATTCAATATGCTGAAAGTTACGATGGGAATATAGTTTACTTTCCATATATCGAACGAACCCGCGACCATCTGCGCGTTATGGTTGCAGACTTAAATCGAATTGCGCCACGGATTGTCAGCATTGGCGACGAACAAGCAACACCCACGCCAGCCGCGAAAGTGGAAGCTAAATCCGGTTTACCATCGCCAAGAATTGCCAACGCATTTGATGGATTGTATTGGAGTCGCGACAAGTGGGCCAAGAATCTGGGCGCACCGCCTAAATGGTTAGAGGAGTGCCGTGTTGCGCGTGGCAGTGCAGGGAAGGCACCAGCAACATGGAACCCCGCTTTAATTGCCGTAGCACTTCATGACAGGGGAGTCAGAGAAAGCCAACTTAATGCTGTATTCGTTCGACTGCCAGATTGGCAGAAAGAATGGCGCGATAAAGCCGATTATTTATATACTGGCCCAAATACCGCGCCATAATACCGGACAGATACCAGACACCTACCCGCAAAGCCGCATTAAACCTAGCGCCATAATACCGCCGCATCATTAAAAAATTAGCGGTAAAAGATTGTGAAGCCTCGTAAACAACAAAACGAGGTACGCAATGAAAACCGCCAATATTCAATACCCGCCGCTGGAGCAAGTAACCAGCCCCACGGTTCCGACAGCACCCGCTGCATATTATCTAAACCGCCAAGGCCAGACCTTGCGGGCATGGGCCTGCCTTGAGAATGGCCCAATTCGCCCGGTGCGTATCAATGGCCGCCTTGCGTGGCCAGTAGCCGCAATCCGTGAACTGTTAGAGGGTGGCGCAAAATGAAAACCCCGGACAGCCTGCAAGCATCATCCGGGGTGCAACTTTCATTCCTGCCAGAACCGGATTTTAACCCTATTTTCCCAACGCCGAACACCCTTCCGGCCCGTTGCCTCTCAATGATGCTTAATGGCCAGACTTTCACACATCCCGAGTTCGAGCAGATAACAGGTAGCTGGCGTTTGTCTGCTGTTGTTTTCATCCTGAAGGGTTTGGGCTGGCCCGTTGAATCGCATGACCTGCCTGCACCATCGGCTGACTGTCAATCGCGCATCATAAGCCGCTATTTCCTGCCGCCAAAGGTTATCCGTGAAGTGTTCGGAGAGGCCGCCCATGAATGACATAGACCGCGCCAGAGAGGCGTTATTCCATATCGATGCTGGGAGCAGCCGGGAGGATTGGATACGGGCAGGCATGGCCGCTAAGTCTGCCGGGCTGTCTTTTGATGACTTCCACGACTGGAGCGCAACCGCTGGCAACTATTCAGGCGTGAACGATTGCCGGGCTGTCTGGAAATCATTTAACGATACTGGAGCAGTCACAGAGGCGACCTTGTACGGTATGGCGAAGGAAAATGGATGGACAGAAACGCGCACAGAGCGATTAAAAAATGCCAAGCCATATCAGAATATAGGTAAGACAGAGAAAACGCGCCACAGGGCCGCTACGCAAGCCACAGACACTAAAGCCGCCGAAATATGGGGCCGTTGCATCCCTGCTGATGCTGCTGATGGCTATATTTGCAGGAAAAAGGGGAAGCCGGACGGATTGCGAGTATATCCGGCGACTGCCGAGCCGTTAATCATCCGTGGCCAAAATGTGGGCGGATGGCTGGCGGTGCCATGCTGGGAGGGCGAACAGCTGCAAACGCTGCAATTCATTCCACCTGACAAGGGCGACAAGCTGAACCTGCCCGGCGCATCGTTCAATGATGGCTTTTTCACTGTTGGAGCGATAAAAGACCGCGCTTATATCTGCGAAGGCATCGGGCAAGCATGGGCTATCAATCAAGCGACTGGAGCCGCCGCCGCTGTGAGTTTCGGGGCTGGGCGTATATTGACCGTAGCCAAGGCGATACGCGAACAGAACCCCGCCGCGCTGCTGGTGGTGGTACCAGACAAGGGCAAGGAAAGCCAAGCCGCCGAGATAGCCGCCGAGGTTTCGGGCCGATGGGCAGAGATGCCAGCCGAGAAGCCCGCCAACTATGACGCAAACGACTATCTGCAAGAGGCTGGGGCCGAGGCGTTAGCTGAACTGCTGGAACGCGCTAAAAGCCCTGCAATGCGCTTTAAGCTGCTAACCGGTAGCGACCTATGCAACGCCCCGCCCATGCGCTGGATGGTACGTGGTGTGCTGCCTGCAGAGGGGATAGCCGCCCTCTATGGGGCCAGCGGTAGCGGTAAGAGTTTCTTAACCTTCGACATGGGGGCCGCTGTTGCTGGTGGTGATTATGAGTGGTTTGGTCGCCGAGTAATTAAGTCGCCAGTGACCTACGTTTGCTTAGAGGGTGAAGCGGGTTTAGGCAAGCGGGCGAAGGCATGGACGCTGCACCATGACAGGCCAATCCCTGACTGCCTGCGATTTATTACCCAGCCTTTCGACCTGTTAAGCGATGACGTGCCAGACCTTGCAAGGGCAATCAATGCCGAGGGGGGTAGTAATGGGCTGGTGATTATCGACACATTGAACCGCGCCGCGCCGGGGGCTGATGAAAACTCCAGCGCCGACATGGGCCGCCTGATTGCCGCTGCAAAGCAACTGCAAGGCATGACGGGCGGGCTGGTGCTGCTGGTACACCATACGGGCAAGAACGCCAGCGCCGGGTTACGTGGCCATTCCAGCCTATACGCTGCCCTTGATAGCGCCGTGGAGGTGATTAACGGGGAAGGTTTCAAAGAATGGAAGGTGCAAAAGTCCAAAGACGATATGACCGGGGAGGCGTTTCCCTTCGCGCTTCACGTGGTGCCAGTGGGCCACGATGATGACGGAGAGGAAATCACTTCATGCGTGGCAATCCCTGCCGATGGTATGGGCCGAGAGATACGCCGCGCCCTGCCGCCAAAGTCTGGGAATCAAAAAATCATCTGGGAGGCGCTACAGGATGTTTTCAAGAACTCGCCAACATTCGGACAAGCTGGCGCACCAGCGGGGAGGCCGTGCATAAGGCTGGAAGATGCTATAGCCAAAACGAGGGACAGGCTGCCATGTGAAACCAAGCGCCAGACAGAGCGCACACAATCCGCAATCAGTGGACTGGTATCCCGAGGACTGCTGGAACATCGGGAGGGCTGGCTATGGATAGTCTGAATCTTCCCGAAATCCTGAAAGTGCAAAACGGGACATTTCGGGAAAGAAAACGGGAAAAAACGGGAAGCTCCAAAGAGTGCATTTTAAAGGTCAATCCGGCTGCAAGGCTTTATCCATGCGGGTTTCAGAAGTTTCCCGCGATTCCCGAAGTTTCCCGTTTCGGGATTGTTCGGGTTTTCCCGCGATTCCCGCCCCCCCCTATATAAGGGGGGAACAGCGGGAACGGGAACGGGAAAGAAAACGGGAGGTATGCCATGAGTGATTTATTTGGCGATGACTTGCCCGTGGAACGTAAGAACGAAACCCCAGAGGCTGGAGCATTACGAGAGGTTTTGCAGGCGCTATCTGCACACCCTGCCGTTGCGTGGTGTGAGCGCATGAACTCGGGAGCCGCGCGAATCGGTAAACGGTTTATAAGGTTCGGCTGGAAGGGTTGCCCCGATGTGCTGGGACAGATGAAGGATGGCCGCCTGCTGGGCGTGGAGGTGAAGGCCGCCAAGGGCAGGCTACGGCCAGAGCAAAGTTTGTTCCTTGAGCGTATCCGCTGTGCTGGTGGCGTGGCTTTCATGGCGCGGAATTGCCGGGACGTACTCGAGGCACTTGATAGAACAGGAGAAAAACAGGAATGACAGAGCAGAAAAAGCGGGGACGCTGGAAAGCTGGCGAATCAGGGAACCCCAACGGAAGGCCGCCAGGTATCGGAGAGGTTACACGGTTAAGGCAAGGCATAGCTGCACACCTGCCGGAAATCATCGGGCAGTTAGTTGAAAAGGCCAAGGAAGGCGACACGCAAGCCGCCCGCCTGTTGCTGGAGCGTGTGCTGCCGACGATGAAGGCGATAGAACAGCCGGTAACGCTGGCGCTGCCTGATGGTGATATGACGGCTCAAGGTGTGGCCATAGTGCAAGCCGTAGCCGATGGAACGCTGGCCCCCGGACAAGGCGCGGCCCTGCTGGGTGGCTTGGGCGCACTGGCCCGCATCAAGGAATTAGACGAACTGGAACGCCGTATAGCAGAACTGGAAAGGATGAAAGATGGCAACGATTAAGGAACGGCTGAAGGCACTAGAGCAGACGCGCACTGGCACGCTGTCAGAACTGCCTTTTATTGTGAGCGACACCTGCACAGATGAAGAATTGAAGCAGTTACAGCGCAACGGGCGGAAGGTGTTCCGTGAAAGTGACCCCGAGTTAATGGAGGAATTTATATGACCACGATAAAGCAACGATTGGCTGCACTGGAACAAGCCAGCCAGCCGGATGAACTGCCGCCGCTGGTGGTGATTTATGAGGATAGCCCTAAATCAGAGCAGCAAGCACAGATGAACGAAGCCAACGCCAAGGGGCAGCGGGTGATTATTTTCAAGGCTGATAAGGATGGATAGGGATAATTTTCTGACCCGATAAAAAGGGAGTTTTTACAGTCCATAAAAAGGGAATTTTCTGACTCGTAAAAAGAACCGCTGGCGCTGGTGACAGTTCCGGCGGTTTTCTTTTGTGGATTGCAAAAACTCGGTGACATACTGGTGACATGGAGCAGGCAACAAAAAACGGGTGACAAGTCATTAACCTGTAACCCGTTGATTATATTGGTGGCCAGGGGCAGAATCGAACTGCCGACACGCGGATTTTCAATCCGCTGC
>NZ_DAIUFW010000006.1:0-200182 GCF_036844465.1 Methylobacillus sp.
GCATTATACAGACCTTTTTAATTCGGTCAAGCCAGTTTCGAAAATTTATTATTCAATAATCTTCACCACCAACTTCGCTACCCATCTCATCAGCGAGCCGCGCATTTTACAGATCAGAATTTATATGTCAACACTAATTTGTAAAACTTGCGATTTGGTTGCGGGGACAGGATTCGAACCTGTGACCTTCGGGTTATGAGCCCGACGAGCTGCCAGACTGCTCCACCCCGCGACCGATGTCTTCGCAACACATCTATTAACTTGCGTTGCGTCGAGAAACGAGACTATAGCAAAGCCGGATTCCCGATGTCAATGCATTTCTGGCATTTAAACTATGATCCAGTTCACCCATTGAAGTCTATCATTACGGAATCAATTAGTTAGCTATCGATTATAGCGGTTTATTTTCATTACTGATGATGGCAGCACGGACATAGGTCAGGTCTGCTTCAGTATCCACGCCGGCAGCCGGTGCTTTTTCTGTGATTTCGACACTGATTTTATATCCATGCCAAAGGACACGCAGTTGTTCCAGCATTTCAATATGCTCAATGACGGATGGCGTGAGTGCCGCATATGCGCGCAAAAACCCCGCCCTATAGGCATACACGCCAATATGCCTATATACCGGCATGTCTGCCGGCACATCACGGTTAGCGGCAAATGCATCACGAGGGTAAGGAATAGGGGCGCGACTGAAATAGAGGGCATGTCCTTGCTGATCGAGCACCACTTTAACAATATTAGGATTCAGAATTGAAGGGGTATCGTGCAGGGTATGACAGGCTGTGGACATTGCAGCCTCCGCATGCGAGGCCAGGTTGCCAGCCACTTCACCGATCAGCGCCGGATCGATCAACGGCTCGTCTCCCTGTACATTCACTACAATAGTGTCATCGCTCCAGCCTTGCTTTTGCACGACTTCGGCAATTCTGTCGGTTCCGGAGGCATGTTCCGGATTGGTCATAATCACTTCATATCCATAACCTCCCACCGCATCCCGAATCTGCTCATGATCTGTGGCAACGATTACCTCAGCCGCTCCACTGGCGATAGCCTGTTCGACAACCCGCACCACCATGGGCTTGCCAGCGATATCCAGCAATGGCTTCCCTGGCAGGCGGCTACTGGCGTAACGGGCAGGAATCACGACCTTGAACGTCATTAGGCAACCTCTTCCTCAGGCGGCAGCTTGCGCGCCTCCTCTTCCAGCATGACGGGAATACCGTCATGAATGGGATAAGCCAGACGGCATGGTTTACAGACAAACTCCTGCTCTGTCTTTTTATAGTGCAATGGTCCCTTGCAAATTGGGCATACCAAGATTTCAAGAAGTTTTGCATCCATTGATCAAGTTTCCTTTTCTTCCATAAGTCTGGTCAGGCGTGACAGAATTTTCTCCGCAAGGCTACGGTCTATCTCTGCGCTGATGGGCATGAACCACCAGTTCTCGCGTGCGAAGGGAATACATTTAACGGCATCCTTTTCTGTCATCAGCACGATGTCATCCTTGGCGAACTGGAAATCAGCTTCGCTATAGGCATGATGATCCGCAAAAGGATGTGCCTCCACAATCATGCCTAACTTTTCCAGTTGGCCGAAAAATCTTTGTGGATTGCCGATACCGGCGACCGCATGCACCTGTTTGCCGATCAGCTCGGATAACTCCATGCGATCTTCTGGATTATTCAGCCTGCGCAGGCCTTCTGGTACCAGCTGCATGAGATAACTGCCTGCAGCAGGAGGTCCGCTGTTGAAAACAACAGCATCCGCCTCCTCCAAACGTGTACTGGCTTCTCTCAAAGGACCGGCGGGCAATAGCTGCCCGTTGCCGAATACACGCTCCCCATCAATGATGATGATTTCCATATCCCGTTCAAGCGCATAATGCTGCAGGCCATCATCGCTGATAATGAGGTTGCACTCGGGATAATCCCGCAACAGGTAACGCGCAGCACGCGTGCGCTTGCGCCCGACATATAAAGGTGCGCCAGTGCGCTGCACCAGCAGGACGGGTTCGTCTCCGACATCATGCGGAGAGCTATCTTTGGTAACTTGGTGGGTATGAATGACATTACCACCATAACCACGGCTGATAATGCCGGGGTACCAGCCATTCTGCCGCAACAGTTGCACCAGCCAGATGACGAATGGCGTCTTGCCGGTGCCACCTACACTGATATTGCCGACGATAATGACGGGAATAGACAGTTTCTGCGACTTGAACAAGCGCAGCCGATAAGCCAACCTGCGCAAGGTCGTCAACATGCGGAACACCCACGACACCGGCCTAAGGATAATCTGCCAGCCAGTACGCTGGTACCACTGGCGTTCCAGCCATCGGCTGAATGACTGGTGCATGGTCAGCAACTCCTGATGAAATGGTTAGTAAACTGATTGGTCAAACTGGCAATGGCACCACAAGCTAGTAACAATCAGTGAAACTGCTTTCGGTAAAGTTTGGCGTAATGTCCGTTCAAAGCCAATAGTTCGGCATGGCTTCCGCCCTCAATAATCTGCCCTTGCTCCATGACCAGTATCCGATCCGCGTTCTCTATAGTGGAGAGCCTATGTGCAATGACGATTGAAGTCCGGTTTTGCATCAACTCATCCAGCGCTGCCTGCACATGGCGCTCGGATTCAGTATCCAGCGCGGAAGTCGCCTCATCCAGCAAGAGAATGGGCGCATTCTTGAGAATAGCACGCGCAATTGCCAAACGCTGCCGCTGGCCGCCGGAAAGACGCACGCCACGGTCGCCAATTTCGGTCATCAAACCTTGTGGCAGCTGCTGGATAAAATCCCACGCATGCGCAGCCTTGGCGGCAACAATCACATCTTCTTCCCTGGCGTCACGCAGCACACCATAGGCAATATTATTGAACACCGTGTCATTAAAGAGGATGACCTCCTGACTGACCAGGGAAAACTGCTGGCGCAGGCTTTTCAGGCTAAGCTCCCGAATATCGACACCATCAATCAGCACCCGGCCCTGTTGCGCTTCATAAAAACGTGGCAACAAATTGACCAAGGTCGATTTACCGCCGCCAGAGCGACCAACCAGAGCCACTTTTTCACCTGGCTTGACTGTAAAATCCAGATCAATCAACGCAGGGCGGTTCGCCGTAGGGTACTGCAGGGTTACATGATCAAAGACGATTTCGCCCTTGGCCCGCGCTATCTCCGTTTTGCCATCGTCTACTTCAGGCACGTTATCGATCAGCTCGAATACGCTATGCGCGGCAGCAAGGCCAACCTGCAACTCCTCATTAAGACTGGTCAGTGTCTTGATAGGTCCGATCAACATGAGTAAAGCGCCGATAAAAGCGGCAAACTCCCCCGCGCTGAACTTGCCCACGGCATAGAACACTACCAGGGCCAAGGCAACGCCTGCCAACAGTTCGACCACCATGCTGTTCATGCCAGAGAAGCGCGCCAGGCGAATCTGCATATGGCGGTTCTTGCCCGCCACCTTGGCAAAGCGTTGATACTCATAATCACCGCCGCCGAATATCTTCACCATGCGCTGCCCTGATACCGCTTCTTCAATCGCCTTGGTCATTTCGCCCATGGATTGCTGCACGGCCTTGCCAGAGCTGCGTAACCTTGGCGTCATGCTCTTCAGGTACCACGCCATCGCCGGGGCTACCACAGCAAAAATCAGGGTCAGCTGCCAATCCAGGTACAGCATGTATCCCACCATGCCGAGAATAGTCAGTGTATCGCGTACGGCGCTCATGGCCACCTTGGTGGCCGCGCCAGACATCTGCTCGGTATCGTAGGTCAGTTTGGAAGTCACCACCCCTGCCGACACCGAATCAAAAAAACTCACGGGCAAGCTCATCAGGCGACGGAAGGTATCCTGACGCAAATTCTCCACCACGCGCCGCGCCACCCAACGCATGGCGAAATTGGACACAAAACCAGCCAATGCGCGGATAGCAAGTAGGCCGAACAACATGAACGGCAGCAGGCTCAACTTGGCTGAATCCTGCTTGACGAAGCCCTCGTCCGTCACCATCTTGATGGCGGCCAGAAAGCCTGTGTTGGTTGCAGAGAAAGTCACCAGTGCGATGACGCTGATGAGGAAGACAAACCAGTAGCGGGCTGCATATCTGAGCAGGCGCAAATACAGCGCCCGGGCACTTGGCGTGGAGGCTGGCGCCATCCCCTGTGCATCGTTGGTCATGTTGAATACTTTAAAAAATCAAGAACCGGAGCGTGCTTGTGTTGCAAATGTGATCTGGCTATAACCTGCCTGGCGCGATGCTTCCATGACATTCACCACTGACTGATGAGTGCTTTTGGCATCCGCGCTGATGATGATGGTAGGATCCTTGCCGTCTCCTGCCGCCTTGCGCAGTGCATCGGCAATACCAGTTACGGAAGTGTCCGATACTTCATTGTTATTGACCACATAATGCCCGGATTCATCCACTCCGACATTAATGACCAAGGGCTTATCCTGCGGTGCTTCTGCTTCCGCCGTCGGTAAGTTGATCTGCAACTCCGTGACGCGTGAGAAAGTCGCGCTTACCACCAGGAAGATGATGATCACCAGCAATACGTCAATCAAGGGCACAAGGTTCATTTCCAGTTCCTCGTGCTTTTTACCTCGTTGGAAATTCATTCCTTGCGCTCACCATGGATAATTTCGACCAGTTTGACCGCTTCCTGCTCCATGTCGACAATAAATCCATCAATCTTGCCGCGGAAGTAGCGATGAAAAATCATGGCGGGCACTGCCACCACGATACCGCCAGCAGTATTGTACAGTGCCACGGAAATACCGCGGGCAAACTGCGCAACATCGTGGCCTGTCGCTGTGAAAGCACCGAACAGTTCCACCATCCCGATCACGGTGCCCAACAGGCCCAATAATGGGCTTACTGTCGCAATCGTTCCCAATGTATTCAGATATCTTTCCAGCTTGTGCGCAGCTGCGCGGCCCGACTCTTCCACTGCCTCCTTGATCACTTCACGCGATGCTCCCAGGTTTCTCAGTGCGCTGGAGAATACCGCCCCCAGCAAGGAGTGCTTTTCCAATCGGGATAATGCTTCCGCCGTGACGCCAGCATGTCCCTGTCCCAACCACTTTTGCACTTCCGGCAACAGCGTTTTGGGAACGATCTGCTGTTCGCGCAATGCAATCAGGCGTTCGATGATAATGGCTACTGCGACAATCGAAGCAAAGATCAGCGGCCAGATCGGCCATCCTGCCGCTTTAATGATTTCCCACACAAAAGTGCCCCTAAGATGTTCTGTAAAGTGGCGTTACTTTATCGCGCGTTTCCGGTTTCAGCAAGGGAAGCCGCGATAAAACCGGCAGGCTGATTGTGCCAGTAGCGTTGCGCTTTTCTGCGCCAACGCGTTACACCGATCCCCTCTTTTTGCCTGAATTCCAGCACAATGGCGCCATCATGGTCCGAACGGTAAAGATTGGCTCCCATTGCGGCATACCTCTCCATCACCTCAGATCGAGGATGATGAAAACGGTTGAGATATCCGGCGGTAAAAATGACCACCTGCGGTTTGACGGCATCCACAAACCGGGCAGTAGAAGAAGTCCTGCTGCCGTGATGCGGCGCCACCAGCACGTCTGCGCTCATACTCTCCCCCGCCGCATCCAAGAGGTCTGATTCGGCGGAGCGCTCTATATCGCCAGGCAACAACAGACTGCCTGCTGCACTGCGGATACGTAGCACGCAACTGCGGTTATTGGTGCTCGCCTTTTCCGGCAAGCGGGCGGCATTCGCCGGATATAGCATATCGAACTCAACCCCATCCCATTGCCATTTCTGTCCAGCCTGGCAGGGCAGGTGCTGCACCTTTGCCAGCGATGGCTTGCCGGATGGCAGCGAACTCAGCACCCAATCCACCGGCATTGCCGCCAATACGGAATCTATTCCGCCCGTATGATCGAGATCATCATGGCTCACGACCATGCCATTGAGCCGCCTGATGCCTGCGCCATGCAGGTAAGGCACAATGACACGGTTGCCGCTGTCGCTTTCATTGGAAAACCGCGGCCCGGTGTCATAGAGCAGCGCGTGATTCTCCGTTCTCACCACTACCGCCAGCCCTTGACCCACATCCAGCACCGCAACCTGCATATCGCCACCACTAGGGACGGGCGGCATTTCAAGAAATAATGGCAATATCGCCATCACCCCCAGCCAGCGCAATGGAACCCCTCGCGGCAACATCAGGCAAATCACGCCTGCCACCGCGAGCAACATGGCCAATACAGATGGCATATGCTGCTGCCAGACTGCTACTGGCAAGGCGCTGAGCCATTTCAACAAACCCATGGCAAGCTGCATGATCCAGTGCGCCAGCCATAACAACGAATCCAGAGGCAGGAAACTCCCGAGCAAGGTCAAGGGCACAATTACCAGGCTGACCAGGGGAATGGCGAATGCATTGGCAAGCGGTGAAATCAGGGATACCTGTCCAAACAACATCAGCAATACCGGCATCAGGCCGATCGTGACTGCCCACTGCGTCGCTACGGCATCACGCAGCCAATGCGGCCTGTGCAGCCGTCCGCTCATGGCATAGACCATGGCAGCCACCGCTCCGAATGAAAGCCAGAAACCAGCGGCAAGCACCGCCCATGGGTCGATCAGTACAACGACGAACAGCGCCAGCAGCAGCACACGGCTCACGGATACACGGCGGCCGGACCAGAATGCCAGCGCAAACACGGACAACATGTACAAAGTGCGCTGTGTCGGGATGGAAAACCCCGCCACCAGAGAATAGGCTATCGCCGCGATTACTCCTGCCAGCAAACCTGCCTTGCGGGCTGGCAAATACAATGCCCATCGCGGCACCCGTCGCCAGAAACCAGCCACCATTACATAAACCATGCCTGAGAGCATGGTGATATGCAGGCCGGAAATGCTGACGAGATGGATAATCCCAGTATTGCGGAACACCTGCCAATCCTGCTGGGAGATATCATCATCCTCGCCAATCGCCAGCGCCTTCAACACACCGGCATAAGACTGCCCATGCAACACTCGCGCTATGCGCTGGCTCACGGATTCCCGCACCATCTCTATCCAATACCCAGGCCGGTTGACCCTCTCATCCAGACGGACAGCTTCTGGTTGCTGGCGGATATAACCGCTGGCCCTGATATTACGCTCCAGCATCCACAGTTCGAAATCATATCCATGCGGATTGGAAGTGGTGTGAGGCCGCTTGAGACGCACCGTCAATTGCCAGCGCTCGCCTGCATGAAATACGGGAAGATTAGCTTTTTCAGCAGTCTCGGCAGGTGTAGGTGCTGCCATCGCAAAACCGCCGGCATAGTGGATCAACGAGATGCGCCTGGGAACAGCAGCCCCCGCAGTCTGCACCTGTTCCACATCAAAATCGAACCGCATGCCACGGTCGTGCATAACGGGAGGGCTGGCTACCACGCCTACGATAGCGATGTCCCGGCCTTGCCATGCGGGAGGCAGTTCATCTGCCATGCGCCCCTGGGCCAGCCATGCCGCCCAGAAAAACCCGAGCGTCAAGCCCAGCACTGCTAGCAGTACGCAGCGGATGACAGTGAATGTGCGAAGACAATAGAAGAGCACAGCGACCGGCAATATTCCCCATCCCCAGGTCAAGGATGGTAGCCAGGGAAACTGTTGCAATGCCCAGGCACCGGCGACAAACATCAGTGCAAACACAGGCATTCTCGATGCTGTCTCGTCAGAAAGGATTCAACTTGCCGTCCTGCAGGCGGTATTGCCGCTGCATGCGTCCCGCCAGCTCAAGATCATGCGTCACCACCACCAGGCTTACTCCATGGCCGCGATTCAGTTCCAGCAGCAAGTCGAATACGCCTTGGGCCGTATGCCGGTCAAGGTTGCCTGTCGGCTCATCGGCCAGCACGCAGCGGGGATTGGTCACCAATGCGCGGGCAACTGCCGCCCGCTGGCGCTCGCCGCCGGAAAGTTCGCCCGGCATGTGCTCCACGCGATGTCCCAACCCTACTTTATCTAACAATTCCCGTGCCTGCTCCATTGCCTCTTCCCGTGCCACACGCCTTATCATCAGGGGCATGGCAACATTTTCCAGGGCAGTGAATTCCGGCAAAAGATGGTGGAACTGATATACGAAACCCAACGCCTGATTGCGCAACTGGCCGCGCTGCGCCTCGCTCAAGGCAACCAGAGGCTTGCCCATGACCTGTACGCTGCCAGCGGTAGGCTCATCGAGCCCGCCCAGCAAGTGCAACAATGTGCTTTTGCCCGAACCTGAAGTCCCCACGATGGCAATCTGTTCACCGGTATTGACCTGCAAGCTGATGCCATTGAGCACGGCCACATCAAGGCCGGTATAGGTTTTCTGCAAGTCCGTGCACTGCAGGATGATCTGGTCATTCATAGCGCAAAGCCTCCGCCGGGTTGATCCTGGCTGCGCGCCAGCTCGGGTACAGCGTCGCCAGCAGGCTCAGCACAAAAGACAGCACCACGATCACCGTGACATCAGACCATAACAACCGGGAAGGCAGGTCGCTGATGTAGTACACGTCCTTGGCGAGAAACTGCACGCCGAACATGCGTTCGATGAATGGCACGATGACATCAATATTGAGCGCGATCAGCACGCCGAAGAATGCCCCCACCACTGTCCCGATGACGCCAATCAAGGCGCCCTGCACGATGAATATCTGCATGATGCTGCGCGGGCTGGCGCCGAAGGTGCGCATGATCGCGATATCCGCGCGCTTGTCCGTGACCGCCATCACCAACGTGGAAACGATATTGAACGCAGCCACTGCCACAATCAGCGCCAGGATAATAAACATCACGCGTTTTTCCATCTGGATGGCGCGGAAGAAATTCGCATGCTGCTGCGTCCAGTCGCTGATGTAATAATTGCCCACCCCCATCAGGCGCTCTCCAAGCTGGCGCGCCACGGCGGGCGCCCTAAACAGATCATCCAGCTTGAGGCGCACCCCCGAAACCTTTTCGCCCATGCGGTAGAGTTTGGCAGCATCACTAATATGGATCAACGCCAAACCCGCGTCGTATTCATACATACCGATCTCGAACAAGCCCACCACGCGGAACTGCTTGATGCGTGGCACCAACCCGGTCGGGGTGAACTGGCCCTGCGGTGCCATCAGCACCACCTTGTCGCCCAGCGCCACGCCCAGGGATTGAGCAAGCTCCGAACCCAGCACCACGCCGAATTCACCTGGCTTCAAGTCTTCCAGCTTGCCAGCCCGCATATGGCTGCCGAGCTCGGCCACTTTATCTTCGTCATTGGGCAAGACGCCGCGAATAATCGCCCCTTGCACCGCCTGGCCGAAAGACAGCATCCCTTGCGCCATGATGTAAGGCGCTGCCGCCTGCACATGGGGAGCCCCCTCCACCTGCCGCGCCAGCCTGGGCCAATCCTCCAGCGTATTGTCCGGCCCGGTGATCTGCAGGTGCGAGGCCACGCCCAGGATGCGGTTGCGCAGCTCCTCCTGAAAACCGTTCATCACCGAAAGCACGATGATCAGCGCCGCCACACCCAGGCCGATGCCCACCATGCTGGTCAGGGAAATAAATGAAATGAAGTGATTGCGCCTTTTCGCCCGCGTGTAGCGCAAGCCGACAAAAAGCTCAAAGGGAAGTTGTCTGAAAAATGTCATGCGGCATTCTAGCGTGAAAGCCCGCCAAACACAGCATGCAGCCATCGGCTTGCCTGACTTGTTTCCGCAAGCCAGAAAACAAAAAGCCCTTCCGTTTCAGGAAGGGCTTGATTCATGCATCCAGTAACTGATTACATGCGGATGGATTGTGCAGTGCGACGGCGCGCGAACAGCCCAACCAGGCCCATGCCCAGCAGCAGCATGCCATAGGTCGATGGCTCTGGTACGGCTGCAATTGGCGTGAAGATCACCAGATCTTGATATTTCTTGTTCTTCAGGTACTCCAGGCTATAGTTGCCAGTGTCGGCAATACTGTCGTCACCCAGGCCAGCCAGCCATGTTTGTGCCAAGGTCACGGCAGCCAGGGAATCTGGATTGTCTACGGTCTTCCAACCCAACCAACCATTCTTGACTTGCATCGTCGTATTGTCAGCCCGGAAGGTTCCTTTATCGAGGTTCAAACCCTTCTTGTCTTCCGTCACGATTTCCCAGATCGCGATCTGGAATGCGGCGGAAGATACCGCGTCATCCACGAAGGAATAATACTTGTTTGCCAGCGAAGTCAGGCTATCAGTGAACTTGGCATAAACGCTGCTGCCATCGGTATAGGAAACCGTGCTGCCCCATGGCGCCAGGTTCTGGGAAATTTCTATGCAGAACGCAGCGAAGCTATCACCATTGGCAAAAGTGCCTTGGTAGGCGCCAGCCTGGACTGTATTCCACGATTTTCCGCTATTGCTGCTGATCTTGACATCAACGACATCGGAATATTCAAACTTGGTTACCTTGGCGTTGTCCGCAAATGCAGCCTGGCTAACGACACTCATGCCAACCAGAACAGCGCCTGCCATTGTCCCCTTGAAATTCAACATCACTTTCTCCTTTTTTAAGTTATCCACGGTGCCGAATTTTCGGCATCGCTGCTGAAATGTCCCCGCATTCCGTATATCCATCATCACCAGAACGCGAAACATGTATTTCCATGCACAATCCAGGCCAGCTTTTCATACCATCCACTCGCCCGGCCTTTTTGTGGAGCGCAATGTACGGCCTATCGTTTCCTCTGCCTATAGCCCATCCGTACTAATTAGTTTCATTGGACTAATCCCCTTGACTTAGGGCTAAATGCAGATTTCTGGCGCTCTGACTCGTCCTGACACCTTTGCCCGCAATTAGCGGCTGGCAATAAAAAGCCCTCCCAAATGGAAAGGCCTTTTTTGGCTCATACGTCCTGTACTCGATCAGGCGCTGATAACAGGAGTGGAGCGGCGGCGGGCGAACAATCCAATCAGCCCCATGCCCAGCAGCAGCATGCCGTAAGTGGCAGGCTCAGGCACTGGGGTCAGCACCAGCATGTCTTGGTACTTGCCATTTTGCAGATAGCGCAGACTGTAATCGCCAGTGGCCAACACGTTGTCGTCGTTGATGCCATTCAACCAGCTCTGGGCGAGGCTGATCGCTTCCGCGCTGTTCTTGACTTTGAACGCGCCGCTTGTCAGGTCGAATGCGCCGTCTTCCAGCACGATTTCCCAGACGGCCATCTGGAATGCCGCAGAGGTCAAGGAGTCACTGACAGACGAATAGTATTTGTTTGCCAAATTGGTCAGGTTGCCGGCAACCGTGGAACTAAAGGAAGCCTCTGTGTAGCTAGCTGTCGATCCCCAGGCAGCAGCCTTCTGGGTCACTTCAACACAGAATGAGACAAAAGACTCGCTGTTGAGATCGAAGGTGCCGCTGAAAGCGCCAGCGTACGCCTTGCTCCAGGCACTGCCATTAAAACTCCAATCCACAGTGACAGCATCATTTTTGCCGCTGTATTCAAAACCGTTCAATGTCGCATCGATATTATCTGACGCAAATGCACCCTGGCTTGCCAATGCCAAACCAACCACTGCCGCACCTGCGATCCCCTTGAAATTTAACATCACTATCTCCTTTTTCTTTGCTTTTGATCTGCATGCCGAATCATCGGACAACACATGGGATATTCATGCACCCCATATACCTATCGCCGCCAGAAAACTGAATTGCTAATGTCGCTGGGGTGATATGTCGCCAATATAGCCTTGATCGCTTCCCTTGCATTTAGCCCATCTGTACTAATTAGTCCCATTGGACTAACCCCGATCATCCCTTTTCCAGCCTGTATATTCCGGCGCAATATTCCGCCAAACTGGCCGGTACGTCTGTTAAAATCCACGCTATGTTTACCGGCATCATTCAGGCCCAAGGCCACATCAGCACCATCACTCCCCATGGCGAAGACGCCAGGCTTGCCATCAATACCGGCAGCCTTGATTTGCAAGACGTCGCCATTGGCGACAGCATTGCCGTTAATGGCGTTTGCCTGACCGTCATTACCTTGGGGGAAAGATCATTCGAGGCAGATGTTTCCAAGGAAACGCTTTCCTGCACGGTGGGGCTGGATACCCCGCGCGATGTCAATCTGGAAAAAGCCCTGCGACTTTCCGACCGATTGGGCGGCCATTTGGTCAGCGGCCACGTGGATGGCGTGGGCCAGGTCATCCGTTTTGAGCCTGTGGGTGAAAGCATGCTGCTGGTGGTACGCGCGCCGCATGCATTGTCACGCTATATCGCTGTCAAGGGTTCCGTGACCATTGATGGCGTCAGCCTGACCGTGAACAGGGTTGATGGCGACGATTTCAGCGTCAATCTCATCCCCCATACCGTGGAGGTCACCTCCTTGAAAAGCCTGGGCGTGGGTAGCCGCGTCAATCTGGAAGTTGACCTCATTGCCCGCTATGTCGATCGCATGACCCAATGGAACGACACCCCGGCCTGAACCCTTACCCATGCAACCTCACCTCTTGAGCCAACATGATCAGTCCCACCATTGAAATCATTGAAGAAATGCGCCAGGGGCGCATGGTTATCCTTGTGGATGAAGAAGACCGGGAAAACGAGGGCGACCTGGTGCTGGCCGCGCAATTCACCACTGCCGAGCACATCAACTTCATGGCCAGACATGGCCGTGGCCTGATCTGCCTGACCTTGACCGAAGACCGCTGCAAACAGCTCAACCTGCCTGCCATGGTGCAGAAGAACGGCAGCGGCATGGGCACCAATTTTACCGTGTCGATCGAAGCCGCTACCGGTGTCACCACAGGCATTTCCGCCAGCGACCGCGCCAGGACGATACAGGCAGCGGTCGCACCGAATGCCCAACCGAGCGACATCGTCAGCCCTGGGCATATCTTCCCGGTGGCAGCACAGAATGGCGGCGTGCTGGTGCGTGCCGGTCACACCGAGGCGGGTTGCGACCTTGCCGCGCTGGCGGGGCTCACGCCGGCTTCCGTCATTTGCGAAATTCTCAAGGAAGACGGCAGCATGGCACGGCTGCCGGACTTGATGGAGTTTGCCAAACAGCACAAGCTCAAGATCGGCACCATTGCCGACCTGATCCAGTATCGCAATGAAAACGAATGCCTGGTCAAGCGCGCCGCCGAGCGCGAGGTCGTCACTCCCTACGGCCCGATGCGCCTGATCGCCTATGCCGACATGATCGCCAACGAAACCCACCTGGCGCTGGTGAAAGGCGAGATAAACCCAAGCCAGGAAGTCCTCGTGCGCGTGCACGAACCGCTTTCCGTCTTCGACCTCATCGACGAGAGCAGCCGCTCACACTCGTGGAACACCTTGCAGGCCATGAGAAAGATACAGGAGGCGCAAAGCGGCGTGGTCGTACTGTTGCACGGCGGCGAAGATGCCACAAACCTCGTTGAGCGCATCAAGTTTGCCGACGAGCCGGTGCGCATCCGCCAGGATTTGCGCAACTACGGCATCGGCTCGCAAATCCTGCTTGACCTTGGCGTGCGCAAAATGAAGCTGCTGGCCGCCCCGCGCAAAATGCCTAGCATTGTCGGTTTCGGTCTGGAAATCACCGGATATGTTGAAGCACCCTGAGCCACTTGCTCATCATCAGTTTTTAAGAGTTCTCGCGTGGAAAACATGAATCTCACCGGTCAATTCCTGATTGCCATGCCGGGCATGGCTGATCCCAATTTCGCGAAATCCATCACCTATCTCTGGGAGCATAGCGAAGAAGGCGCTGTCGGCCTCGTCATCAACCGCCCCTTTGAGATGGATTTACAGGCGTTATTCAAGCAATTGAACATGCCGACAGCCACCAGCCTGGCCGACCACCCCATCTACTTCGGCGGTCCCATGCAGCAAGATCGCGGTTTTGTGCTGCACCAGCCCTTGCAGGAATGGGATTCCACCATGGATCTGGGCAATGATACCGGCCTCACCACTTCCAGGGATATCCTGCAGGCAATTGCCGATGGCAACGCGCCCAGCAATTTTCTCATCAGCCTGGGTTATGCTGGCTGGTCGCCGGGCCAGCTGGAAGAGGAAATCGCGCAAAATGCCTGGTTGACGATAGAAGCCACGGCGGAACAGCGTGACCACCTGTTGTTCAGCCTAGCGCCGCAGGAAAAAGTAGGGGCCGCCATGGCGTTACTAGGACTGGATTTTTCCCGCCTGACCGAGGTAGCCGGACATGCCTGACCCTGGGCCTGCCCGGCAAGGCTGCGTGCTTGGCTTCGACTTCGGCGAAAAGCGCATCGGCGTCGCCATTGGCGAGCATTTGCTCAGCATTGCCCACCCGCTGGTCACGATTGATGAAGAAGCCAATGACAAGCGCTTTGCCGCCATTGCCGCGTTGATCACTGAATGGCAGCCAGCCTCCCTCGTGGTTGGCCTGCCCAGTTACCTGAATGGCGACGAACACGAATTGACCCAGCTATGCCGCAAATTCGCGCGCCGGCTGGAAGGCAGGTTCAACCTGCCAGTCACACTGGTGGACGAACGCCTGAGTTCGGCGGAAGCCAGCCAGGCATTGCGGCAAACCGGCATCACTGGCCGCAAGCAAAAACCCCTGCTTGATCAGGTCGCCGCCCAACATATCCTGCAATCCTATTTTGATAGACTTGCCTCATGACTTCGCACCTAACATTACCTAATGCAGAACACCTGCTGCTTACGCTGCAACAACAACTAGCTCCTTATATCCAGCCCAAGACCGCAATTGTCGGTATCCACAGCGGTGGTGCATGGATTGCTGAACGACTGTTTCCCCTGTTACAGCAATCGCACCCCCACTGCTCGCTGGAGCTTGGCATGCTGGACAGCTCCTTTTACCGGGATGATTACAATCAGCGCGGCCTGCATGCCGAGACCCGTCCTTCGCAGATTTCTTTTGACGTGGAAGATCGCCACATCATCCTGCTTGATGACGTGTTCTATACCGGCCGCACCATCCGCGCCGCCATGAACGAACTGTTCGACTACGGCAGGCCCGCCAGCATCACCCTCGCCGTTCTGGTGGATCGCGGCGGGCGCGAGCTGCCGATCTGCCCGCAGGTAGCGGCCTTGCAACTGGATATCCCGCTCGAACAGAAACTGCAATTATCCCGCGACGAAAACAACCAACTGCAATTCAGCCTGGAGGAAAATGCCTGATGCATAACCCTCAACTGACCAAGGATGGCAAGCTCAAGCACCTGCTCACTACAGAAGGCTTGCCGCGCACCATTCTCAACCAGATATTGGATACTGCAGAATCCTTCGTCGGCGTGGCCGAGCGTGAGGTCAAGAAAGTGCCTTTGCTGCGCGGCAAGACCGTCTGCAACCTGTTTTTCGAGAACAGCACGCGCACACGCACAACCTTCGAGATCGCGGCCAAGCGCCTGTCGGCGGATGTCATTACCCTCAATGTGGGCACTTCCTCACAATCCAAGGGGGAAACCATCCTCGATACCATCGACAACCTCACCGCCATGCATGCCGATATGTTCGTCATCCGCCATGCGGAATCGGGCGCGGCCCATTTCATCGCGCAGCACGTCGCGCCCCACATCCATGTCATCAACGCCGGGGATGGCCGCCATGCCCACCCGACCCAGGGTCTGCTCGACGTATTCACCATCCGCCGCTACAAACCGGAGATGCACAACCTGCGCATCGCGGTAGTCGGCGATGTATTGCACTCTCGCGTGGCGCGTTCTGAAATCCACGCGCTCACCACGCTGGGCGTGCCCGAAATCCGCGTCATCGCGCCCAAGACCCTGCTACCGCAATATGTGGAAAAACTCGGCGTGCAGGTTTACCACGATATGCGTGAAGGCCTGAAGGATGTAGATGTCGTCATGATGCTGCGCCTGCAGAACGAGCGCATGAACGGCGCATTGTTGCCGAGTGCTCAGGAATACTTCAAGTGCTATGGTCTCACACCTGAGAAACTGGCCCTTGCCAGGCCGGACGCTATCGTCATGCACCCTGGCCCCATGAACCGCGGTGTGGAAATCGATTCTGCCGTGGCCGACGGCAAGCAATCCGTGATCCTGCCACAGGTCACCTATGGCATTGCCGTGCGCATGGCCGTCATGAGCATACTCGCAGGAAACTCCGAATGAACATCCTCATCAAGCAAGGTCGGCTGATCGACCCCAAAAACAACATCGACGCGGTGCAGGACATCTATGTCTCCGGCGGCAAGATAGCTGGTGGCATTGACGCTGCACCAGCCCACTTCACGGCAGACCAGACCATAGATGCCAGCGGATTAGTCGTCTGCCCCGGCCTGGTGGACGTATCCGCCCGGCTGCGCGAACCTGGCAACGAGCACAAGGCCACTCTCAAGAGCGAACTTCGCGCCGCCGTGGCAGGCGGCGTCACCAGCCTTGCCTGCCCGCCTGACACCGACCCGGTACTGGATGAATCCGGCCTGGTGGAAATGCTCAAATATCGCGCCAGTCAATTGCACCTGAGCAATGTCTATCCATTGGGCGCGCTCACGCGCCAGCTGGCAGGCAAGCAGCTCACGGAAATGAGCGAGCTGACCGATGCAGGCTGCGTCGGATTTTCGCAGGCTGACCAGGCTGTTGTAGATACCCAAGTACTATGGCGCGCGCTGCAATATGCCGCCACTTTCGGTTTTACCGTCTGGCTGCGTCCGCAGGAGCCTTACCTGGCGCAAGGAGGTGTTGCGCATGACGGCGAAGTTGCTGCCCGTCTCGGCCTCAAGGCTATTCCTGTCGCAGCGGAAACCCTCGCGCTCGCCACCATCTTGCATATCACTCAGGAAACCGGTGCCAAAGTACATCTGTGCCGACTTTCCAGTGCAGAGGGTGTGGACATGGTGCGTGAAGCCAAACGCAAAGGCTTGAACATCACTTGCGACGTCAGCGCCCACCATCTGCACCTGACCGAGCATGATATCGGCTTCTTCAATGCTAATTGTCATCTACGACCGCCGCTGCGCAGCCAGCGTGACCGCGATGCGCTGCGACAAGGGTTGGCAGACGGCACGATTGACCTTGTATGTTCAGACCATGCGCCAGTGGATGACGACGGCAAGCTCGTGCCGTTCGGCGAAGCAGAACCCGGCGCAACTGGTCTGGAACTGTTGCTGCCCCTCACCCTCAAATGGGCGGAAGAACAAAAAACTCCCCTCATGGAAGCATTGGCCCGCATCACCAGCGCCCCCGCCGCCCGCCTCGGCATCAGCCAGGGCCATCTGGCAACCGGCGCTCAGGCCGATATCTGCATCTTCGACCCGCAGCAATATTGGAAAGTGGAAGCAGCAAACCTGCTGAGCCAGGGCAAGAACACGCCGTTCAATGGCTTGGAGCTGGCAGGGAAAGTACGCTATACACTGGTCAATGGCGAGATTGCCTATGGCGCCATTGATTCAGACCGCTGAATAACATGCTGATAAACAAAAGGCCGCCAGTTCACACTGGCGGCCTTTTTTGATTCAAACACAGTCCGATACTCAGGCGGAAACAGTAGCCTGTTTTCTACGGCGCAGCGTGAAGCCCATCACACCCAGACCAAGTGCCAGCATGCCATAGGTGGATGGCTCGGGAACAGATGGAACCACGCCAGCAGGCAATGTACTGAATGTCAGCCCGGCGAAAATGGCATGATCCCCTGCACGCACTTGAGTAATGGTGAAGGAAGTAATCGTGTCGTTGGCAAACGCATCCGGCAGGGAAAATGTCCGCACGTCATAGCGTTGCCCGATGCCGTTGTTGAACCATTCGGTTGTCGTGTCCGCAATCGTATTGGTATACACATTGGCATTGTAATCACGTGTATCGACACCGCCGATCGACTCATAGGTAACGCTCTGGGTAGCGGAGGCGATGGTGATGCTGTACTCATTGACATTGTAAGTGCCGTAATAATTGTTCAGCAGGGCATAGAAGGAAGCAGCCCCAGTAATGTTGTAAGGTGTCAGGTCAACCGTTACGCTGCTGCCGACCGCACCGCTGGAAAGCCAGACTCCCGAATAGCTGGAATTCTGTGGTGCGGAGGATACCTGAAACGGAATTCCTGTGCCCTGGTTGCCCGTGCTAGTGCCAATCGGCAATGTGTGCGGATTGATGGATACATAGCTGTTCACATATTCATCAAGATTGACAGTATAAAACTCGGCTGCCGCTGGTGTCGCTACCGCAAACATGCTGATCGCCAAGGATGTTGCTGCAATGGTCAAGCGCATTTGGTTTTCCTCCCCTGATGTAAAATTTGTCAATCACTGCAATAAAACACTGACTTTTACATTCTATGCTTACAGGATGAATTGCCAATAGTCCTTTCGGCCCCATCTGTTACGACTCACCATCAAAAGGAAAAGGGGAAAGATCAAAAGAATCTGTCACCTTTGATCTGTCACTACTGTCCCACAATGATTGGAGAGAATAGAACAGACAATAGGGGATAGCCACGATTTTCCTAGATGTTTAATGCCAATCATTCATACGGCGCTGCAAGCGAGTGTGCTCTACACAGGCTCAATCCAGGAATAGTCACGGTGCTCCGATTGTCATCATTTCAGACCGTCACTGGATTAATGCGGTTTTATGATGCATCGAGATCATAAAAATGGCCGAGCAACATCTCAGGATTCCGGACATAATGGCAAATCAGGAAAATCTCAACTATTACCAGGCAGAAAAGATTCTGCGCAAGTATCACCGAGGCCAGTGAAATGAAACTATTTGGCGATGATTCAATACCGCAGCCCGGAACCGGCAAACGCGGACCAGTACCGCAGCCTGTCGATAAGCCGCACCAGCCGCCGCAAAATTAACCCAGCGGCTTGAACAGCATGCTGGCAAACACTACCACAAGCGGTGTTGCCAGCAGCATCACTCTTGCTCGGTTGAGCCAGATTGATTTCTCCGCAATCAGCTTCTGGGCCATTTCTATCCTGGCTTGCAGATTTTCAATTTCCTTCATGCGCAGCACATCAAAATCCATGTGCGGCCTGTTCAGGTTCGCAGGGTCGTTATAAACACTCGGAAAATCCTTGACCCTCAAGCACTCCCACACCAGGACGAACGCAGTCGCCACTAGGTACAGCGCCGTGAAGCTGGCGACATAGCCCCAGCCACTGCCCTGCTCGATCACCTTGATGGCATAGCCCACCGTCACGCCCAGCGCAGACAGCGTGATTGTCAATGTTGTGTGCGCTTCCCGCGTGATCAAGTCCATGTTGGCTTCCCTGCCCTTCATGTTCTCAATCGCAATTCTTTCAAGCCACTCTATCCGAGGCATATTGCTCCCCCATTCCCCATCAAATCTAAAGGGCTCAGACTGACTCTTTTTGATTTGATGCTGCGACACATTGCCAAAACGACAAAGATTAAGAGATAGCCCAAACAACCCATATCAGAACTATCCCGTCATGATTTAAATCAAAAGTACTCCGTCATCAAGAAACCCCCAGCCAGCTATCGCATCGGCTTCTTGCGCAGCTTGACCGGCTTTCTTTCGTTCATGCGCTTGCGCAAACGAATGTTGAGCATTTCCACCGCGACCGAGAACGCCATGGCGAAATAGATGTAGCCCTTGGGCACATGCACGTCGAAACCTTCCACCATCAGGGTGACGCCGACCAGAATGAGGAAAGAGAGAGCCAGCATCTTGATGGTGGGGTGGTTGTCGACGAATTCGCCTATGGATTTGGCGGCAAACAGCATGACGCCGACGGCGATGATGATGGCGGTTGCCATAATGCTGACATGGTCGGCCAGGCCGACAGCGGTGATGACCGAGTCGAGGGAAAAAACAATATCCAGCACGGCGATCTGCGCCAGCACCATGCCCATGCTGGCGGCTGCCGCATTGGTTGTGCGCTGCTCGTCCACAGCTTCCAGGCTGTTATGGATTTCATGCGTGGCCTTGGCGAGCAGGAACAGGCCGCCGCCAATGAGGATCAGGTCGCGGCCTGAGATTTCCACGCCAAGAATCTCGAACCACGGCTTGGTAAGCCCCATGACCCACGAGATGGAGAACAGCAGCGCAAGACGGGCGATCATGGCCAGGCTCAAGCCCACCCGCCTGGCAGTGTTGCGCTGCTTTTCCGGCAACCGCCCGACGAGAATGGAGATAAAGATGATGTTGTCTATGCCCAGGACGATTTCCAGGGCGGTCAATGTTGCAAGCGCAATCCAGGCTTCAGGACTTGCCAACCATTCAATCATTTTTGACTTTCAGAACAGTAACTAAGGGATGCCAGCAAGCGATGCTGGTAGGCTCACACTATACCGAGATTATCCAGCCCTGCGGAGAGGTCTTTGTCGTGGGCATCTTTACCCTCCAGCTTGACTCTGAGCCTCAAGTCATTGACCGAATCAGCATTACGTAACGCATCCTCATAAGTAATGAGATCAGCCTCATGCAGGTCAAACAGGGACTGGTCAAACGTCTGCATGCCTGACTCGCGCGATTTGGCGATGATCTCCTTGATCTCGTGCACATCGCCCTTGAAAATCAAATCTGAAATCAAGGGAGAATTGATCATGATTTCCATGGCAGCCACGCGGCCAGTAGTGCCCTTGCGTGGAATCAGCCGCTGCGAGACAAAGGCCTTCACGTTAAGCGACAAATCCATGAGCAGTTGGTGCCTGCGCTCCTCGGGGAAGAAGTTGATGATGCGATCCAGCGCCTGATTGGTGCTGTTAGCGTGCAATGTCGCCATACACAGGTGACCAGTTTCGGCAAAGGCAATGGCGTAATCCATGGTTTCCCGGTCGCGGATTTCACCGATCAAGATCACATCAGGTGCTTGCCGCAAGGTGTTCTTGAGGGCAATCTGCCAATTATCGGTATCCACGCCGATCTCACGCTGGGTCACGATGCAGTTCTTGTGCTCATGCACAAACTCAATCGGGTCTTCTATCGTGATGATATGCCCGTGGCTGTTTTCATTACGATAGCCCACCATCGCCGCAAGAGAAGTGGATTTACCAGAGCCCGTGCCACCGACGAAAATCACCAGCCCGCGCTTGGTCAGGGCAACGTCCTTAAGCACATCGGGCAGACCAAGTTCCTCCAGCTTAGGGATATGTGTAGTGATTGTCCGGAATACCAGGCCCACACTACCGCGCTGCACAAAAGCATTAACGCGAAAACGCGCCACGCCCGGCATCCCAATAGCAAAATTGCACTCGCGCGTAGCTTCAAACTCAGCGGCCTGCTTGTCGTTCATGATAGCGCGGGCAATTTCACGCGCCTGCTGCGGTGATAAAGCCTGCTGCGTCACAGGCGTCATCTTGCCGTCAATCTTCATCGCAGGTGGGTAACCTGCGGTGATAAAGAGGTCTGAAGCCTTCTTGCCCAGCATCAACCGCAACAGGTCGAATACAAACTTTTCCGCTTGGCCCTGATCCATACTCATTCTTTTAACATCCTAACCGACGAAGGCGTCTTTGTTGGCTGCCTTGGTCCTTGCTTCGGCCAACGAAATTACATTGCGGCGCACCAGGTCTTGCAGGTTCTGGTCCAGTGTCTGCATGCCGACATTCTGCCCAGTCTGGATCGCGGAATACATTTGCGCGATCTTGTTCTCGCGGATCAGGTTACGAATCGCTGGTGTGCCTATCATGATCTCATGGGCCGCCACGCGGCCCTGCTCATCCTTGGTCTTGCACAGAGTTTGAGAGATGACGGCACGTAACGACTCGGACAGCATGGAGCGCACCATTTCCTTCTCCGCTGCGGGGAATACGTCGACGATACGGTCTATGGTCTTGGCGGCGGAGCTAGTGTGCAGGGTGCCGAACACTAAGTGGCCAGTCTCGGCCGCGCTGAGCGCCAAACGGATAGTTTCCAGATCGCGCATTTCGCCGACCAGGATCACATCAGGGTCTTCGCGCAGCGCCGAGCGCAAAGCGTTGGAGAAAGATAAAGTATGCGGCCCGACTTCGCGCTGGTTGATCAAGCACTTCTTTGAGGTATGCACAAACTCGATCGGATCCTCCACGGTAAGAATATGGCCGAACTCGTTTTCATTGATGAAGTCGATCATCGCTGCCAGCGTGGTAGATTTACCAGAGCCGGTCGGACCAGTCACCAACACGATGCCGCGCGGGTTCTGCGCAATCTCGCGGAAAATAGGTGGGCAGCCTAGCTGCTCCATGGTCAGCACCTTGGAGGGGATGGTACGGAACACTGCGCCCGCGCCGCGGTTCTGGTTGAAGGCATTGACGCGGAAACGCGCGAGGTTAGGAATCTCGAAAGAAAAATCGCACTCCAGCGTTTCTTCATACACCTTGCGCTGACCGTCGTTCATGATGTCGTACACCATATCGTGCACGGCGCTGTGGTCCAGCGGTGGCACATTGATCTTGCGCACGTCGCCATGCACGCGGATCAAAGGTGGCATACCTGCCGAAAGGTGTAAGTCAGAAGCCTTGTTTTTAACCGAGAACGCCAGCAGATCAGAAATATCCAAGAGAGGCTCCTGTTATAATTTTGCCCCGGACATGCCCATGCCCGGAGGGTTGCAATCATGAAGAATGGACGGATTATGAACACAATTGGCAAACGCTGGCAAGCAATCAGGACAGGGATAGACGCTGCCGTGCTGGATGCTGGCAGGTCGCCGGATTCCGTCAGCCTGCTTGCGGTCAGCAAGGCGCACCCGGCCAGCGCCATCCGTGAACTGCACGCGCTCGGCCAGCGCCGGTTCGGCGAGAATTACCTGCAGGAAGCGCTCGCCAAGCAAGAGGAACTCCAGAGTCTGGATATCGAATGGCATTTCATCGGCCCGATCCAGAGTAACAAGACCCAACCCATCGCGCAGCATTTCGACTGGGTGCATAGCGTGGACCGCGCCAAGATTGCGGACAGGCTGAATATCGCGCGCGGCGGCACGCTCCAGCCCCTGCAGGTCTGCATCCAGGTCAATGTCAGCGGAGAAGAAAGCAAGAGCGGCACCAGCGCCGCTGATGCCACTGCACTGGCGGACCATATCAGGCAACTGCCCAACTTGCGCTTACGCGGGTTGATGTCAATTCCGGCTCCATCCGACGATCCAACAGAGCAACAAGCACAATTCCATGCCGTGCGCAAAATTTACGACCACCTGCTGTCAGAAGGCCACGCGCTTGATACCTTATCCATGGGCATGTCGGAAGATTTCCCCGCAGCCATCCGCGAGGGTGCGACAATAGTCAGGGTAGGTTCCGCCATTTTCGGTGCCCGCATCAAACCAACCACAGAGCAATCAATATGAAAATCAGCTTTATCGGCGGCGGCAATATGGCGCGCGCCATCATCGGCGGCCTCAAGAAAAAAGGCTACAACATGGCGACTATCAATGTCATCGAACTGGAAGCCGAAAAACGTGAACAATTGGCAGAAGAGTTCGGTGTGCATGCCACCGAGCACCTGCCCAGCGTCGCCAGTTCCGAGGTCATCGTGTTGGCCGTCAAGCCGCAGCAATTGCGGGACATTGCCATCTTCCTCGCCAGCTTTCTCAATGACCAGCTCATTATCTCCATCGCCGCGGGCATTACCTGCAATGCGCTTAGCCGCTGGCTGGGCGGCTACGACACCATCGTGCGCGTCATGCCCAATACGCCTGCGCAGATCCAGGCTGGCGTCTCTGGCCTGTATGCCGCCGGAGGCGTAACAATGGAGCAACGCGAACAGGCCAATGCGTTGATGCTCGCCACCGGCACTACCGTATGGGTCGATGAAGAAAGCAAAATCGATGCGATCACTGCTATCTCCGGTAGCGGACCTGCCTATGTGTTTTACTTCATCGAGGCACTGGAACAGGCTGCCCTGGACTTGGGACTGGATACAGAACAGGCGCGCACATTGAGTCTGCAAACATTCCTCGGCGCCAGCCAGCTCGCCTCTAGTCAAAGCAATGTTCCCGCAGCCACCTTGCGCGCGCAGGTGACTTCCAAGGGCGGCACCACCGAACGCGCCATCCTGTCCATGGAACAAGCCAACATCAAGCAAGCCATCATCCAGGCTGCGCAGGCAGCAGCGGAACGCGCGCGCGAACTGGGCGAGCAATTGGGAAAGGAATAGCCATGCCCGTCATTCATTTATCTAGGGAGCGCGCATGATCAATACCGCCCTGCAATTCCTGCTGCATACCATCCTGGGGCTGTTCACCATCGCCCTGCTGCTGCGCTTTTACCTGCAACTGACGCGCGCGCCATTCCAGAACCCGGTTTCGCAGGCGGTAGTCTCCGTGACCAACTTCGCCGTCAAGCCCGTCAGGCGCATCATTCCCGGTATCGCGGGCGTGGATACGTCTACTCTGCTGCTGGCCTTTGTCACCCAGTTCCTGCTGGAAACCGGGTCAAGAATGGTCAGCGGCTATCCCTTGTTCGTCGCGGATAACTCCCTTTGGATTGCCTTGCTGGGGCTCGCTTTTGTTGGGCTGGTCAAGCTCAGCATCTACATCTTCCTCTATGCGGTGTTCCTGCAAGCCATCCTGAGCTGGATCAATCCCCACACCATCATGACACCGGTGCTGGATGCGTTGACCAGGCCGCTGCTGAAACCCCTGCGCAACCGCATTCCCATGGCTGGCGGTTTCGACCTGACGCCGCTGGTGGTTTTCATTGTGGCCGAGCTTCTGCTCATTATTGTGGTAACGCCCACGGAAATGCAGTTGTTGCGGTTATTCTGATTCCATTCAGTTCCTATAAAAAAAGCCAGCTAGACGCTGGCTTTTTCAATCTCGCTCCATATCTTTCACCGTACTGCTACATCAAGATAATGTCATAAGTTTCCTGCGCATACGGCGTTTCCGCCTGCAATGAAATCGGCTTGCCAATAAAATCCGAAAGATTAGCCAGGCTCTGCGATTCCTCATCCAGCAGCATGTCGATTACCTTGGGCGCTGCCAAAATGCGGAACTCGCGCGCGGTAAACTGCCGCGCATGGCGCAACAGCTCACGGAATATTTCATAACAGACGGTCTGCGCGGTTTTCACTTCGCCGCGGCCCTTGCAGGCAGGGCAAGGTTCACAGAGGATATGCGCCAGGCTCTCGCGGGTGCGCTTGCGCGTCATCTCCACCAGGCCCAGCGCCGAGAATCCGTTGACCCCGGTACGCGCCCTGTCCTTGACCACGGCCTTTTTCAGCTCAGCCAGCACGGCGTTTTGCTGCTCTTCCTCATCCATATCGATAAAATCGATGATGATGATGCCACCGAGGTTGCGCACGCGCAGCTGGCGCGCAATACATTGCGCCGCCTCCAGGTTAGTCTTGAATATGGTATCGGATAGGCTACGGCCAGTGACAAAGCCGCCTGTATTCACATCCACGGTGGTCAATGCCTCGGTCTGGTCGAAAATCAGGTAGCCACCGGATTTAAGCTCCACCTTGCGCGACATGGCCTTGTTGATTTCGTGTTCGACGTTGTACATATCGAACAAGGGATGCTCGCCCTGATAATGCTCGATACGCTGCACCGCGCCCACGGCATAATGGCTGGCGAAATCCTGCAACTTTTGATAGGTCTCGCGCGAATCCACCATGATGCGCTCGGTATTGTCGTTGACCACATCGCGCAGCACGCGCAGGGACAGATCCAGATCCTGGAACACCAGAGAACGATCCGCCACCCCGTGACTGGCTGCCTGGATATTGCTCCAGACCTTTTGCAGGTAATCGATATCCGCCAGCAACTCCTCATCGGTCGCGGCTTCGGACATGGTGCGGATGATATAACCACCTTCACGGTTTTCCGGCAACAGACGCAACAGGCGCTCGCGCAGCATCTCGCGCTCGGCCTCATCCTCGATGCGTTGCGATACGCCGATATGCTGCTGTTGCGGCAGGTAAACCAGGAAGCGCCCGGCAATGCTGATCTGCGTGGTCAGACGCGCACCCTTGGTGCCGATCGGCTCCTTGATCACTTGCACCATGACAGGCTGGCCTTCGTGCAACACCTCCTGGATGGCTTTTTCCTTTTCCGGGCTGCAACATTCCAGGATATCCGCCACATGCAGAAAAGCAGCACGCTGCAGGCCGATCTCGACAAATGCCGACTGCATCCCCGGCAATACGCGGCACACCTTGCCGCGGTAGATATTGCCCACCAGCCCGAGGGATGTGACGCGCTCGACATGCAGCTCCTGCAACACTCCTTGCTCCACAATGGCCACCCGCGTTTCCTGCGGTGTGACATTGATCAGTATTTCTTCACTCATGACATCCTTTGTTTCCGGATTGCTCAATCCTTATATAACGCATCCAGGCACTCAAGCCGGAATGGCAAAACCGTATTTTCTCAACAGACGCGCCGTTTCAAACAACGGCAGCCCCATCACGCCGGAATAACTGCCTTCGATACGCTCGATCAGCGTGCCGCCCAGCCCCTGAATACCATAGGCGCCCGCCTTGTCGCGCGGCTCCCCGCTGGCAACATAGGCGGCAATCAACTCAGGGGGCAGCTCGCCCATTTTCACGCGCGTGGTAGAGAGCGCCAGTTCCAGTCCCTGGCTATCTGCCAGTGCAATCGCAGTGTGCACTTCATGCCAGCGCCCCGACATGGCAGCCAGCATGGCATAAGCTTCATCATCGTCTTCCGGCTTGCCAAGAATGGCGCCTTCGACGCATACCGTTGTGTCTGCCGCCAGCACCGGCATATCAAGCACTTGCAATCCCTGTACGCATGCCTCTGCCTTCTGCCACGCGAGACGTTGCACATAATCAGTCGCCGACTCGGCATTATATACAGACTCGTCTATATCGGCAGGCAGCACAATAAAATCCACGCCGATTTGTTGCAGCAATTCCGCGCGCCGCGGCGAACGCGAGGCAAGATAAATGCGTGTCATTGAATATCCTGATCACCGGTTTCCATTGATATTGGGCATCGATACTACCTGATCGCCCTCTCCGCCAACAAGGGAGACAGTTCCTGCCTGGCAATCTCCATGCTGGCCTCAGGCACAATCCCACTGTAAAATTATAAGTTTATGTTATCGGGCACTCTGTGCCTGTCCCACCCTATGACCGAACCCATGATCTGGAAACCCCACGCCACGGTTGCCGCCATCATCGAACAGGATGGCCGGTTTCTTCTGGTGGAAGAGGAAACAGCGGAAGGCATACGCCTCAACCAGCCCGCCGGACACGTGGAGAACGGGGAAAGCCTGCTGGAGGCGGTAATCAGGGAAGCACGCGAGGAAACCGCCTACCGCTTCACGCCGCATAGCCTGCTCGGTATCTATCATTGGCGCCACCCGTTAAAGGACATCACCTACCTGCGCTTCGCCTTTATTGGCCAGGCGGACGACCATCAACCGCACCAGGCGCTGGATGAGGGTATCCTTCGCGCTATCTGGCTCACACCGGATGAAATCCGCGCCAGCCAGGCAAAACACCGTAGCCCGCAAGTGCTGGCATGCGTTGAGCATTACCTGGCCGGACAGCGCTTTCCGCTGCATGTCATCACCCATTTATAAAGTCATCATCAGATAGAATTCGCACCATGAAGAAAAAAGTCATCGTCGGCATGTCCGGCGGCGTGGACTCCTCCGTCGCCGCGCTTTTGCTCAAGGAACAAGGCTACGAAGTCGTCGGCCTGTTCATGAAAAACTGGGAGGACGACGATACCGATGAGTACTGTCCTGCCAAGCAGGATCTGATCGACGCAGCGGCCGTCGCCGACAAGCTCGGCATCGAGATCGAAGCTGTGAATTTCAGCAAGGAATACAAGGAGCGCGTATTCGCCAATTTCCTAGAGGAATACAGTGCCGGCCGCACGCCCAACCCGGATATCCTCTGCAATTCCGAGATCAAGTTCAAGGCCTTTCTCGACCATGCCATGGCGTTGGGTGGCGACCTTATGGCGACCGGCCATTATGCCCAGGTGCGCGAGAAGAATGGCTTGTTCCAGCTTATGAAGGCGGACGATGGCACCAAGGACCAGAGCTACTTCCTCTATCGCCTGAACCAGGCCCAGCTTTCCAAAACCTTGTTCCCGTTAGGCCACCTGCTCAAGCGCGAAATCCGCGAGATTGCGCGCCGCGCCGGCTTGCCCACCAGCGAGAAAAAAGACTCCACCGGCATCTGCTTTATCGGCGAACGTCCATTCCAGGAATTCCTGAGCCGCTATCTGCCGCGCGAGCCGGGCGAAATCCAGACGCCCGAAGGCAAGGTCGTCGGCCAGCATAACGGCCTGATGTACTACACCATGGGGCAGCGCCAGGGATTGGGTATTGGCGGCTCAAAGGAGAGCAACGGCGAGCCGTGGTTCGTCGCAGGCAAGGATATGCAGCGCAATGTGCTGATTGTGGTGCAAGGTCATGATCACCCGCTGCTGCTCAATGACGGACTGGTCGCGGGCAACCTGCACTGGATTGCGGGAGAAGAGCCGAGAACGCATTGGGTTTATGCTGCCAAGACCCGCTACCGCCAGCCGGATGCACCCTGCGAAATCGACAGGCTGGAGAGCGGTTCAGCCGATATCCGCTTCGGTCAGAAGCAGTGGGCAATCACACCTGGGCAATCGGTCGTGGTTTATGAGAGCAACGTCTGCCTGGGCGGCGGCATCATTACCTCCGCCATCTAGGATTTATCTACAACCCCTGGGCAGCAAGCGCTTTCATCAGACTGTGACCGGAGCGGTATCCTGGAAGGAGGGCCGCTGCATCAAGGCAGCATAATGCCGGGCGAGGTTGGGATATTGCTGTTGCCAGCCCAGGTGCTGACAGCGCATCTCGATGTATCCCAGCATGCAGCCCACGGCAATATCCGCGAGGCTAAAGCTGTCGTTGACGCACCACTTCCTTTTTCCCAGGTCGTCGTTCAAGACTTTGAGCCCGCGCTCCACCTTGCCCATCTGCTTGACAATCACGGCAGCATCCTGTTTTTCCTCTGGCCTGCGGCCTTCCAGCATCGCTGCGACAGCTGCATCCGTCACGCCATCCGCCAGCGCCTCCCAGCGCCGAACCGCAATCCGGGCGGTATGCTCCTGCGGGATCAGGTGCGCCAACGGCGTGCGGTGATCCAGATACTCCACAATCACGCGCGAGTCGTACAGGCTATCGCCATCCGGCAGCACCAGCACAGGAATCTTGCCCAGCGGGTTATAGTCATTGATCGGACAATCCGGGTCTGAGAGCACCACTGGCGCCATTTGCACATCAATGCGCTTTTCCGCGGCAACCACGCGCACCTTGCGCGCATAAGGACTGGTATTGGAATATAGGAGCTTCATCTTGAATAAGACTCGGGAACTTGGTTGAGAAGAAAAATCTTGAATGCCTGGAAAAACTTAATATCCGAATAAAATTTAAGGGATAGTTCAGTGCATTATAATGTAATTCATGGACTCTACATCACCTCAATCATTGCTATCCAGCACCCTGCAAACCACCATTGAAGCCGACATCGAGCGCGCATTGAAAGAAGACATCGGCTCCGGCGATGTCACTGCGCAACTCGTACCCGCCGAGGAACTGGCGACCGCCGTTATCATTTCCCGCGAGCAGGCGGTTATCTGTGGTATTCCATGGGCCAACGCCGTATTCCGCCATGTTTCCAGGGACATTGTCATTGATTGGCAAGTCAAGGAAGGGGATACCGTCAGCGCAGGCAACGCCTTATGCACGCTTTCCGGCCCGGCCCGCGCCTTGCTGACCGCCGAACGCTGCGCGCTCAATTTCCTGCAGACGCTTTCCGCCACCGCAACCGCCACGCGCCGCTATGTCGATGCGATTGCTGGGACCAATGCCCATATCCTCGATACTCGCAAGACCCTGCCCGGACTGCGCCTGGCGCAAAAATATGCTGTACGTGTCGGCGGAGGGTTGAATCAGCGCATCGGACTTTACGATGGTATCCTCATCAAGGAGAACCATATCGCCGCGGCAGGCAGCATCGAGGCAGTGCTGGCAAATGCGCGCGCGCTTAATGCCAATGTGCCAATCCAGATCGAGGTGGAAACCCTGGCACAATTGCAGTCCGCGCTCAATGCGGGTGCCAAGCTGGTTCTGTTGGATAACTTCGATCCTGCCAGATTAAAGGAAGCCGTCCGCCTCAACACTGGCCGTGCCATTCTGGAAGCATCCGGCGGTATAGACCTCAGCAATATCCGAGAAATCGCCCTGACCGGTGTTGACCGTATTTCCATCGGCGGCCTGACCAAGCACATCCAGGCAATAGACCTGTCCATGCGTTTTCAGCCTGACTCCAACCCGCATGCCTAGCCTTCAGGAATCCTGACATGACGCAACCTGCCGCCGCCTTTTATCCAGCCCCCGGACGTCTTTCACTGGGTGATACCCTGCGCATGCTGGTCAATGACGGGCTGGTGCATAAGCTGCAGGCGGAACAGTTGTTCAAGGACAGGCGGCTGGACAGCTCCAACCTGCACCCGCTGATCATCGTCAGCGAACAAAAATGGAAAAACCTGCAAAATCCTAGCAAGACACTCACACTGGAAGCATTGACCGCGTGGCTCGCAAAGCGCGTCACGCTAGAGCATTTCCATATCGACCCGCTCAAGCTGGACTTCGGCGCCATTGCCCAGGTGATCTCCAAGGCTTATGCAGAACGCCTCAAAATCATGCCAGTCAGGGTCAGCGGCCAGGAAGCCATCATCGCCACTGCCGAGCCTTTTTTTACTGAGTGGATACCCGATCTCGAACGCATCCTCAAGCTCAATATCCGGCTGGTGATCGCCAATCCACGTGAAATCAGCCGCTATCTACCGGAAGTCTACAACCTTGCCAATTCAATCAACCTGGCCAACACTGCCAAGACCGGACAGGTCATCGGCGTGCAGAACCTGGAGCAACTGGTTGAGCTGGGCAAGAATAAAAACCTGGATGCCAACGAGCAGCACGTCATCAATATCGTCGATTGGCTGTTCAAATATGCCTTCGAGCAACGCGCGAGCGATATCCATCTGGAGCCGCGCCGCAACATCGGCATTCTGCGCTTCCGCATCGACGGCGTGCTGCATCAGGTCTATCAATTGCCCAGCGCGATCATGAATGCGATCACCAACCGCATCAAACTGTTGGGCCGCATGGACATGGTAGAGAAGCGCCGCCCCCAGGACGGCCGCATCAAGACGTTGACCGACGAAGGCGAGGAAATTGAGCTGCGCCTCTCGACCATGCCCACGGCATTTGGTGAAAAATTGGTCATGCGGATATTCACGCCGGAAATCCTGGTCAAGGATTTTGTGGAACTGGGGTTTTCCAACGAACAGGCGCAAAAATGGACGCAATGGACGCAGAGTCCGAACGGTATCGTCCTCGTCACTGGCCCTACCGGCTCCGGCAAGACCACCACGCTTTACTCGACGCTCAAGCTGCTCGCAACGCCCGAAGTCAACGTCTGCACCGTAGAAGACCCGATCGAGATGGTGGAGCCCGCGTTCAACCAAATGCAGGTGCAGCACAATATCGGCCTGACGTTCGCCGACGGCGTGCGCACCCTGCTGCGCCAGGACCCAGACATTATCATGGTCGGCGAAATCCGCGACGTGGAAACCGGGGAAATGGCCATCCAGGCTGCATTGACCGGCCACCTGGTGCTCTCCACGCTGCACACCAACGACGCGCCTGCCGCCGTGACCCGCCTGCTGGACCTGGGTATTCCACCCTACCTTATCCACTCTTCGCTGATCGGCATCATGGCGCAGCGGCTGCTGCGCACCTTGTGCCCGCATTGCAAAACATCTGCGGAGATCAGCCAGGAGCGATGGAGCGAACTGACCGGCGCATGGAAGCTGCCCAAGCCCACGCAAATCTACACAGCCAACGGCTGCCTGGAATGCCGCATGACCGGCTATCGGGGTCGCACCGGCATCTATGAAATGCTGTCCCTATCGCCCGAACTCAAGAAACTCGTCACCCATGATGCCGACCTCGCCAGCATCAAGAAGCTGGCTTATCAGCAAGGCATGCAACCGCTGCTGATCAATGGCCTGGAAAAAGTTGCTGCGGGCCTGACTACCATCGAAGAGCTGCTCAAGGTCGCGCCACCGCCATTCGAATAACCAATAACAATGATGAAATGCCGCTACCAACACAGAAGTAAGCCGCTTAAAAATCACCGGCTTAAAGCCATTCTTCGCTTCATCATCCTTGACCAAACCAGCACAAACCGTTAGTGTTCTAAGTTTCCCAAGTTCTCGACATAACAAGCAATTTCTATGGAATTATCTGGCGCAGAAATCGTCATCCGTTGTCTGCAGGAAGAAAATGTCAAATTCGTTTTTGGCTATCCTGGCGGCGCGGTGCTCAACATCTATGATGAAATATTCAAACAGGACAAGTTCAAGCACATCTTGGTCCGTCATGAGCAAGCCGCCGTCCATGCGGCAGATGCCTATTCCCGCGCCACGGGAGAAGTCGGTGTAGCGCTGGTCACCTCTGGTCCCGGCGCCACCAATGCAATCACAGGCATTGCCACCGCTCACATGGATTCCATTCCGCTGGTCGTCATCAGCGGCCAGGCGCCCACGCCCGCGATCGGGCTGGATGCCTTCCAGGAAGTCGACATGATCGGCATTTCACGCCCTTGTGTGAAACACAACTTCCTGGTCAAGGACGTCAAGGATATCGCCCCGACCATCAAGAAGGCTTTCTTCATCGCAGCCTCTGGCCGTCCCGGCCCGGTGGTCGTGGATATTCCCAAGGACATCACTGCTCATCTCGGCCACTACGAATATCCCAAGAGTGTGGAGATGCGTTCCTACACGCCTATCCTCAAGGGACATTCCGGCCAGATCAAGAAAGCGCTCAAGCTCATGCTGGAAGCCAAGCGTCCCATGATCTACACCGGCGGCGGCCTGGTGCTGGGCGATGCATCCGAGCAATTGATCAAACTAGCACGCAGGCTGGGCTTTCCCGTCACCAACACCCTGATGGGACTGGGCGGTTATCCTGCTACCGACAAACAGTTTGTCGGCATGCTCGGCATGCACGGCACCCTGGAAGCCAACATGGGCATGCAGTACTGTGACGTGCTGATTGCCGTAGGCGCACGCTTCGACGACCGCGTGATCGGCAATCCGCAGCATTTCTACAACAAGGACCGCACCATCATCCACATCGACGTGGATCCATCCTCCATCTCCAAGCGCGTGAAGGTCGATGTGCCTATCGTCGGCCATGTGCAATCCGTGCTGGGCGAGATGAACGAGCTGCTGGACACTGACCCGCGCGCACCCGATGCTGCCGCGCTCAAGGCCTGGTGGACGCAGATAGAGGAATGGCGTGGGCGCAATTGTCTGAACTACAATCGCAACAGCGAGATCATCAAGCCGCAGTTCGTCATTGAAAAACTCTGGGAAGTGACCAAGGGCGACGCCTACGTGACTTCCGACGTCGGTCAGCACCAAATGTGGGCCGCACAATATTATAAGTTCGACAAGCCGCGCCGCTGGATCAACTCCGGCGGCTTGGGCACCATGGGTGTCGGGCTGCCTTACGCCATGGGCGTGCAGTTTGCCGACCCCAAGGCCAAGGTGGCCTGTGTCACCGGCGAAGGCAGCATCCAGATGAATATCCAGGAGCTGTCCACCTGCAAGCAGTACCACCTACCGATCAAGGTCATCCTACTCAACAACCGCTATCTGGGCATGGTGCGCCAGTGGCAGCAGTTCTTCTACGAGAACCGCTACTCCGAATCCTATATGGACAGCCTGCCTGACTTCGTCAAGCTCGCTGAATCGTATGGACACGTCGGGATGAATATCGAAAAGCCATCCGATGTTGAAGGCGCGTTGACCGAAGCATTCAATCTGACTGATCGCTTCGTGTTCATGAACTTCATCACCGACCAGAATGAGAACGTGTTCCCCATGGTGCCAAATGGCAAGGGGCTGTCTGAAATCATCCTGGCCGAAGACCTGTAAGAATAACCATGAAACATATCATCTCTATATTGATGGAAAACGAAGCTGGCGCGCTCTCCCGCGTGGCGGGCCTGTTTTCCGCGCGTGCATACAATATCGAATCCCTGACCGTGGCCCCCACCGAAGACGCCACGCTGTCACGCATGACCATCGTCACCTCCGGATCGGACGAAGTGATCGAGCAAATCATCAAGCAGCTCAACAAGCTGGTTGATGTGGTCAAGGTGCTGGACCTCAACGACGGCCGCTTCATCGAGCGCGAGCTGATGCTGGTCAAGGTCAAGGCTACTGGCTCGTTCCGCGATGAAATGAAGCGCATGTGCGACATTTTCCGCGGCCGCATCATCGACGTGGCGGACGGCAGCTACACCATCGAGCTGACCGGTTCCGGCTCCAAGCTGGACGCCTTCCTTGAGGCATTGGACAAGGCCGCCATCCTGGAAACCGTACGCACCGGCGCATCCGGCATAGGCCGCGGGGACAGAATCCTCAAGCTTTAATATCTGCGCAGCCAATTATCCGGCTGCAACACACTATCTGTATCGAAAGGTAAAACATGAAAGTCTATTACGACAAGGACGCTGATCTCTCCCTGATCAAGAAACTGAAGGTCACCATCGTTGGTTACGGCTCCCAGGGTCATGCCCATGCGCAAAACCTGAAGGATTCCGGCGCCAGCGTTACCATTGGCGCCCGCAAGGATGGCAGCTCTTTTGCCAAGGCTGTCAACGCAGGCCATGATGTCAAGGAAATCAAGGATGCTGTTACCGGCGCCGATGTCGTCATGGTGCTGTTGCCGGATGAAACCATGGCTGAAATCTACCATGCTGAAATCGAACCTAATCTGAAGAAGGGCGCAGCCTTGGCATTCGCCCACGGCTTCAACGTACACTACAACCAGATCGTGCCAAGCAAAGATTTGGACGTCATCATGATCGCCCCCAAGGGCCCAGGCCACACCGTGCGTTCCGAATACCTCAAGGGCGGCGGTGTGCCGTCCCTGATCGCGGTTTATCAGGACGCTTCCGGCAAGGCCAAGGACATCGCCCTCTCCTATGCTGCAGCGAACGGCGGCACCAAGGGTGGCGTGATCGAGACCAACTTCCGCGAAGAAACCGAAACCGATTTGTTCGGTGAGCAAGCCGTTCTGTGCGGTGGCGCTGTGGAACTGGTCAAGGCTGGCTTCGAAACCCTGGTTGAAGCGGGCTACGCGCCTGAAATGGCCTACTTCGAGTGCCTGCACGAACTCAAGCTGATCGTGGACCTCATGTACGAAGGCGGCATTGCCAACATGAACTACTCCATCTCCAACAACGCCGAGTATGGTGAATACGTCACCGGCCCACGCGTAATTGCCGACCAGGCCCGTGCTGCAATGAAGGAATGCCTGACCAACATCCAGAATGGTGACTACGCCAAGCAGTTCATCCTGGAAGGCCGCACCAACTACCCATCCATGACCGCACGCCGTCGCCTCAACGCTGCTCATCCTATCGAGCAAGTTGGCGGCCAACTACGCGCCATGATGCCTTGGATTGCCAAGAACAAGCTAGTTGATCAATCCAAAAACTAACAGTTTTTGGTCATTTGATCGAACTTAAAAGGTCAATCCAAGAACCAATGGGATTAAGTATTGGCTCCCAAACTGATCAAGCTTTAAGCAGCAACGAAGCTAGAATTTCAGCTGTATTGCTGCTGAATTAAACCATCCAATCAAAAAGAGGCCGGGTACACTACCCAGCCTCTTTTGCTTTACGAGGTTCCCATGTTCAAACCCTTTTCCGTCATGCTGCAATACCTGCTGCCACGCACCGGGCTGACCGAGCTGGCCGGCAAGCTGGCCCACTTGCATGGCGGCAAATACACTACTGCCGTCATCCGCTGGTTCATCAAACGCTACCAGGTAAATATGCAGGAAGCCGCCAATCCGGATATCGCCAGCTACACCACCTTCAATGCTTTCTTTACCCGCGCGCTTAAACCCGGCGTCCGTCCGCTCGCAGATGCCACGCAGATCTGCCCGGTAGACGGCGCAATCAGCCAGCTCGGACGCATCACGCAAGGCCAGATTTTCCAGGCCAAAGGCCATCAGTATTCCACCCGAGCCCTGCTGGGCGGCAATACGGAAATGGCGCAAACCTATGAGAACGGCCAGTTTGCCACCATCTATCTCAGCCCGCGCGACTATCACCGCATCCACATGCCATGCGATGGCAAGCTGCTCTCCATGACTTATGTACCCGGCGACCTGTTCTCCGTCAACCCGACCACGGCAGCAAACGTCCCAGGCCTGTTCGCACGCAACGAGCGCGTCATTTGCGAGTTTGAAAATACCGAAGGCAAGTTTGTACTGGTCATGGTCGGCGCGACCATCGTCGGCAGCATGGGCACCACCTGGCATGGCATCATCAACCCACCGCGCTCCGGTGATATCCGCACCTGGGATTACCGCAAGTACAACCGCATCTTGAAACAAGGCGATGAAATGGGCCGCTTCCTGCTCGGCTCCACAGTGGTGCTGCTATATCCGGCCAGCGCCAGCCTGGAGTTCCAGAGCGACTGGCAGCCAGCGCGCCAGGTCAGACTGGGGGAAGCCATGGCGCAAAAAAAGCCGGCGTAATCACGCCAGCCTCTTAGTCATTCATAAACAAACCCCGGCTTTTACCGGGGTTTGTCATTTCATTGCAGTGTTTATACCATCTCCAACATACTTGGTCCGTTCAACGCGCCATCTGGCGCAGTTTCTCCTGATGTGACCGTTGGGCACGCTGGTGCGCCAAATGCGTCGACAGCTCCTGCAACGCCATGCGATACACTTCGCGCTTGAACTCGATGACCGAATCCATGGAAACCCAGTAATCGCTCCAGCGCCAGGCATCAAACTCCGGGTGCGTGCTGGCACGCAGCGACACATCACTATCGCGCCCCACCAGTCGCAGCAGAAACCAGATCTGTTTCTGCCCTTTGTAACTGCCACGCCATTCACGCTTGATCCAGTTGGTCGGCACATCGTAGCGCAGCCAATCCCGCGTACGCCCCAGAATTTTGACATGCTCGGGGCGCAATCCGACTTCTTCCATCAGTTCACGGTACATGGCCTGCTCAGGGCTTTCGCCATATTTAATGCCACCTTGCGGAAACTGCCAAGAGTGCTCGCGGATGCGCTTACCCCAAAACACCTGATTGTTGGCATTACATAAAATAATGCCAACATTCGGGCGATAACCATCCCGATCTATCATGACAACCTACCTCTAAAATTTGTCGTCATTTTTCCATATTTCGCAGGAGATTGAAAGCCGGGCTGTCCGGCGGCCACCTCGCGAAATCCCGGAAAAATCAGGAGAAATCCAGCCTTGACGCTATTTGCAGGCCACCCGTATACTTTCAGGTCAACCCATGGAAGCCGTGACGCGTTACCTTACCCATTGGCAAACACCTGATCAATAGTGAAATATATCCTCCGCATCCTCAGCAGTTTCCTGCTTTTCCTGACCTTCTCGCTATTGGCGCAGGCCAATGAAGCCTATATCACCAACCAGGGAGAAAACACCGTTTCCGTCCTCAACCTGGCCGACCACAGCATCCTCGCCACCATCGCCGTGGGCAAATCCCCGGTCGGCGTGGCTGTCTCCGCCAGCCTGGGCAAGGCATACATCAGCAATGTAGACAGTCAATCCGTCTCCGTCATCGACACCGAAAAATACGAGGTCATCGACACATTGAACATCACCGGCTCACCGGTAGGCATTGCTCTCTCGCCGGACAGCAAGACCCTCTATGTTGCCGACTGGAACGACAACCGCGTACTCGCCATCGACACTAGCGATACAAGCCAGCGCCGCGAGGTCAGCATCGGCAAGGCGCCAGCGGGCATCATTATCAGCCCGGACGGCAGCAAGCTCTATGTCGCCAACCGCGATAGCAACGATCTCGCCATCATCGACACGCAATCCCTCGAAGTGCTACAACGCATCGCCACAGGCGAGCACCCATTCGGCATCACGCTCAGCCCGGACGGCAAGCAGCTCCTGGCCGTCAATGTCTATGCCAACAGCCTGTCCGTCATCGACCTGGAAACACAGCAATCCCGCACCATTGCAGTCGGCGAACACCCCTACTGCGTCACGGTCAGCCCGGATAACCGCTTTGCCTATGTGACCAACACCCAGGCCGATACCGTCTCCGTCATCGACCTTGAACAAGACAAGGAAACCGCCAGGATACATGTCGGCGGCTTCCCGGAAGGCATCAACTACGACGCCGCCACCAACAGGATTTACGTTGCCAACTGGTTTGACAACTCGGTTTCAGTGATAGACGCCAATAGTCATAAACACATCCAGGACATCCCGACAGGCAAGCAAAGCCGGGCGTTCGGGCAGTTTATACTCAACAAGACGTCACATTGATCAGGAGCTGCTGAGTCTTGTTCTGCTCCAGCCATGCAGCAGGACAACACACAGACAGTTCCACCCTTAACTTGCAAAAACATGGAGAAAATAGATGAAGAAAATCCTCGCACTACTAGCCATCGGCCTGCTGCCATTCACCGCAGCCGCCCACGGCCCTTCGCCACAGAAAGTGGAAAAGACTGTCGTCATCGACGCCAGCGCCGACAAAGTCTGGGGCTTGATCAAGGACTTCGGCAACTGGCAGAAATGGCACCCTGCCATTGAAAGCACCAAGCTCGACAAGCGCAAAAGCGACAGCGGTGAAGAAGAAACCGTGCGCCTGCTCAATCTAAAAGGCGGCGGCACCCTCCTCGAAAATCTCAAAAGCATTGACGAAGACAGCAAGCAAATGAAATACGGCATTATCGAAGGCGTGCTGCCTGTGGCCGACTACTACTCCACCATCTCCGTCAAGGCTGTTGATGGCGGCAAATCCGAGGTCAAATGGATGGGCCGCTTCTACCGCGTCTACAAGCTCAACCCGCCTATTCCTCCAGGCCAGGATGACAAATCCGCCGTGGATGCCGTCACCGGCGTTTACGACACTGGTTTGGCCAACCTGAAGAAAGTGGCCGAAGGCAAGTAACACCAACAAGGCTTGTCACCCTACTGACAAAATTTGTCAGTGCCAGGCCAACAGAAAGCGGAGCATCAGCTCCGCTTTTTTATTCATCTCCAATCAAAACCCTTTAAATTCAACAGGTAATAAAAATAATAGAAAAGTTGGCATACTCGTTGCTGTATCCAAGTCATGCGGTACTCCTCCAGCCGCACATGCAACAACCAACTCAACAAAGGGGTTTATGATGAAGAAAGTACAACAAGGTTTTACATTGATCGAACTGATGATCGTGGTGGCGATTATTGGTATTTTGGCTGCGATTGCGATCCCGTCATATACCGATTACACAGCAAAAGCAAAAGCAAGTAACGCTGTTGCTTCACTTGCTGGTCAAAAAATCAAAGTTGGTGAAGTTTACAATGTAGACAGTACATTAGGATGTACAGACGGTCAGGGAGCTACCATCCCTGGTTGTACTGGTAACGGTGTGCTTGCATTCACTTATGATGGTATCACTGCAACCTTAACTCCTACAGCGCCAACAGTTGCCGGGGGAAATATTGAGTGGTCCTGCGTTATTTCTGGTACTGGCGCAAGAGCAATTAAAGGGTGCACTATCTAACACGTAAGGCGCAATAACCAACGGGCATTGCGCCCTGCTAACCACCAAAAAGGCAAGCCAGCATTCCGGCTTGCCTTATGTTTTTCAGTTTCCGCACCTTCACCTTCGGTTGTCATGCCGGACTCGATCCGGCATCTCGTAGCATTCCCGCACACATCACAAAATCCCGGCTCACGGCCGGGATGGCATGTAAAACGGGGGCATAATGGGTGCAATATCTGGCTCCACAGGATTAAGTAGCGTATTCTTACCAAATTATGATCGATATTATAAGAGTACAAAAATGACTGCTACCGCTACCTTATCCAGCAAGTTCCAGATATCCATTCCCAAGGCCGTGCGCGAAGCACAGCACTGGGAAGCCGGGCAAGAATTTGTATTCATCCCCAAAGGCAAAGGCGTGCTGGTGATGCCTGTGCCCCAACTGGCGCAATTGGCCGGTATCGCCAGGGGCGCGCGCACCGACGACTACCGCGACCGCGGGGACCGCTACTAATGACAGCACGCTTGCGCGTGGTTGATACCTCAGCCTGGATCGAATGGCTCACCGGCAGCGCGCTCAGCAAGAAGTTGGCTGAACAGTTGCCGGATAAACCCCAGTGCATCGTGCCCACCATCGTGCAGCTCGAACTATCGAAGTGGCTGGTGCGTGAGCTTGGTGAGGAGCAGGCCGACCAAGTGATCGCCTATACGCAGAAGTGCATCGTGGTGCCGCTGGACACTACCATCGCCCTGCTCGCGGCGGACCTGCACCGTGAACACAAGCTGGCTACCGCCGATGCCATCGTCTATGCGACGGCGCGGTGCCAGGGTGCCGAACTGCTCACCTGTGACGCACATTTCGAAGGACTGCCAGAGGTGGTGCTGTTCGCCAAGACCACTTGAAGCCGCAAAAAAGAGAATATCTCAATGAACCAGTTTTTCGTGACCGCCAGCGCTGAGAAAGTATCCGCGCTGAAAACCGAGAGTTACCTCACCGAACGCAAAGCGCGCGGCGACAATGCCGCTTTTGATGCCTGGCTGAACGCCAGTCCCGACCTGCCACCTGAAACCGGAGATGAAATACCAGTACCCCAGGCAGCAGCATCCAATACGTGAGACGCGATAACCAAGCGGCATGGCTTCACGCCAACCATCACATAAGGCAAGCCAGCACTCTGGTTTGCCTTATGTTTTTCAGTACTCCCATTTCTACCTTTGATTGTTGTCGTGCTGGGTGCAGACCCAGTACTCGTTACACTCCGACGCTGCCCATTCCAAGCGATCATTGAGTGATCACTTATTCGCTCATCATATTGGCAACAATACCTATAGCTCAAACCCCTGCCCATGCTGAATTGCCTGCGGTGCAAGAATATGCTGCGCGGCCTGGATTTCCCGCATGATGGCTTCCCCCTCCCCAGGCTTGAGGTGAGTAATCCAGACTTGCGGGCGAGCATGAAGCTGGTCCAGGCCATTCAGCAGCAAAGCCGGGCAATAGTGGTGGGAGACAAGCGCCAAGGCGATCTCGGCGTTGGTGAACGAGGTTTCGATCATCAAGTGGCGCAGGTTATCCACTTGGTTCAAGGCTTGCCAGAACTCATCGCAACTCGTGGTGTCGCCGGTAAACGCAAAGCTGCCCGCGCCGCTATCCAGCAGGTAGCCGACCGCGGGCACGCTGTGGTTGGCAGGCAAGGCAACCAGGCGCCTAGTGCCGAGCACGACTGTATCGCCCACAACCAACGGCGCATATTGCAATGAAGGTTGCTCAGGCGTGGGGATCTTGCTGAAATCTGGCCAGATTTTGCCGTTGAATATATGGTCTTGCAGGCTGGCTATGGTTTCCGGCAAAGCATGCACGGTCACAGGTCGCTCGCGCTTGGCCAAGGCGGCATCAAGCAGCAGGGGTAACAAGGCAACATGATCGAGATGGGAATGGGTAAGGAATACGTGGTCAATAGCCGTCATTTGCTCCAGCGCAAGATCGCCCACTCCGGTACCGGCATCCACCAGGATATCGTCATCCACCAGCAAGGAGGTGGTTCGCAGTCCCTTGCTTATGCCACCGCTACATCCTAATACCTGTATCCTCATGATATTCCCCATTCGGTCTCCATTGATAAACAGCGCCTGGCTGCCATGACTGGTGGCTTGCCGCCACTCTCGGTTATTTGCAGCATCATGCCAGCACCACCTTTATTGCGCCAGTTTCGCTTGGCTCAATTAACAACAGGATAGCTAACAAAATAGAGTAATTAACAAAATCCTCTGACGTTATTTCATTGCCGCATCACCTGCGGCACAACGCCTCGCCAAACCACTGGGCTGCATTTTGTTAGGCGCTCTTACTGACGATTCCCATATTGCCATCCCGCATTTATCCTGCCGCACTCAACCATGGCAGAATATCGTTACCTTCACCGATGGTAATACTTATGTCCTTACTTGATTTTGTGGAAATTTCCTCCGGCGATACTGTGCATAACAGCGTGATCTGGCTACATGGCCTGGGCGCAGACGGCAATGATTTTGCACCAGTTGTCCAGGAACTGGCCCTGCCACATACCCGCTTCATCCTGCCGCATGCTCCCGTCATGCACGTGACAGTGAATAACGGTTACGCCATGCCTGCCTGGTATGACATTTACAGTTTCCAGCCGTCTGGCCAGCAGGATGCCGAAGGCATCCATGCATCGCAACAGCAGATTGAAGCATTGATTGCCAATGAGGTGGCGCGGGGCATTCCCAGCCAGCGCATCATGCTGGCCGGGTTTTCACAAGGAGGAGTAATCGCACTGCATACGGCTTTGCGGCATCCATTTCCTTTGGCAGGCGTGCTGGGCCTTTCCACCTACCTCGGTCTGGCAGATAGCCTGGCGGCAGAGAAACAGGCAGCTAACCAGTCCATTCCTATATTCCTGGCCCATGGGACGCAGGATAATGTGATCCCGTTGGCGCGATACCATGCTTCGGTTCATGATCTGCAGCAGGCGGGTTACGCGCCAGAGTTGTATGAATACTCGATACCGCATTCGGTATGCATGGAAGAAATTGACGATATCCGGCGCTTCATGCAGCGCCATCTTGGCTAAGAGCCTGTTCATGATCTTTTCATCGGTACGCATGGCTTCAACACGTGTCCGATCAAGGCGCAGTCCGCAGGGGATGCTCACTGCCTCGCCAAGGACTGCAACGCAGAGCGGGCGCATACTGAAGCTATGCCCTGCGGGTTGCCCCGGCAAGGCAGCCGCTGCTGCGTTACAAATCCTCGCCGGGCCACCAGCACGCTTGCGGTTTGTGCCTTGCTTCGACCGCCTTGCCGGGGCAACGTATCCTATGAAAAGATCATGAACAGGCTCTAACACTCACTTAATCATGGTTTAAGGGGGCAGTTCAGCGTAAAATAACGCATTATTTTCAATAACGCAGGGCGCAGTCCAGCCTGATGGAGCGGTTTGACATCCCTGCACCGGTTGTATTCATGAGCAAGAAAACCAAAGCTGACAATCCGCAGGCCAGCATGTTCGAGACCCTGAGTTTCGAAGCCGCCATGACCGAACTGGAGGGATTGGTCGGCCAGATCGAATCCGGCCAGCTGCCGCTTGAACAATCACTCGCGGCGTACAAGCGCGGCTCGGAATTGTTGCAGCATTGCCAGCAATCGCTGGCCGATGTAGAGCAACAAGTGCGCATCCTCACTGAATCCAACCAGCTACAACCTTACACCGACAATCAATGATCGAATTTCAAAGCTGGTCCCGCCAAACCCAACAACGCATGGAGCAGGTGCTCGACAAACTGCTTCCTGCTCCCAATATCGCCCCTGCGCGCCTGCATGAAGCCATGCGCTATGCCGTGATGGGCGGCGGCAAGCGCGTGCGCTCGCTGCTGGCTCATGCCGCAGGCGAATTATGTGGTGCCAACCCAGCCAAGGTGGATATGGCCGCCGCAGCAGTCGAGCTGATTCACGCCTATTCCCTGGTGCATGACGACATGCCCTGCATGGACGACGACGACCTACGCCGCGGCAAGCCTTCTTGCCATAAACAATATGACGACGCCACGGCCCTATTGGTAGGTGATGCTCTGCAAACCCTGGCTTTTCAGACTCTTGCCACGCCCGGCCTATGCACCGACCCAGGCCGTCAGCTGGAAATGGTCAACCTGCTAGCGATTGCCAGCGGCTCGCGCGGCATGGCGGGCGGTCAGGCCATCGACCTTGCCAGCGTGGGCAAGGCACTTGACCAGACTGAGCTGGAGTATATGCACATCCACAAGACCGGCGCATTGATCCGCGCAGCGGCCTTGCTGGGCGCGCATTGCGTCCCTGAACTGGATCAGGAGCAATTGCATGCGATCGACCACTATGCCCAGGCGATTGGCCTGGCTTTCCAGGTGGTCGATGACATCCTCGATGCCGAAGCAGACAGCGAAACCCTGGGCAAGACCGCAGGCAAGGATGCCGATAGTGACAAGCCGACCTATGTGACCATCCTGGGCATAGACCACGCCAAGCAGTTGGCGCAGGAGCTATTGGATGATGCGTTGGCTCCGCTAGCCCCTTATGGCGATGCTGCCAACCAATTGAAGCAGGTGGCATTTTTCATTACCCAACGCAGTTTTTGAGCGGATCTGCCATGTACGAACTGCTAGAGAGCATCAACTCACCCGAACAACTACGCAAGCTTGACCGCAAGCAGCTGCATGAGCTTGCCCAGCAGTTACGCGGCTTTCTTGTCAACAGCGTGGCTCAGACTGGCGGGCATTTATCCTCCAACCTGGGCGTGGTCGAGCTGACCATTGCATTGCACTATGTATTCAATACGCCGGAAGACCGTATCGTCTGGGATGTCGGACACCAGACCTATCCACACAAAATACTGACTGGTCGCCGCGAGGCCATGAGCGGCCTGCGCAAACCCGGTGGTATCGCCGGATTTCCACGCCGCGATGAAAGTATTTACGACACCTTCGGTACCGGACACTCCAGCACCTCCATTTCCGCAGCACTCGGCATGGCTATCGCCGCACAGAAATCTGGCTCCGCTCGCCATTCAATTGCCATCATTGGCGACGGCGCAATGACGGCGGGCATGGCATTCGAAGCCCTCAACAATGCCGGTGCAATGGATGCCAATATCTTGGTCATACTCAACGACAACGATATGTCGATCTCGCCGAATGTCGGCGCCTTGACCAACTATTTCGCCAAGCTGCTCTCAGGCCCGCTATACGCTTCCATGCGCCGTTCAGGGGAAAAAGTGCTGGGCGTCGTGCCGCCAGTGCGTGAATTTGCCAAGCGTGCGGAAGAGCACGTCAAGGGCATGATGACGCCCGGCACCTTGTTTGAGGAATTCGGCTTCAACTATATCGGTCCAATCGATGGCCATGACATTGATGTATTGGTGACCACCCTACGCAATATCCGCGAACTCAAGGGGCCACAATTCCTGCACATCGCCACACAGAAAGGCCACGGCTACCAACCCGCCGAGGATAATCCGGGCAAATACCACGGCGTCAGCAAATTCGACCCCAGCAATGGTTGTTCCATTGCCAAGACAGGCAAGAAAACCTATACCGAAGTATTCGGCGATTGGCTGGTGGACATGGCGCAACAGGATGAACGCCTGATCGGCATCACGCCAGCGATGTGCGACGGCTCGGGCCTGAATACATTTTCCGAGCAGTTTCCCGACCGTTTTTACGATGTCGGCATTGCCGAGCAGCATGCGCTCACTTTCGCTGCGGGCCTGGCTTGTGAAGGACTGAAACCTGTCGTCGCCATCTATTCGACCTTTCTGCAACGCGCATATGACCAGTTCATCCACGATATCGCCCTGCAGAACCTGCCCGTAATGTTTGCGATCGACCGCGCAGGGCTCGTCGGGGCTGATGGCCCGACCCATGCAGGCAGCTTCGACTTGAGTTACCTGCGCTGCATTCCGAATATCATCATCATGACGCCCGGCGACGAAAATGAATGCAGGCAAATGCTCTATACCGCCTATCAGCACAACGGCCCATCCGCCGTACGTTATCCGCGCGGCGGCGGCCCAGGCACTGCTATCAGCAAAGAGATGCAAGCCTTGCCAATCGGCAAGGGGGAAATCCGCCGGCAAGGCAGCCGCGTCGCCATCCTGGCTTTCGGCAGCATGCTTCCCCCGTCACTGGAAGCCGCTGAAACACTGAATGCCACCGTAGCCAATATGCGCTTTGTCAAACCACTGGATGTCGCTCTCATTTCACAGCTATCGCAAAGCCACGACCTGATCGTTACGGTCGAGGAAAATGCCATCATGGGCGGTGCAGGTGCGGCCGTCATGGAATCCATGCAGGCGCTGAATATCCATACTCCCGCGTTGTGCTTAGGCCTGCCCGATGTCTTTATCGAGCATGGCGTGCATGAAACCATGCTGGCGGAATGCGGTCTCAACGCCACAGGCATTGTGGCTGCAATTGAGAAAAGATTAACCAAGTAGTATACTCAACTATTACCGAATTCATTGAAAGCATTACAGGAACTCCATGAACCAAACGCCAGTTTCGCCGATTGAAGATGTGCAGAATACCCCGGATACCCGCCAGCTCTCCATTGACAAGGTAGGGATCAAATCCATCCGCCATCCGGTCAAGGTCAAGGACAAAACCGGTGGCGTGCAGCACACAGTCGCCAATTTCAATATGTATGTGTTCCTGCCACACAACTTCAAAGGCACTCACATGTCGCGCTTTGTTGAGATTCTCAACAACAATGAGCGTGAAATCTCGGTGGAATCGTTCGAAAGCATCCTGCGCGCCATGGTGAAACGTCTGGATGCAGAATCCGGCCATGTCGAGATGACTTTCCCCTACTTCGTCAACAAGGCTGCGCCGGTTTCCGGCGTGCAAAGCCTGTCCGACTATGAGGTCACCTTCATCGGCGAGGTCAACCAGGGCAAATACGACATCACCGTCAAGGTCGTGGTGCCGGTTACCAGCCTGTGTCCTTGCTCCAAGAAGATTTCCGACTACGGCGCGCACAATCAGCGCTCCCACGTCACTGTGACAGCCTTGATTACCGATTTCATCTGGGTAGAAGACATTATCCGTCTGGTTGAAGATCAGGCCTCTTGCGAGGTTTACGGCCTGCTGAAGCGTCCTGACGAAAAGTACGTCACTGAACGCGCTTACGACAACCCCAAGTTTGTGGAAGATATCGTGCGTGATGTAGCCGCCCAACTCAATGCCGAGCCACGCATTGTCAAATATACCGTGGAATCAGAGAATTTCGAATCCATCCATAACCACTCCGCCTATGCGCTGATCGAGAAGGACAAACGCTAGTCCTCATCCCTGAGATAGCATAAAAGCAATAAAAAAACGGCAGCTTCGGCTGCCGTTTTCATGTTGATTTCCGATGGCTCAATATTTCTTGGTCAAGGTCAACGCAATGCCGTCGCGCTTCATTTCCATGCGGTTCAGCGCGCTCATGCCCAGCAATACCACCGCTGGCGAACCACCTTCCATAACCAGCCCATCCACCTGGGTTAGCGCCATCCCGTTCAACTGCACATTATTGATCACCACCTTGTAGGCATTGGCTACGCCATTCGCAGTTTGCACCGATACAGGAGTGCCACGCTTGTAATCAATCTTGGCATATTTCGCGTCGCCGCTGTTCAGGACGATAGCGGACGCGCCGGTATCCACAAGAAAACGCAGCGACGCACCATTGATCTGCCCATCAATGAAATGATGGCCCGTCGAATCCGCATACAGAGTAACGCTACCTCCATTCGTAGCAATATCCCTGGGTGAGAGCGCAATCGCCTGCCCCATGCCAAGCTCTCGTCTGACGCCATTCACCTCTATCATCGCCTGACTGCTATTGGCGGAAACCAGGCGTATTCCCTCGGGGCTGACATCGCCAACAGACAAGGTGCGAGGTTTTCCTCCGTTGATCACCATGATGGCCTTGCCTTGAAACAGGCCGACCACATTTACCTGGGTTTCCGCCCAGGCCAGCGCAGGCAACAGCCATGTCAACACCAGCACCCCAATCCGCATGTTTCCCCCCTTGTTAATCTTCTTGCATCATGAACATGAAAATGACAAACCCGAGCATAGCGCAGAGTGCCGATGCGGTAAATGTCCAGCCTGGTCCCATGTCCTCCCAGGCAAAGCCGCTGATTAGCGCGCCCAGCGTACCACCCACGCCATAGGAAATGCTGGTATACAGCCCTTGACCCTTGGATTGATGCTTGCCCTTGAAATAGCGGTGGACCAAAGCAATTGCCGCAGCGTGATACGAGCCGAAAGTGGCAGCATGCAGCATCTGCGCGAATACGATCAGCCACCAGATATCCACCGCCCAGCCGATGACGAAGAAGCGCACAAACGCCAGAAACAGGCTGGCAAGCATGATGCGACGCAGACCGAATCGCACCGTCAATTGCGGCATGGCCATGAAGACCATGATTTCGCATATTACTCCCAGTCCCCACAGCCAGCCGACAATACCCTTGCTGTAGCCGTGATCAACCAGGTAGATCGAGTAAAACGTGTAATAGACACCATGCGCGGCAGACATGGAAAAACAGGCCCCCAGCAAGGCGATCACCTCCCGTCTGCGCAGAATGGCCCACCATGAACCTTGATGTTCCTCATGGTGGATGGCGCCGGGCGGGTCGGATAGCCGCCAGGACAAGACCCAGACAACCAGCAGCAAAAACATGATGACCCAGAGCAAGGCCATCATGCCCAAATATTGCAAGGCATAGCCCAAACCGATCACCGCCACGATGAACCCGATCGAACCCCAGAGACGGATACGCCCATAATGCTCGAAACGCTCCCCCAGATGACCAAGCGTCACTGCCTCGATCAATGGCAAGGAAGCGCTCCAGAAAAAGCTCAATGTGAGCATGACGGCAAACAGCCAGTAAAAACTAGTGCCGAAGAATACGCCGATATAGGCCAGCAAACTGGCACCGGCAAGAAAGCGGATGATGGGCACGCGGTGTCCCCGATGATCCGCCACCCAGCCCCACAGGCTGGGCGAGAAACTGCGCGCGATCTGGAACAACGACATCAGGACGGCGATCTGGAAGGCATTGAACGCCAGCGATTTGAGATAAAGCGTCCAGAACGGCGTGAACGCGCCGACAAAACCGAAATAGGCGAAGTAAAAGCCGGACAGCCGCCAATAGGGTAATTGCGTCTGTGGCATGGTCAGCGAATGAAGTCAGGAAATGGGCCAGCCATGTTGGCCCATTGCTTAAATCTTGACGGTGTCCACAACCACGTCCGCATTCTGCGCGCGGTGGCGCAAGGCATGATCCATCAGCACCAAGGCCATCATGGCCTCGGCGATAGGCGTGGCGCGCACGCCCACGCAAGGATCGTGACGGCCCGTTGTCTGCATTTCCAGGGCCTGTCCCTGCTTGTCGATGGAGTGGCGCAATTGCGGAATGCTGGAAGTTGGCTTGAAGGCAACATGGGCGATGATATCCTGCCCGCTGGAAATGCCGCCAAGTACGCCGCCCGCGTGGTTGCTGGCGAACCCTTGCGGTGTGAGTTCATCGCTGTGCAGCGAGCCACGCTGGGCCACGCTGGCGAAACCATCGCCGATCTCCACGCCCTTGGCGGCGTTGATACCCATCATGGCATGGGCGATATCGGCATCGAGCCGGTCATAGACAGGCTCGCCCCAGCCGACCGGCACACCCTGCGCCACGACGGTAATCCGTGCGCCGACAGAATCGCGCTCGTTGCGGATCTGGTCGAGGTAGGCTTCCAGCTCGGGAATGATGGCTTCGTTTGGTGCAAAAAAAGCGTTCTGGCTGACCTTATCCCACGAAACGAAGGGAATCTGGATATCTCCTAGCTGGCTCATATAGCCGCGAATAGTCACGCCATAACGCTGCTTGAGCCATTTTTTGGCAATCGCGCCCGCTGCAACGCGCACCGCAGTTTCACGCGCGCTGGAACGGCCACCGCCGCGATAATCGCGAATGCCGTATTTCTGCCAATAGGTATAGTCCGCATGCCCGGGACGGAAGGTCTCGGCAATCTTGCCGTAATCCTGGCTGCGCTGATCCTGGTTGCGGATCAGCAAGCCGATTGGCGTGCCTGTCGTCTTGCCTTCAAAGACGCCGGACAGTATCTCCACCGTGTCCGGTTCCTTGCGCTGGGTCACGTGGCGCGAAGTGCCGGGCTTGCGGCGATCCAGCTCCTGCTGAATATCATCCGCGGTGAGCTCCAGCCCCGGCGGGCAGCCATCAATCACGCCGCCGATGGCGGGGCCGTGTGACTCGCCAAAGGAAGTCAGGGTAAACAAGGTGCCTATCGTATTGCCGGACATGGATTTTTTCGCGGTATGTGAAGTGAACAGGATAGCGATTTTAACATATCCCGCCGCATGATTTGGCTGGCTGTATATTGCAGCACTGCGTCATTCAAATCTGTCTCCACTCCCCCGGTGCAATGTTTTCTATCGTATGCGCCCCGACCGCATAGCGAATCAGGCGCAATGTAGGAAAGCCGACCTTGGCCGTCATCCTTCGCACCTGGCGGTTCTTGCCTTCGCTGATGATAATTTCCAGCCAGGTGGTCGGGATGGCCTTGCGCTCGCGAATGGGTGGATTGCGCGGCCATAAACCCACGGGTTCCTCCATGCGCCTGACCCGTGCCGGCTGCGTCACAAAGTCGCCAAGGTCAACCCCCTTACGCAACGGCTCCAGCGCTTCATCATCTGGATCTCCCTCCACCTGCGCCCAGTAAGTCTTGAATTCTTTATGCTTTGGATGGGAGAGGCGGTGTTGCAGCATGCCATCATCGGTTAGAATAAGCAGACCCTCGCTGTCAGTATCCAGCCGCCCTGCAGCATAAACCCCTGGCACGGCAATATAATCCTTCAAGGTTTCATGCTTTTCATGCGGACTGAACTGGCAGATTACGCCGTAAGGCTTATTGAATAAAATCAGCATCTTGGTCTCTTGCAATGATTACGCCTGTATCACCAGCGTTTGAATAGGATAGTTCTGAATGTCTACAAAAATTAAAGTACCAGCCAATGGCGAGAAGATCAGCATCAACGCCGATAACACGCTTAACGTCCCTGACCACCCGATTATCCCATTTATCGAAGGCGACGGTATCGGCGTCGATATTACCCCACCCATGCGCCATGTCGTGGATAGCGCTGTTACCAAGGCTTATGGCAGCAAGCGCGCCATTGCCTGGATGGAGGTATATGCTGGTGAAAAAGCTGTTAACACCTACGGCGACAACACCTGGCTGCCCGACGAAACACTGAAAGCAATCAAGGACTACGTCATCTCCATCAAAGGCCCATTGACCACGCCGGTTGGCGGCGGCATTCGCTCGCTCAACGTCACCCTGCGCCAGGAGCTTGATCTCTATGTCTGCCTGCGCCCCATACAGTATTTCCAGGGCGTGCCCAGCCCGGTCAAGCACCCGGAAAAAACCGACATGGTTATCTTCCGTGAAAATACTGAAGATATTTACGCAGGCATTGAATGGGCAGCAGGCTCCGACGAAGTAAAAAAAGTCGTGGATTTCCTCAGCGACATGGGCGTACGCAAAAAAATTCGCTTTCCTGACAGCTCCGCGATCGGTATCAAGCCGGTTTCAGTGGATGGCAGCAAACGCTTGGTGCGCAAGGCGATTCAGTATGCCATCGACAACAACCGCAAGTCCGTCACTATTGTCCACAAGGGCAATATCATGAAATTCACTGAAGGCGGATTCAAGAATTGGGGCTATGAAATCGCCAAGGAAGAATTCGGTGCGGTGGAAATCGACGGCGGCCCATGGTGCAAACTACCCAACGGCATCATTATCAAGGATTGCATTGCAGATGCCTTCCTGCAGGAAATCCTGCTGCACCCTGCCGACTACGACGTAGCGGCGACACTCAACCTGAACGGCGATTATATTTCTGACGCACTGGCTGCTCAGGTCGGCGGCATTGGCATCGCACCGGGCGCCAATATTTCCGACACCGTCGCCATGTTCGAGGCCACCCACGGCACAGCGCCCAAGATTGCGGGCAAGAACATCGCCAATCCAAGCTCCCTCATTCTGTCCGCAGAAATGATGTTACGCCATCTGGGTTGGACGGAAGCCGCGGATTTGGTGCTGCAGGGTGTCGCCAAGGCTATCGCCGCCAAACGCGTGACTCACGATTTCTCTTCCCAGATGGAAGGCGCCACTCAGGTAGGCAGCGCAGAGTTTGGCGAAGAAATCGTCAGACACATGTAAAACCACAATTTTGCCCGCCTGTTTCTACGGGCGGGCAAAATAAAAAAAGGCCCGGAAATCCGGGCCTTTTTTCAGACTAGATGCCTAGCGGGCAATTAAGCCTTCTGGATATTAGAAGCCTGTTTACCCTTTGGGCCTTCGGTAACATCAAATGATACACGTTGACCTTCCTTCAGACTCTTGTAGCCAGCTTCTACAATTGCGGAGAAGTGAGCGAACAAATCGTCGCCACCATCATCCGGGGTAATGAAACCAAAACCTTTGGAGTCATTAAACCACTTTACGGTACCTGTTGCCATTTCAATACTTCCTTGCTTATCTCTTTATAGGGGAGGCGACCCCAAAAGTTTGTACTTCAAGAATTAAAGTCGGTAGTTGCCGGCTACAATGCACTCGAATTCCAAACGCCTTTTTGCGTTTTACGTGGGTTATTCGAATAAGTCAAGTGCTTTCGATTCTCAACAATGAATTTTATTTGACTGCAACAGTCTTCCGACGTTCCATATCGCACTAAAATTGCAATTACTTTACAAATAAAATGCCAACATGCATCATCATTCCAACAAATTGTCATCATCTGGAAAAGGCTGGCTTGAAGATCAATGGCTGCTGACACAACTCCTAACAAGCTGAGCGGTCTTGCTCGCATCCTAATCCACCAAAAACTGCTGAGCGAAGAGGCTGCCATCGCTATCCAGAGCGCCGCTAACAACAAGCAGGTTTCGTTCATCACCCATATTGTGCAATCGCGCCAGCTCACCGCATTACAGGTAGCGCAGGCGGCTTCCCATGCATTTGGATTCCCGCTGCTGGACCTTAATGCCATGAATGCCGATTTTGTCCCTGCCAAGGGCATTAGTCCGCAAATGATGCAGAACTATCGCGCCATGACTTTATACAATCGTGGCAACAATATGTTTGTGGCAGTATCCGACCCCACCAACCTGCATATGCTGGATGAAGTCCAGTTCCAGACCGGCAAGACCCTGGTCCCGGTCGTTGTGGAGGACGACAAGCTCGGCAAATGGATAGACAAGCTGGTGGAGGCGCGCGACACCACCATGCAATCGCTGGTCACCGATGATGACTTCGGCCTGGATACAGAAACCGAGGACAAGGATAGCGAGCCTGAAGCAACTGTCGAAATTGATGATGCGCCTGTCGTCAAATACATCCATAAAATCCTGCTGGATGCGATCAACATGGGCGCTTCCGATTTGCACTTTGAGCCTTATGAAAAATTCTACCGCATCCGTTACCGGGTTGACGGCATCCTGCGTGAGATCGCCCAGCCACCACTGGCCATCAAGGAAAAACTGGCCTCACGCATCAAGGTGATTTCCAACCTGGATATTTCGGAAAAACGCGTGCCACAGGATGGCCGCATGAAGCTTGTACTATCCAAGACCCGCGCCATCGATTTCCGCGTCAGCACCCTGCCGCTGATCAATGGCGAGAAGATCGTCATGCGTATCCTCGACCCCAGTAGCGCCAAACTCGGGATCGACGCGCTAGGTTACGAACCAGACCAGAAAGAAGCCCTGTTGCGTGCCGTCACCCGGCCGTATGGCCTGGTACTGGTAACAGGCCCGACCGGCTCGGGAAAAACCGTGTCGCTTTACACCTGCCTGAATATCCTCAATGAACCCGGCGTGAATATTTCCACTGCCGAAGACCCTGCTGAAATTCCCTTGGCCGGCATCAATCAGGTCAACGTCAACGATAAACAAGGCCTGACATTTGCCGCAGCGCTCAAATCCTTCCTGCGTCAAGATCCGGACATCATCATGATCGGCGAAATCCGCGACCTGGAAACCGCAGATATGGCGATCAAGGCAGCCTCGACCGGGCACATGGTGCTTTCCACCCTGCACACCAACGATGCGCCCTCGACTTTGACCCGATTGGTCAATATGGGCGTCGCACCCTTCAATATTGCCTCCGCCGTGTCGTTAATAACAGCACAACGCCTGGCACGCAAATTGTGCCCTCATTGCAAAAGGCCTGCTGACATTCCGCGTGAGACCTTGCTGAATATGGGTTACACGGAGGCAGAGCTGGATGGCAGCTGGCAGCCTTATTCCGCCAATCCGGAAGGCTGTGACCATTGCAACCAGGGCTACAAGGGGCGTGTGGGGATTTACCAGGTCATGCCGGTATCCGATGAGATGAGCCGCATTATCATGAAAAATGGCACTTCGCACGATATTGCAGACCAAGCGCAGAAGGAAGGCATACGCGACCTGCGGCAATCCGGGTTGCTCAAGATCAAGCAGGGCCTGACTTCGCTGGAAGAGATTGAAGCTGTCACCAACGAATAAAATGAAATAGGAAACCATGGCCGCCAAGGAAACCAAGGAAGTCACGTACGCTTGGGAGGGTACGGATAAAAAGGGCAAACGCGTCAAGGGAGAAATGAAGGCCAGCGGCGAATCATTCGTCAAGGCTACCCTGCGTCGCCAGGGCATCAATGTGGTCAAGGTCAGCAAGCAGCGCTTCAAGGCTAGCGGAAAAGTCACAGACAAGGACGTCACCTTCTTCACTCGTCAGCTTGCTACCATGATGAAGGCCGGCGTTCCACTGTTGCAGGCATTCGACATCGTCGGCAAGGGCCATAGCAACCCTGCCGTCAGCAAGCTGCTCGGAGACATCAAGGCCGATGTGGAAACCGGCAGCAGCCTGAGCCAGGCTTTCCGCAAATATCCGCTGTATTTCGACAACCTGTTTTGCAATCTGGTAGGCGCTGGCGAACAGGCGGGTATTCTGGATTCGCTGCTGGATCGGCTGGCCACCTACAAGGAAAAGATTCTCGCTATCAAAGGCAAGATCAAGTCTGCCTTGTTCTATCCAATTTCCATCATCGTGGTTGCCTTCGTGATTACGGCAGTCATCATGATCTTCGTGATTCCAGCCTTCAAGGAGCTGTTCAGCAGTTTTGGAGCAGACCTGCCTGCGCCAACCGTGCTGGTGATGTCGATTTCCGATTTCTTCGTCGATTACTGGTGGGCCATTTTCGGCGCTATCGGCGGCGGACTCTGGTTCTTTTTCTATACCTGGAAACGCTCGGAGCAAATGCAGTCCACCATGGATCGCCTGATGCTCAAATTGCCAATTTTTGGTGAAGTGATCCGCAAGGCAACCATTGCACGCTTTTCGCGGACATTATCGACCATGTTCGCGGCAGGTGTGCCCCTGGTTGAGGCACTGGACTCGGTAGCAGGCGCGTCGGGTAACCGCGTCTATTATGATGCTACCAAGAAAATACAGAGCGAAATCAGCACAGGTGCCAGCCTGACTGTCGCCATGCAGAACACGGAAGTATTCCCCAATATGGTGTTGCAGATGGTGGCGATTGGCGAAGAATCAGGCGCGCTCGACTCCATGCTGAGCAAGGTGGCCGATTTCTACGAAGGGGAAGTGGATGATGCCGTGGAGGCGCTTTCCAGCCTGATGGAACCTATTATCATGGTTGTACTCGGCACCCTGATCGGCGGCTTGGTGATTGCCATGTACCTACCGATCTTCAAAATGGGCCAGGTGGTTTAAAGGCACATATCCTTACAAAACATAAAGGGGCGAAATGCCCCTTTTGTTTTTTTTGTATTCCAGAGGAACTTCTACTTTTTTCCGCCTGCAGCCGCGGCATTCATCGCCTTTTCAATATCCTTGGCGGGATATGCGCCCAGCATGCGCTTGCCGTCGGCAAAAATCAGGGTAGGCGTGCTGGTCACATTGAGCTTACGGCCCAGGTCGGCCAGCTTTTCAATCGGCGTATCGCAAGTGCCTTGCGCCTTGGGCAACTGGCCGTTGAATATCCAGTCATTCCAAGCCTTGGCACGATCCGGCGCACACCAGATAGCACGCGACTTGTTGGCGGCATCCGGGTGCAATTGCTCCAACGGGAAGAGGAAAGTATAAATAGTCACGTCATTGATATTCGCCAGTTCCTTTTGTTCCAGACGCTTGCAGTAAGGGCAGTCCGGGTCGGAAAACACCACCAGCTTGCGGCTGCCATTACCCTTAACCACCTTGACGGCCTGGTCGAGCGGCAAAGAAGCAAAATCCACCTTGGTCAACTCGTCTATGCGCTCGCCTGTGATGTCGCGCTTGGTCTTGGGCTCAACCAGCCGCCCTTCCGCGATCAGGAAACTGAACTTCTCATCGGTATAGATGATCTGCCCATCGAGAAACACCTCGTACAAACCCGCATAAGGCGTCTTGATCACACTTTCGATTTTTACCTTGGGGTAGGTCGCCTCTATCGTTTTCTTCAGGTTGGCTTCATCCGCCCAGGCATTTGCCGCCAACAGTGAAGTCACTCCTATTGCCATCCACTTTTTAAACATAATTTCCATGCTTTCCCTGTGATTCAAATATCAAATAACGGCTTGCTGCATCAATTGCCTTTTCAGCACCGGCATGCGGTTCAAGCATTGCATACCCCCATTGCGCAACATCCTGAGCCAAGACGCAGGATGCGCATATAAATGATTGAGTCCGTGCGTCAATACGCGCATGGACATCATATCCGCCTTGCGCGCCCGCTCATACCGCCGCAGCACATATAAATCCCCGGGCTGGCGCCGCGATTGCGGCGCGGCCAATACCTCAGCCAGCATTTGAACGTCGCGAAAGCCCAGGTTGACGCCCTGCCCCGCCAACGGATGCACCTGATGCGCGGCATCGCCGATCAGGGCCAGCCCCGGCCTGGCCAGATTGCCGGCTTCCTGCATCGCCAACGGAAATGCCTGTACCGGGGTCGCCAGCGCCAATTGGCCGAAATAATGCTGCCCGGCGGAAGCCACTTCCTGCGCCAAGGCATCGGCATCCAGCGCCATCAACGCCTGTGCCCTGGCATTATCCAACGACCAGACCATGGATATATGCTGCTGAGGTAACGGCAGCCAGGCCAGCACATCATCGCCACGGAACCACTGGCAGGCTTGCGCACGGTGCGGGCGCTCGCAGGCAAAATTGGCCACCACGCCCATCTGGGCGTAATCGTGCCGCTTGACCGTGATATCTGCCTGTCCGCGCACCCAAGAGGCCGCGCCGTCCGCGCCCACCAGCAAGGATGCGGTATAGGTTGCACCATCGCTGGTCTGCAATGAAGCGCCCTGGGCATTCCAGTCAACCCGCTCAATGGAAACGTGCTCGTGCAAAGGCACATCCAGGCTTTCCAGCCTCTCAAGCAAGGCCTGCTGCAAACGGCTACCCTCGGCAATCACGCTCAGGTTGGCAAGCCCGGCGGCATAGGCATCCAATTCCAGTCGCGCGCCATCATCACCCCAGATTTGCATGCCTTCCACCGCGCAATAGCGGCTGGCATCCAGCCTGTTCCATACTTCCAGATGCTCCAGCCAGGCGACGTTGCCCGGACTGATCGCATAAATGCGGCTATCCCATTCCTCATACAACTCCACCGCAGCCTGCCCGCGTTCCAGCAAGGCGACGCGATAGCCCTGCAGCTTGAGCGCAACCGCAGCCGCCACGCCCACCAGCCCGGCGCCAAGGACAATGATGTCAAATTCATGTTGCAGATTTGCCATGCCTAACCCCTGGGCCCGAAACTCATTTTGCGCACCAGGTGTTGCTTGGCCAGCGGCACGATATCCAGCAAGCCCAGCCCCAACGCGCGCACCTTGCGCAAACCGACGATGTCGTTGGAAAACACATTGACCAGGAAATCCGTGAACAGCAACCCGCCGCGGGTATCCGCCTTACGGCTGGCCTGGTAGGCCTGCATCATCCGAGGCTGCCCCCACTCTTCCATAGGCATCGCCGCGAGCAATTGCGCCAACTCCCAGGCATCGCGCATGCCGACGTTAAACCCCTGCCCCGCCACCGGATGCATGGTCTGGGCGGCGTTGCCGATCACCGCCAAGTGCGGCGCCGTCACGGGCTTGAGGTAAGACAGCCTGAGCGGGAAACTGAGCCGCTTGCCTATCTTGAGGAATTGGCCGACACGATCGCCGAAATGCGTATGCAGCGCCTGCAGGAAAGCGTCGTCATCCAGCGCGAGCAAAGCCTGCACCTCTTCTGCCTTGCCTGTCCACACCAGGGAAAAATCCCGCGGCCCGTTCGGCAGCAAGGCCACTGGGCCGGCCGGGGTAAACCGCTCATAAGCGATATTGTCATGAGGAAGTTCACATTCGACCTTGCTCACCAGCGCATCATGCCCGTAATGCTTGGTTTCGCGCTGCAGGCCGGGAATATCCGCCAGGCTGCGGCCCCCGTCGGCCAGCACTGCCATGCGGGCCATGCCCGCGTAATTTTGCCATTGCGAGCGATATTCCACCTCGGCGCTATCTTGGCCTGGCTTGATCGCCAGCGCCTCCGTCTCGTAGCTGACCTCTATCCCCGGGAATTGCTGGATGGCATGGTCCAGCGCTGTGGAAAGGTCGCCATAGGAAAGCACGTAGCCCAATGCAGGCTGCCCATGCTCCTCTGCCTTGAGCAGGCTGCGCCCCAGGCTGCCGCGTTGCGATACATGTATGGTGTTGATGGCGGTCGCCTTGGGTTTCAACTCTGCCCACAAGCCCAGCCGATCAAGTATCAGAATGCTGCCGTAAGACAAAGCCAGCGCGCGCTGGTCATGATGGGAGGCCCCTTTGGCGCGGGCTTCGAGCATGGTGGCATTGATGCCTTGGTGCTGCAGCGCCAGCGCCAGGGTGGCCCCGACCGGGCCGCCGCCGACAATCAATAGATCATGTTCCGTCACCACGCTCATACCCCAGCCATCCATTCCTCGATTTCCCGCACAGTCTTCGGCGCTGCAGCCGTGGTGATTTCATTGCCCTCGGCTGTGACCACTGCATTATCCTCGATGCGAATGCCGATATTCCAGAAATGCTCCGGCACGTTATCGGCCGGGCGGATATAGCAGCCCGGCTCCACCGTCAGCACCATGCCCGGCTGCAATAGGCGCCAGTTACCATCAGCCTGCTTGTATTCCCCGGCGTCATGCACGTCCAGGCCCAGCCAGTGGCCCGTGCGGTGCATATAGAAACGGCGGTAGTCGCCCGACTCCAGCACCGCGTCCAGCGATCCTTCACACAACCCGAAATCAATCAGGCCCTGCGCCAGCACGTTCAGCGCAGCCTCGTGCGGCGCATTCCAGTGCTGGCCCGGTTTGACCTGGGCAATCGCGGCTGCCTGCGCCGCCAGCACCAGCTCGTAGACATCCTTCTGCGCAGCGCTGAACTTGCCGTTCACCGGGAAGGTACGCGTGATGTCGGCGGCATACCCTTCCAATTCGCAACCTGCATCGATTAGCAGCAGGTCGCCATCTTGAAGCCGCGCCTGGTTGGTGATGTAATGCAGCACACAGGCGTTGCCGCCACCCGCGACGATAGAAGTATAGGCGGGCGCACGGCTGCCGCGCCGGTAGAACTCGTGCAGGATTTCTGCCTCGACCTCATATTCCATCATGCCCGGCCGGGCGGCGCGCATGGCGCGCTTGTGGGCATCCACGGTAATCGCCGCCGCCCTGCGCATCACATCCAGTTCCAGGGGAGACTTGATGAGGCGCATCTCGTCCAGCAGACGGCGCACGTCCACGATCGCCGCAGGCGCGGCAATGCCGCTGCGCGCCTGGCTGGCCAGTTGCTTGAGCCAGCCGCCCAGCCGCTGATCCCATGCCGGGTCGGCACCCAGCGCAAACAATAATTGCGGCTGGTTGGCAAGATATTCACCTATGCGTTGGTCAAGCTCATCGATGCTGTACGCCTCGTCAAAGCCGAAAGCCTCTAGTGCGCCCGCCGGGCCGTGACGGAAACCGTCCCAGATTTCGCGCTCCATATCTTTATCGCGGCAGAACAAGATGCTTTTGGGCGACTCGCCAGCCAGTAGCACCAGCACAGCTTCCGGCTCGTCGAACCCGGTCAGATAATAAAAATAGCTATCGAAGCGATAGGGATAATGGCTGTCGCGGTTACGCACCGCTTCAGCCGCGGTTGGAATCACGGCCACGCCCTGGCCGATTTTTTCCATCAACGCCTGGCGGCGCGCCTTGAATTCTTCAATCTGCATTGCTTCAACCAACACGCCAAGCGCGTCCTTGAGAAAATAAATAATGGATCATGACGCTATACTGGGAATTCATGCTTGGCCGCGCAATTCCGCATCCAGGCTTTGCAGTCGCTCGGGAGTGCCGATATCGTGCCAGACACCCTGATGATGAAAGGCGGTTGCCTGTCCGCGCATGATAGCCTCCTTGAGCAAAGGTCCCAGCTTCGCCACACTGCCGCGCAACACGCCCTTGAACAAGGATGGCGCATAAACGGCAACACCGGAAAAAGTCAGCCGGTTCTGCCCATCCAACAGCAACTGACCATTTTCCAGGGCAAAATCGCCATAGGCATGTTGTGGTGGGTTATCCACCAGCGCCATATAGGCCAATTGATCAGCCTGCAAACCATCGCGCAAGCGTGCAAAATCAATATCGCAAAACACATCGCCATTCACTACTAGAAATGGCGCATCGCCCAGCAAGGGCAAGGCATTCACAATACCACCTGCGGTTTCCAGCGCAGCCTGTTCAGGCGAATACCGGATGATCAGCCCCCAGCGGCTGCCATCCCCCAACGCATCTTCGACTTGCTGTCCGAGATGGGCATGATTGATGATGACTTCCTTGAATCCCGCTGCAGCCAGGCGCTCCAGGTGCCAGACGATCAACGGCTTGCCACCCACTTGCAGCAAAGGCTTGGGCGTCGTATCGGTCAACGGCCGCATACGTTCGCCGCGGCCTGCGGCAAGAATCATGGCTTTCAAAGCGATGTGGTCTCCATCAGAAGGTATAACCGAACTGCGGCTCGCATTTTTCCAGCGTATCAAGCAGCCGCAACAAAGACTTCAGCTCACCATAACGGACACAGACCTGGCGCACATAGTTCATGAAACGCGGCGTATCAGCGAGATATTTGGGCTTGCCGTCACGGTAATTGATACGGGCGAATATCCCCAGCACCTTGAGATGGCGCTGCAGACCCATCCACTCGAAATCACGGTAAAAATCGCCGAAATCAGGACGCACCGGCAAGCCGGCCTTGCGCGCCTTTTCCCAATAGCGGATTGCGCCATCCAGCACGCGCTCCTCCTCCCAGCTGATAAAGGCGTCCTTGAACAAGGACGCCACGTCATAACTGATCGGGCCATAGACCGCGTCCTGGAAATCCAGAATGCCAGGCGAAGGCGTACTCACCATCAGGTTGCGCGGCATGTAATCGCGGTGCACATAAACCGACGGCTGAGCCAAGTTATAACGCACAATGGTGCTGAGCACATTATCCAGCGTATTGCGCTGCTTTTCGTCCAATTCAATCTTGAGATGCTGTGCCACATACCAATCCGGGAACAGACTAAGCTCCCGGCGCAACAAGGCCTCGTCATATGGCGGCAGCACTCCCGGCTTGCTTGCCAATTGCCAAGTTACCAGGGCATCGGTCGCATCGCGGAACAAGACATCTGCATTGTCCTCGTTCAGCACATCGAGAAAAGTCTGGGTGCCGAGGTCACTAAGCAGCAGAAAGCCCTGCTCCAGGTCCTGTGCCAGTATTTCCGGTACATTCAGCCCGGCTTCCGCAAACAAGGCAGCAACCTTGACGAAAGGTCTGCAATCTTCATGTGGTGGAGGCGCATCCATGACAATCAGCGTAGTGCCATCCTCCAGGTGAGCCCTGAAATATTGCCGGAAACTGGCATCGGCAGATGCAGCCGTCAGCTGATGAGGTTTCTCCTGCAATACCTGGTCCAGCCAGCCATTCAATTGATCAAGACGCGACACGAGTGGATCATCCTTAGAGGTTACACTTGGAAATAGTGGCGATACATAAAAATGCGGCATATTGACAACATGCCGCAAAACTCAAACTTCCTTTTAATTCAGCAAGAAAGCAATACCGCGAGCGATTTATGGATTGCTTAAAAGGGCAAATTATGCGATTTTATCACCCATAAAACAAACACGCGCCCATTTAAAGTCCAGCCTTACTCCTGATTCATTGTGAAAATCCGTCCCATCACCTTTCTCGTCGCGCTTGTTTGCCTTGGCCTTGGCCAGGCCTATGCCGAAGACACGCCGGAAACTGAAGCCGTCGATTCGGCACCAGAAACTCTGCCAGATCCCGATGCCATCATCATCGAAGGTGACAAGGTCCAGGTATATCTGGACCGCAAGCTGAAATCCATTGGCAACGCCTCCCTGATCTCGGGCCAGCAGGAAGTCTATGGCGACACCATAGAATACGATGTGCAGAATGAAGAGCTGCATGTAATCGGCAATGTTCGGCTGGAAACCAAGGGCGGCCGCATCAAGGGGCCGGAGCTGCGACTAAAGCCAGCAGAGAGCATAGGCGAGATGAAAAACCCGTCTTTCGAGATGGACTCCCAATTTGCCAACCTGCCGCAATTCGGCACCAGCGGGAACAAGCGCCAGGATAACGACAACCTTGTCTATTCAACTGACAACACCACTCCACTCACCCAGCAAAATATCGAAGACAGCGGCTATGCGCCGGGGCTGAGCCGCAGACAGGGAGCCTCGCGCGGCGATGCAACAGGCGTCGTCTTTGAAGGGCCTAGCCGTAAGCGTCTGAAAAACGCCCGCTACACTACTTGTGAAGTAGGTGCGGACGATTGGTTCGTCCGGGCAAAGGAGCTGGAACTGGACGACTACACCAAAACCGGCACCGCGCGTAACGCCCGCGTGGAATTCCAGGGCGTGCCCATCCTGTGGACGCCTTGGATCAATTTTTCATTCATGAACCAGCGGAAAACTGGCCTGCTTGCTCCCACCTGGGGCACCACCAGCCGCAGTGGTTTTGAATTTCTGGTGCCGTTCTATTGGAATATCGCCCCTGATATGGATGCCACTTTTGGCACCCGCTACCTGAGCAAACGCGGCATGCAGTACCAAGGGGAGTTCCGCTATCTGAACGAGGATTATCAAGGCACTGCCAATATTGAGTATCTGCCCAGCGACACCAGCACTGGTGAGAATCGCTACTATGCGAAGTTTGCCCACTTGCACGACTTCCATAACGGCTGGACGGCTGCCTACAACCTGGAGAAAGTATCTGATGACAAATACTTCTCCGAAATGTCCACCCGTATTGTCACGACCAGCCGGGTGAACCTGCCGCAACAGGCTTATGTCAACTATGCCGACGAAAACTGGACATTCAATGCATTGGTGCAGAAATACCAGACCCTGGACGGCATCAATTACCCGCTGCAACGTCTACCGCAACTCACCTTGACCGGCGACGACGAGTGGGGGCCGTTTGATGTCAAGCTGTTCACGCAATGGGCGAATTTTGACCGTGACAATGATGCCATCAGCACACGGGCCACATTGAGCGGCGGTGCATTGGACACGCTAGTGACAGGTAAACGCCTGGTGGCCTATCCCAGCATCAGCCTGCCCATGGCGCGCCCCTACGGATACATCACCCCCAAGCTGGGACTGCATTACACCCAGTACCAAGTGGACAATGGCGATTTCAAGCTCTACGACAGCGACGGCAATCTCACTATGGACAGTGCGTATCAATCGCAAAGCCGCACCCTGCCGATTTTCAGCATAGACAGCGGCCTTTACTTCGACCGCGACGTGCGTATCGTCAAGAACCGCTACACCCAGACCCTGGAACCGCGCCTGTACTATGTTTATATTCCCTACCGCGACCAGTCGCTGATCCCGGTATACGACTCCAGTCTGTCCGATTTGAATATGGGCTCGCTCTTCCTGGAAAACCAGTTCACGGGCCAGGACCGCATCAACAATGCCAACCAGCTCACCCTGGCAGCCACCAGCCGCATGATCAGCAAGAAAACCGGGGAGCAGCGCATGGCTGTCACCTTGGGCCAACGCTATTATTTTGCTGACGAAAGAGTTTATTTACCTGGTGTCAATCCGCGCTCAGGCGACACCTCCGATATCATTGGCGAACTCACGGCACGCCTGCTCAACCACTGGAACCTCGATGTCTTTGGCCAGTACAACACCGACCGTAGCGTCTACATCCGCAAAAACATCAGCGCCCGCTACAATCCAGAACCCGGCAAAGTCCTCAACCTGGGCTACCGTTACACCGAAGATCGCCTGGAACAGATCAATATTTCCGGACAATGGCCGCTGGGCAAGGGCTGGTACGGCCTGGGGCGCTGGAACTACTCTCTGCGCGAAAACCAGCCGATTGAAGGCATTGCCGGGCTGGAATACGACGCAGGCTGCTGGCAGGCCAGAACTGTCATGCAGCGCGTCTCCACTGCGACTGCGGATGCCAACTATGCGCTGTATTTCCAGCTTGAGCTGGGCGGCTTGGCCTCCATCGGGCAGAACCCGCTCAAACTTCTTAACCGCGCTATTCCCGGCTATACTAGCTCAAGCCTGATCCCGGATTCATACCAGTAATTACCTATGCACATTCAATTTCTCAGCACCCTGGCCCAGCGCGGCTTCCTGGTTTTCTTGTTTCTGTTCAGCACCCAGCTTCTGGCGGCAGAAATTGCCAAGATGGACCGGATCATTGCTGTCGTCGATCAAGGCGTTATCACGGAAAAAGAACTGACAGACCGCATCCAGACCGTAACCACGCAACTCGAAAAACAAGGCACGCAGCTACCGCCAAGAGATGTGCTGGAAAAGCAGATTCTCGAACGCCTGATCAATGACAGGCTGCAACTGCAATACGCCACCCAAACCGGCCTGCGCGTCGATGATGCCCAGCTCGACAAGACCATTGAGCGCATTGCCGAGCAGAACAAGCTCAGCACCGGCGAATTCCGCAAGGCGCTGGAAGAGGAAGGAATTCCCTATCGCAAGTTCCGCGAAGATATCCGCAATGAAATCATCCTTGCCCGCCTGCGTGAGCGCGAGGTGGATAACCGCGTGAATGTCACCGAGTCGGAAATCGACAACTTCCTGACCACCCAGTCTTCCCGCAATGACATCCAGGATGAGTTCGACGTAGCCCACATCCTGATTCGCGCACCGGAAGAAAGCAGCCCCGAAGATCTGCAAAAACTCAGGGCCAAGGCTGAAACCGCACTGAAAGAACTACAGGATGGGGCCGATTTCGCGCAAATCTCCGCTGGATACTCGGATGCCCCCAATGCGCTTGAGGGTGGCACGATCGGCTGGAAAACCGCCGCGCAATTGCCATCGTTGTTCGTCGATGCCTTGCAACCGCTGCAACGTGGCCAGCTTTCCGGCATCCTGCGCAGCCCGAATGGCTACCATATCCTGAAGCTGGTGGATCGCCGTGGCGGCAGCTCGCCCTTGGTCGTGGACCAAACCCATGTGCGCCATATCCTCATCAAGCTCAGCGAAGTGGTATCCGATATGGAAGCCGAGCAGAAAATTGATTCCATCAAACAGCGCCTCGACCATGGCGCCGACTTTGCCGAACTGGCGCGGCAGTATTCGGAAGACGCCTCTGCCAATAATGGCGGCGACCTGGGCTGGACCAACCCAGGCGATACCGTTCCGCAATTTGAGCAGGTCATGAACACGCTGCAACCCAACCAGATCAGTGCTCCCGTGCGCACGCCATTCGGCTGGCATATCATCCAGGTGCTAGAGCGCCGCACGCAGGATATGTCCAAGGAATCCGCCCGCCTCAAAGCCAGACAGGAAATCCGCGCCCGCAAAGCGGACGAGGCCTATCAGGATTGGGTGCATGAGCTGCGCGACCGGGCATATGTCGAATACCACCTGGAAGACAAATACTAGGTCTGCATGTGGATAAACTGCCACGCATCGTCATCACTGCGGGAGAGCCTGCCGGCATCGGCATAGACCTCTGCGTCATGCTGGCAGCCCATCCGCTGCCAGCCAGAGTAGCCGTCATTGCCGACCAGGCTGTACTGGCAGAACGCGCCCAGGCATTGCAGCTTCCGCTGCATATTGACGCTTACAATCCTGACAATTGGCCGGAACATCGGGGACAACACCAACTCACCGTCCTACATCAACCTTGCGCTGCCAGCGTCACAGCTGGACAATTGAACTCCGCCAACAGCCATTATGTGCTACATACGCTGGAGCGCGCGATTGATGGCTGCATGCAAGGTGAGTTTGATGCCATGGTCACGGCACCTGTGCATAAGGGTGTCATCAACGATGCCGGGATTGCCTTCACCGGACATACGGAGTTTCTCGCCGAACGCACCGCAACAGATCAAGTCGTGATGATGCTGGTCGGCGGTTCATTGCGCGTGGCACTGGCGACCACGCACCTGCCATTGGCGGAAGTCAGCCAGGCCATTACCCAAGCCAGCCTGGAAGCCACTCTCCGTATTCTCCACCATGACCTGGTGCAAAAATTTGGCATTGCCAATCCGCGCATCCTGGTCACCGGCCTCAATCCGCATGCAGGCGAAGGCGGTCATCTGGGCACTGAAGAAATCACCTCTATCACCCCGGTGCTGGAGCGCCTGCGCCAGGAAGGCATGCTGCTCAAGGGGCCGTTGCCCGCAGACACGCTATTTACCCAGCACAACCTGTCGCAGGGCGACTGCGTGCTGGCGATGTATCACGACCAAGGCCTGCCCGTGCTCAAGCACGCCAGCTTCGGCGAAGGCGTCAATGTCACCCTGGGCCTGCCCATGATCCGCACCTCGGTGGATCACGGTACGGCACTGGACCTGGCAGGCAAGGGCAACATCGACATCGGCAGCCTGCTTAGCGCCATTCGGCTCGCCATCGCACTGGCCGGAAACCGCAAGTCAATATTATGAAACATATCGCCAAAAAACGCTTCGGCCAGAACTTCCTGACCGATCGCGCCATCATTAATAGCCTGATCGAAGCCATCAATCCACAATCGACGGATTGCATGGTGGAAATCGGGCCGGGCCTGGGCGCCATGACCAAGCCGCTACTGGAACGCCTGCAACATCTGCATGTCGTGGAAATCGACCGCGACATCATCGACTGGATGCAGGGCCATTACCCGCAAGACAAGCTCACCATCCATGCCAGCGACGCGCTCAAGTTCAATTTCGGCAGCATCAGCGAGCGCCTGCGCGTGGTCGGCAACCTGCCGTATAACATCTCCACCCCTATCCTGTTCCACCTGCTGGATAACGTGCCGCATATCATCGACATGCATTTCATGTTGCAGAAAGAGGTGGTGGAGCGCATGGTGGCTGAGCCTTCCAGCGCCGCCTACGGCAGGCTCTCCGTCATGCTGCAATATCGTTTGCAGATGGAATACCTGCTGACCGTGCCGCCCGATGCCTTCGACCCGGCGCCCAAGGTGGAATCCGCCTTTGTTCGCGCGGTGCCTTATGCCACATTACCCTACCCGGCCCAGGATGAAGCCCTGTTCGCCAAGGTAGTGACTGCCGCTTTCGCCCAGCGCCGCAAAACCCTGCGTAACACACTCAAGGGCTTGCTGGATGATGCGGGTTTTGCCGCACTGGGTCTGGACCCGCAACTGCGCGCGGAAAACGTACCCACCGCCGGGTTTGTCGCAATTGCCAATTATCTGGCAGCGTGAAACCCGGCTGATATAATGGCCGATTGACAAGAGGAGACCATAATGAGAGTCATACTGTTAGGCGCCCCCGGCGCTGGCAAGGGCACCCAGGCTACATTCATCAAGGAACAATTCAACATTCCGCAGATTTCTACTGGCGATATGCTGCGCGCCGCAGTGAAGGCCGGCACTCAGCTCGGCCTGGAAGCCAAGCGTTACATGGACTCCGGCGGCCTGGTGCCTGATGACGTCATCATCGGCCTAGTCAAGGAACGCATCAAGGATGCCGACTGCCAGCAAGGTTTCCTGTTTGACGGTTTCCCACGCACGATTCCGCAAGCCGAAGCCATGAAGCAGGCTGGCGTCAATATCGACCATGTGGTCGAAATCGACGTGCCGGATGAAGCCATCATCGAACGCATGAGTGGCCGCCGCACCCACTTGCCGTCGGGCCGCACCTATCACGTGGTATTCAACCCGCCCAAAGTGGCAGGCAAGGACGATGTGACTGGCGAAGACCTGGTGCAACGCGACGACGACAAGGAAGAAACCGTCGCCAAGCGTCTGGAGGTGTACCACAACCAGACCAAGCCGCTGGTTGATTATTATTCCGGCTGGGCCGCAGCAGGCGGCGAGCACGCGCCAAAATACGTGAAGATCTCCGGTTTGGGCGAAGTCAGCGATATCCGCAACCAGGTATTGCAGGCACTAAGCCAGTAAGCACTGACTATTGACGAAGCCGGATATTGCAACGGCTTCGTCCAGAATCTGGTAACAGCCCCTTATGACTCTACAAGACAGCAACAGGTCGCAGGCAAGGCCGGCTGCCTAAATCAGGTATAATTTCCCCTTAATCTTTTTCAGACGTCCCGCCCATCATGCAGCAGCAGTATCCATTCCGCGAAATCGAGCAACAAGCGCAACTGTTCTGGGAATCCTCCCAAACATTCCACGCCACGGAACAATCCGACAAGCCCAAATACTATTGCCTGTCGATGTTTCCCTATCCGTCCGGCAAGCTGCATATGGGCCATGTGCGCAACTACACCATCGGCGATGTGCTGAGCCGTTTCCATCGCATGCGCGGCTACAACGTGATGCAGCCCATGGGCTGGGATGCTTTCGGCCTGCCTGCCGAAAATGCCGCGATCAAGAATAATGTCGCGCCCGCGGGCTGGACCTACAGCAACATCGAACACATGAAGGACCAGCTCAAGAGCCTGGGCCTGGCAGTGGACTGGCAGCGCGAGATTGCTACCTGCAAGCCCGACTATTACCGCTGGGAACAATGGCTGTTCACCGAACTGTACAAAAAGGGCCTGATCTACAAGAAAACCGCCACCGTCAACTGGGACCCGGTGGACCAGACCGTACTCGCCAACGAGCAGGTCATTGATGGACGTGGCTGGCGTTCTGGCGCCCTGGTCGAGAAACGCGACATTCCGCAGTATTTCATGAAGATCACCGCCTATGCGGAAGAGTTATTGACAGACCTGGACAAGCTGGAAGGCTGGCCTGAGCAGGTCAAGACCATGCAGCGCAACTGGATAGGCAAGAGCTACGGTTGCGAAGTGGAGTTTCCGCTGGCAACAGGCGAAGGCACGCTCAAGGTTTACACCACGCGCCCCGACACTCTGATGGGTGCGACGTATGTCGCCGTGGCCGCAGAACATGCATTGGCCACGCAAGCCGCGCAAAACAATCCTGAATTGCAGGCATTCATCGACGAATGCAAGCGCGGCAGTGTTGCAGAAGCCGACCTTGCCACGGCAGAGAAAAAAGGCATGGATTCCGGCCTGTTCGTCCTGCACCCCATCACTAGCGAAAAACTGCCGGTCTGGGTTGCCAACTACGTATTGATCAGCTACGGCGAAGGTGCCGTCATGGCCGTGCCTGCCCATGACGAACGCGATTTCGAATTTGCCTGCAAATATAAGCTGCCGATCAAAGCTGTCATCAAACCTGCGCACGGAGAACTGGAATTGCCTTTGCAGGCAGCCTATACCGAACATGGCATTCTGTTTGATTCCAGCGAATTCAACGGCCTCAATTTTGCGCAAGCCACCGATGCCATCGCCAGCACATTGACTGAAAAAAACCTCGGCAAGAAGCGTACGCAATACCGTCTGCGCGACTGGGGTATTTCCCGCCAGCGTTACTGGGGCTGCCCGATTCCCATCGTGCATTGCCCAAGCTGCGGCGAAGTGCCTGTGCCTGCCGAGCAATTGCCAGTGATCCTGCCAGAAGATGTGGTCATGGATGGCGTCGGTTCGCCGATCAAGAAAGACCCGGCCTTCTACGAAACCACCTGCCCAAGCTGCGGCGAGAAAGCCACACGCGAAACCGACACCATGGACACATTCGTCGAATCATCTTGGTATTTCGCGCGCTACGCCAGTTTTGACGCCACCAGCGGCATGGTGGACGAACGCGCCAATTACTGGCTGCCCGTGGATCAATATATCGGCGGTATCGAGCATGCCATCCTGCATTTGCTCTATGCGCGCTTCTTCAACAAACTGATGCGCGATGTCGGCCTCATCAAGCACGATGAACCGTTCAACAACCTGCTGACGCAAGGCATGGTGCTCAAGGATGGCAGCAAGATGTCAAAATCCAAGGGCAACACGGTCGACCCGCAGGAACTGATTGATCACTATGGTGCGGATACCGCACGCTTGTTCATGATGTTCGCCGCGCCACCAGAGCAAAGCCTGGAATGGTCAGATGCTGGCGTGGAAGGCGCGCACCGTTTCCTCAAGCGCGTCTGGGCCGCGGTTGCGGCGCATGTGGAAACCGGCCTGGTTGCTGCGTTCAGCACTGGCGAACTCAATACTGAACTCAAAGCCTTCCGCCGCCAGTTGCACCAGACCATCGAAAAAGTCAGCGATGACTATGGCCGCCGCCACTCCTTCAATACCGCGATTGCCGCCATCATGGAACTCATGAACGCTTACGCAAAGATCGAAGGCGATGATGCCATTACCCGCGCCATCCGGCAGGAAACGCTGGAAAACGTCGTACTGCTGTTGTCTCCCATCGTGCCGCACATCAGCCATGCGCTCTGGCAGGAACTGCGCCCCGGCACGCAATTGCTGGAATCCCGCTGGCCAGCTGCGAACAAAGCCGCAATGGTGCAGGATGAAATCGAGCTGATGCTGCAGGTCAACGGCAAGCTGCGCGGCAGCATGACCGTGGCCCGCACGCTGGACAAGGCAGCAATTGAAGCATTGGCCGTGCAACAGGAAAACGTCAAGAAATACCTGGCGGAAGGCAGCGTGCGCAAGATCATCGTCGTGCCCAACAAACTCGTCAATATCGTTGTAGGATAAACCATGTATATGCGCGCCACCCGCTGGATTCTGCTCGCCATGCTGCTGGCTCTCACGGCCTGCGGTTTCAAGATGCGTGGCGTGGCCGACCTCAAGTTCCATACCCTGTTCATCCAGGGGCCGTCGCTTTCCATCTCCAAGCCGTTCAAGCGTTCGCTTACCGTCAATAATGTCAAGATAGTGAGTTCGGCAGACCAGGCTGATCTATTGCTTGAACTTATGAGCGAAGCGCAGGAACAACGTATTCTTTCCTTGAGCGGACGTGGTCTGGTGCGTGAATTCGAGCTGCTCTACACCCTCACTTTCCGGGTGCGCGATCCAGCCAGCGAAACCTGGGGAGAGGTGCAATCCATCAAGGGCCAGCGTGAAATCACCTATGACGATTCGCAACTGCTCGCGAAACAGCTAGAGCAAGAACGGCTCTATAACGACATGAAGGAAGATGCAACCAGGGAATTGCTGCGCCGCCTTATGGTCATCAAGCCAGCCAAGGACAAGCCACGCGCTGCCGACCTGCGCTTACCGGACGATATAGAGGAATGAGGCTCAAGCCGCAAGAGCTTGAGCGGCACCTGGCGCAAGGCCTTGCGCCGCTTTATATCCTCATGGGCGACGAGCCGCTGGCCCAGCGCGAGAGCCTGGATGCCATCCGCGCCGCTGCCCGCGCAGCAGGATATGACGAACGCACACGACTGATTGTCGAGCGCAATTTCAACTGGCAACAGGTCACTGCATTCGGCCAGTCCATTTCCTTGTTTGCCAGCCGCCGCATCCTTGAAATCGTCATTCCCTCCGGCAAACCCGGCGTGGATGGCGGCAAGGCATTATCCGCATTGGCCGGACACCCCATTGACGACACTGTCACCATCATCATCCTGCCCAAGCTGGAACGCGATGCCAAGAACAGCGCCTGGTTTGCCGCGCTGGAGAACCATGGCATATCGCTGACCCTGAATGAAGTGGTGCCGGCCGCCTTGCCGCAATGGATTGCGGCACGCTTCGCCCAGCAAGGCCAGCAGACCGACCAGGAAACGTTGGAATTCATCGCGCACCAGGTGGAAGGCAACCTGCTGGCCGCCCATCAGGAAATCCAGAAACTGGGGCTGCTTTACCCCGCTGGCATACTGGACGGCAATGCTGTCCGTGAGGCAGTATTGAATGTCTCTCGCTATGACGCATTCCAGCTGGGCGATGCCGTACTGAGCGGCGATAGCGAACATACCGTGCGCATCGTGCACGGCCTGCGTGACGAAGGCGCGCAACCGGTTGCTATCATGAGCGCGCTGGCCTGGGTGCTGCGCGGCCTGGTCAAGGTAAAATACGCGGAAACCCAGGGCGGCAATGTCAGCTCTGCCATGCAGCAAGCCAGGATTTATGGCGATAGGCAGAACCTGGTGCGGCGAGCATTGTCACGCTTGAGCATGCGCCACCTAGAAGCAGCGTTGCAAAAGCTGGCAGAAATCGACAAGGCCGCCAAGGGACTGCTCAATCAGGACCCTTGGCTGGAAATCTCGCGTCTGTGCTTCGGGCTGGCGCGCATAGGCAGCAGGAAATAGAGGCAGAAATGGAAGACATCAAACATTATATGCAGCAACTGGGCAAGGAAGCGCGGTTGGCTTCCCGCGCCATGGCGCGCGCTAGCACCCATACCAAGAACCTGGCATTGCTCACCATCGCCAACGCCATTCGCCGCGAACAGGCCGCGCTATTGCAGGCCAATGCTGTGGACCTGGAAAACGCCCGCAACAACGGGTTGGAACCCGCCATGCTGGACAGGCTGACGCTGACGGAAAAAAGCATCAACACCATGGCCGAAGGATTGGAACAGATCGCCAGCCTGCCAGACCCTATCGGTGAAATGTCGGATTTCAAATACCGCCCTTCCGGCATCCAGATCGGCAAGATGCGCGTACCGCTCGGCGTCATCGGCATCATTTATGAAGCCCGGCCCAATGTGACTGTCGATGCTGCCGGCCTCTGCCTCAAATCCGGCAATGCCGCCATCCTGCGCGGCGGCTCCGAAGCCATTGCATGCAACCGCGCGCTGGCTGCCATCGTGCATGAAGGTCTGGCAGCCGCTGGCCTGCCACAGGCTGCCGTGCAAGTGGTTGCTACCACAGATCGCGCCGCTGTCGGCGAGCTCATCACCATGAAGGACTATGTGGATGTCATCGTGCCGCGCGGCGGCAAGGGGCTGATCGAGCGCATCTCCAACGATGCCCGCATCCCCGTCATCAAGCACCTCGACGGCAATTGCCACGTCTATGTGGACGAAAGCGCCGACCTCGACAAGGCATTGCGCATCCTGGAAAACGCCAAAACCCAGCGGCTCGGCACCTGCAACACGGCGGAATCCCTGCTGGTCGCCCGCAGCATCGCCCCAGCAGCCTTGCCGCTGCTGGCTGACATGCTCATCAGCAAAGGCGTGGAGATTCGCGGTTGCGCAGAAACGCAGGCATTGGTAGCGGCAGCCAAGCCAGCGACGGAAGAGGATTACTACACGGAGTATCTAGATGCCATCATTTCGGTGAAAATTGTGGCGGACGTGGACGAAGCCATCGCCCATATCAACCAGTACTCTTCCCAGCACACCGAGTCCATCATCACCGAGAACTACACCCGCGCGCACCAATTCCTGCGCGAAGTGGATTCCAGCAGCGTCATGGTCAATGCTTCCACCCGCTTTGCCGACGGCTTTGAATATGGCTTGGGTGCTGAAATCGGCATTTCCACCGACAAACTGCACGCACGCGGCCCGGTCGGGCTGGACGGACTCACCAGCCTGAAATACGTCGTATTCGGCAATGGTGAAACCAGGGCCTGATGCCGTCCCACCTGCACTTCACCAGCATGCTCCTTGGCGCCACGCCGCCAGCCAACTCCGCTCCGCTCATCGGCCTGATGGGCGGCACTTTTGATCCCATCCACTTCGGCCACCTGCGCATGGCGCAGGAACTGGCCGAGGCTTTGAATCTCAGTGAAGTCCGCTTCATCCCATCCGCCACGCCGCCCCACCGCGACCAGCCCACATCCTCGGCCAAGCAACGTGCGGAAATGGTCGCGCTCGCGATTGCCGACAATCCTTTATTCAAGCTGGACACGCGGGAACTGGAGCGCGAAGGCTACTCCTACACCATAGACACCCTGCAATCCCTGCATGAAGAACTGCAAGGCAAGGCAAGGCTTTGCCTGCTGATGGGCATGGATGCCTTGGCGGGAATTACCAGCTGGCATCGTTGGCAGGAATTACTGCAATTCGCGCATATCGTCGTAGCGACGCGGCCAGGGGCAGTATTGCCTGCGGACAACCTGGCATTGGCTGGGTTTTTGCAAACCCATACGGTTTCAAGCCTGCCGCAACTATATACTCAAGCCCACAATGGAATATATATACAGTGCATCACCGCGCTGGATATCTCGGCGACGCATATCCGCCATCAGCTACAAATTGGCCAATCGCCACGCTACCAACTGCCAGACAGCGTGCTGGACTATATCCACCGATACCACTTATATAGCTAGCCGTAATCTCTATTCAGATTATCAATTCCACTACATTCAATGTGTCTGTAGCCGTCTGCCAGGGCACCCAACCGAGATAAGAAGCTGGCATACGCTGCCGCAAGGTTTGCAGATTCTCTTCCAGCATCGCCATTCCAGGGTCGACCTGGTTCGCTACCCAACCTGCCAATGTCAGGCCGCGTTGCCTGATCGCCTCTGCGGTTAATAGCGCATGATTGATGCAGCCCAGGCGCATGCCGACAACCAGAATCACCGGAAAACCAAGCTTGACGGCTAAATCAGCCATATCGTGCTGCTCATCCAGTGGCACATAGAAACCACCCGCCCCCTCGACAATCACCACGTCTACCTGCGCTTGCAAACGCTTGAATACAGTCTGGATATGGTCAAGGTCAATCCGCATCCCAGCCTGTTGCGCTGCAATATGCGGGGCGATGGCTGGCTCAAAGGCGTAGGGATTGATGTCATCAATTGATAATTCCACATTGCTTGCCGCCAGTAATTGCGCGGCATCCTCGGAAACCAGCCGTCCATCCACACGCTCGCAGCCGGAGGCCACCGGCTTCATGCCCACACTGCGCAAACCACGCCGGGCAAACTGGCGCACCAGCAGGCTGCTGATAAAAGTCTTGCCTACGCCGGTATCCGTCCCTGTGACAAAATACGCCTGCTTTTTCGCCTGGCTCAACGCGGCCTCCGCGGATGCAGGGTCACGGTTGCCACGCCGAGTTGTTTGGGTTGTGGTTTCCAGGCATGTCCGTAAATCACTTCATAGGTGGCGGGCAATTTACCTTCATGGCGGAATTGCTCGTAGGCTGCTGTCAAGCGGGCCAGGAATCCGCGCCCGAGCAGGCCGCGCGCGCGGCCTGCCGCAGCATTGTTGGCGCCTATGGCCTTGAGGTCGCGCATGACGGCCATGACATCGTCGTAAGTCAGCACAAAGCGCTCCACGTCCAGCACTGGATCGGCAAAGCCAGCACGCACCAAAGCATCGCCAATATCGTGCATGTCGATGAAACGGCTGACATGTACATGCTCATTGCCGGAAGCCACCCGCAGCTCTTTTAGCGTATCCGGGCCAAAGGTACTGAACATCAGCAAGCCATCCGTGCGTAGCACGCGCGCTATTTCGCCAAATGCCTGGTCGAGGTTGTTGCACCACTGGATGGCGACATTGGACCAGATCAGGTCCACGCTATTATCGCTTAACGGCAATTGCTCGATGTCCGCGCACAGTGCCGCCGGGCGCTTGCTACCCAGGATGCGCTTGAGCAGGGGATAATGCGCAAGCGTCTGTTGCAGCATGCCCAAGGCCAGATCAAGCGAGATCACACTACCACCGCTATAGCGCTTGCCCAGGGCAACGCTGGCATGGCCGGTACCGCAACCGGCATCCAGGATGACCTGCGGCGCGATCTTGACCAGTTCCAACCGCTCCAGCATGCGCGTGCGTATTTCTTGCTGCAGGATGGCAGCCGCGTCGTAACTGCCTGCCGCGCGGTCAAACGATGCCCGCACCCTGGCCTTGTCTATCTGGTATTGGTCACTCATGAGGTTTTTACAGGCAAAAGAAAATGCATCAGATACTCCACAAAGGCAGCCTGATGCGAAAGAAAGGGCGCATGCCCGGCTCCAGCCAGCACACGCAGTTGCGCATGCGGCAAATGCTGCGCCAGCCAGTGAGCGGCTTGCACTGGCGCCAATGTGTCCCGGTCGCCGTGTATCAAAAGAACAGGCGCTTGCAAGGCTTGGATCCCAGCACGCAAATCATTGTGCAGCAAGATGTCCAGTGCTACTTGCAATCCAGCTTGCGTGGGTGCTGGTCGAGCGCTGATGGCCTGGCGCAACTGTTTGATGGTGGCGCGCGCGTCCTCGGCGCCCATGCATTGCAGGGTCAGGAATTTGATCAGTGTCGCAGCATAATCCTCAGCCACCTGGCTGGCAAATTGCTCAAAGACACTGGCCGCCATACCGTATTGCCAGGCAGATTCCTGATTGGGCTCAGTATTGATGAAGCACGGCGTGCTGCCAACCAGCAATAATTTATTCACCCGCTGCGGATGCTGCATAGCCAGCCGCATGGCGACCAGTCCACCCAACGACCAGCCACAGACGCTAAAGCATGGTGGCAACACAGGCAGCAAGGCTTGCACCATGTCATCCAGATCGTGCGCTTGCACCTCCCGGCTCAAACCCATGCCTGGCAAATCCACGATATGCAAGGTGAAATACGCTTGCAGCTTATCGATCACGGGTTGCCAGACGCCACCATGCATGCCCCAGCCATGAATCAGCGCCAGCGGCTCGCCCTGGCCTGTCACCTCGACATGCACAGCGCTCATGCCAACTCCAGCATATGCAGCACCCGCAGCAAGCGGCGCACATCTTCCTCGTTATGCGCCGCAGAAAGGGAAATACGCAGCCGCGCGCTGCCCTTGGGCACGGTAGGAGGCCTGATTGCTGGCACCAGGATACCTTGCTCACGCAGGCGCTCACTCACACGCAGAGCCTCGTCATTGCTGCCGATAATAATGGGCTGGATAGCCGTATGAGATTCCATGCGCTGCCAGCGCTGCAACCGGCATTCTGATAGGAACAAATGGATCAGGTCATGCAGGTGGCGGCGACGGCGGCCATCTTCCGCAATCTGCCGCACCCCCGCCAAGGCCGCGGCAGCCACCGGCGCGGGGCTGGCTGTGGTGTAGATATAGGATCGCGCGGTTTGCATGAGGTATTCCACCAGCACCTCGGCGCCTGCCACAAAAGCACCTGCCGCTCCTACCGCTTTGCCCAGCGTCGCCATATAGATGATACGTGGTGAACTCAGGCCAAAATACTCTAATATGCCTCGGCCATCCTCCCCCAATACGCCAAATCCATGCGCATCATCCAGCAAGAGATAAGCCTCATAGCGCTCGCATAATGCCAGCAACTCAGGTACCGGTGCCAGGTCGCCATCCATGCTGAATACCGCATCGGCCACCACTAGCTTGCGCCGCGCATTGGTCTGGAACAGCATGCGTTCCAGGCTGGCGAGATCATTATGCGGATAGCGCTTGAGCGTGGCGCGCGACAGCACCGCACCATCATTGAGCGAGGCATGGTTGAGCTTGTCGGCGAAGATGACGTCATCCCGGTTGCACAATGCAGTGATGATGCCCAGATTGGCCATATAGCCCGTCGTGAACAGCAACACTGCCGGCTGCCCGGTGAATTGGCGTAGGTATTGCTCAAGCGCCTCGTGCGCCTCCTGGTGGCCGGTCACCAGGTGCGATGCCCCGCTGCCAGCCCCTGCCGCGCCCGCCGCTTGCGACATGGCGGCGATCAGCGCAGGATGGCTGGCAAGGCCCAGGTAATCATTGCTACAAAACGAGAGCAAGCGCTCGCCGTCGACAACGACATGCGCACCCTGCATTCCTTGCAACACCCTGCGTTTCCGCAGCAACCCCTGATCAGCACGCTGCTGAAGTTCTGCCTGCAATACCTCCAGCAACGGTGATGCTGCACCAGTATTGCCGGAGGAGAATAGCGCTGTCATTGCCGGGGGATTTAGAGTGGATGAATGCCCAGCTTGCCAAACAAAGCCTTGTCGGCATCTGCTTCTGGATTGCCGGTGGTCAAGAGCTTCTCACCATAGAAGATCGAGTTGGCACCTGCCAGGAAGCACAGCGCCTGGATACCTTCATGCATGCTTTGACGGCCAGCAGAAAGACGCACAAAACTCTGCGGCATGGTGATGCGCGCGGCGGCAATCGTGCGCACGAATTCGAATGGGTCCAGCTCGTCCATGCCATACATAGGCGTGCCTTCCACTTGCGTCAGCAGGTTGATGGGCACGCTTTCGGGCGGACGCTCCATATTGGCAAGCTGGGCCAGCAGGCCAGCACGCTGCGCACGGGTTTCGCCCATGCCGATGATGCCACCGCAACAGACGTTGATATCCTGCTCGCGCACGCGGTCCAGCGTATCCAACCGGTCCTGATAAGTACGCGTGGTGATCACGTCGCCGTAGTATTCGGGCGCGGTATCGAGATTATGGTTGTAGTAGTCGAGGCCGGCATCCTTCAATTGCTCGGCCTGTCCTTCCTTCAGCATGCCCAAGGTAGCGCAGGTTTCCAGACCCATCGCTTTCACCTCGCGGATCATTGCCAGCACCGGCTCCAGGTCGCGCTGCTTGGGACTGCGCCAGGCGGCGCCCATGCAGAAGCGGCTGGCGCCGCTTTCCTTGGCTGCACGCGCTGCCGCCAGCACCTCTTCCAGCTGCATCAAGTCCTGCTTTTCCACATCAGTATGATAACGCGCCGCCTGTGGGCAATAGCCGCAATCCTCGGAACAGCCGCCCGTTTTAATAGATAGCAAAGTGCTGACCTGCACGCCGTTCGGGTCGAAATTCGCACGATGCACGGTCTGAGCGCGATGCATCAGGTCAGCAAAAGGCAACTCGAACAGCGCGGCAATCTCTTCCACCGCCCAGCGCTTCGGCGCCTCTGCGCGGGCCTGTATCTTAGTGCGCACAGCACCGTCCAGGCCACGTATGTCAATCACTGACTCTTGCATGTATTTCCTCTCTTCACTTTATTCTGTTTCAACCGTGATATCTTGCCAGGGTTCTTTTCGCGCCCGCAGGATGTCACGAATACCAAACGGCACAATCACAAGAATACTGATTGCCCATACAATGAATGCCAGCCTCAAGGCACCGCCCGCCCAATCGGCCAGTTGCGAACTGAAATTGAGCAACACCACCCAGGTTCCCATCAACCCATAAAAACGATACCCTGCCGGCACCAGATATTGGCAGACCCGGTTGCATGGATGATGCGCAATAGAACAGTAGGAAAAAATAGAAGCTGCAATCCAGAAGGGAATCAATATCGGGATGATGACTGCAAGGCTGGAAAAGAAGGGGAAAGCTTGCGCTGCCCGCATCTGCTGTTTGGCCGTGACAATTTTAGTCGCCATGACAATCCTTATGAAAATTTAACCCGAATTATAACTTGTCAACATTCACGACAACAATCACTTTACATTTGCACAAATATTAAACAAAACCTAAGTTTTCAATCTTTACTTATATTTCATTCAACATGTGGATGATTAATATCAGCTTGATATTGCTTCCAGACAACCCTCCAGAAATTCCTTTGATTCAAATAAAAAAAGGAACACATGGCTCCTTTTTGATACTTACTAAATTTTAAAACAGATAGGTTAACTTGACATACATTGAGCGGTAAGTATGCTCTATCGCACAGGCCCCATGCAGTTTCAGGGACAACATTTGGGTTACCTGCCGTATCAGGTTCGGCTATCGTGCCATCCTCAGTGACTATGGTTGGAGAAAGATCACGCAGTGAGGGACGGCGCACAGTTTTGGCAATACCGGCACGAATATCCAAGTCGTTCTTTAATGCTTGCACTACATGCAATGATGGCAACCAGAATAGCTTATCCTTGGTGTTCGATTCATCAAAGAAATCAGTCACCTTCCCCACGTAAGCCAGCCGTGACACGGCTATCGAGAATTTAAGATTCTGTCGATGCGCTCACTTTCAATGCTCTGTTTACTTAAGAAAATCACTACAAATTGCAAGTTGCACAACCAACAAACACCCTTTAACCAAATATCAATAATTATCATATAAACAGCAGATAAATTTCATTATTATTGATTTATAAAAACTTTCATAATGTTCTCAGATTGTTGAATAAGGGAACGACAGTATGGAAAATCAGACAGCAACTTCCGTCATCAGCGCGCGATCACAAAAGAGGTGCGCACAGGTTTTCAATTTTGGCTCCGTGATTGCCGTGCTCCTGATGCCGCTTTTCCCTGTCCTGCTGATCTGGATAGGTCTTTCCATTTTTGTCTATTCCGCCAATATTCATCATCCCAATCCATTGGTCAGACAATATACCCAACATGCGGGTTACCGTTTTTACGGCATTTTTGGTGGCTTGCTTGCCTCCATGATCTTCGCGGGCGTGTTGATCCCACTGGTAGGCGATGGCCTGCATCTTGGCCTAGTCCTGTGGGCAATTGCTTTCGCGGTGGTTGTACCCGCCGGACTGTTCGCACTGCTCAAGGCGCATAAGGAATGCTGGCGGGATATGAGTATAGAAACCCAATAACAGCAGCCATTTCGCCTGCTGAAGCAAGCAGGTGCAATAAGCGCTACAATCCGCTAACTTTCTACCAATAGCGGATAGGCCATCGTTGATTACCAGGCTCATGGAACTGCTGCTTTCCCAGTCCTGTTTGCTTTGCGCAAATCAGGCCAGTAGCCTGGGTATTTGTGATCATTGCCTGCGCGACATGCCGTGGCACTTGGAAAACCTCTGCCCGCAATGTGCGTTGCCTAGTCCAGACAATCATCTTTGCGGACAATGCCTCCGGTCCTCTCCATCGTTTGATGCGGTCCAATGCTTGTTCCAATATCAATTTCCGTTCTCGGTCATATTGCAGCAATACAAATACGGACAATTGCTCCCATTGGCCCGCACAATGGGCCATTTACTGGCCAGCCAGGTCAAGCACCTGCCATTGCCAGATTGCATCATCCCCATGCCGTTGCATCCTCAGCGCATCAAGGAGCGCGGCTTCAATCAATCTGTGGAAATCGCCAGGATCGTCAGCAAGCAATTATCCATGCCAGTCAACCTGCATGCCTGCAAACGCGTCAAACCCACTCCGCCGCAGGCCAGCCTGCCATACAAGCAACGCATCAGGAATATGCACGGCGCTTTTGCCTGCACGGCTGACCTGCAAGGAAAACGTATCGTATTACTGGATGACGTCATGACGACGGGGGCCAGCCTCAACGCATTGGCAAAAACTGTGAAGGATGCGGGGGCCAGCCATGTAGAATGCTGGGTGATCGCACGAACCATCTCATCATAAATGTTTGAAATCGTTTTATATCAGCCAGAAATTCCACCCAATACCGGCAATATCATCCGCCTGTGCGCCAACAGCGGTACCCGCCTGCACCTGGTCAAACCGTTAGGGTTCACGCTGGAGGATAAGCAGTTGAAGCGCGCCGGGCTGGATTACCACGAATACGCCAACTTGGTCGTGCATGAGGATTGGATAGCCTGCAAACAGGCGCTGACAGGCCACAGGATGTTTGCGCTCACTACCAAGGGCAGCACGCGCCACAGCAATATCCGCTTTCAGCCGGGAGATGTATTTGTATTCGGCCCGGAGACACGCGGCCTGCCGGAAGAAATCCGCGCCGAGTTCAGCCCCGAGCACAGAGTCAGGTTACCCATGATGCCGGAAAGCCGCAGCCTAAACCTCTCCAACTCCGCTGCCATATTGCTATACGAAGCCTGGCGACAGCACGATTTCGATGGGGCGATTTAATCAAATTTGGTAGATAAAAAAAGCACCAACTGGTGCTTTTTGCATTGATCGGATCTTATTGAGACTCGGATTTTTGTTCCCGGCTCAGCAGGTTCTCCATTGCCTGCCGTGGCGATCGACCATGTGACAATACCTGATCGACTTCCTGCGTAATCGGCATGTCCACACCGAGCAGGTTGGCGCGCTTGAGTACTTCGCGGGCAGTATGCACACCTTCGGCCACATGACCCAGAGTCTTGAGAATCTCCTGCAGGGTCTGGCCATTGGCAAGTCGCAGGCCCACTTCGCGGTTGCGCGAATATTGCCCGGTACAGGTAAGGATCAGATCGCCAGCGCCTGTCAGCCCCATGAAGGTTTCCTTGGCGCCGCCCAATGCCACGCCGAAGCGCGTCATCTCGGCCATGCCTCGCGTGATCAGCGCGGCACGGGCATTATTGCCACACTGCATGCCATCGCTGATGCCTGCAGCGATCGCCAGCACATTCTTGAGTGCGCCGCCAACAGAGACGCCGATCACGTCAGTGCTGGTATAGACGCGGAAGTTACCGCCATGCAGCAAAGCGCCAGCCTGTGCCGCAAATTCGGCATCATTAGCTGCCAGCGTCACAGCTGTTGGTAATCCACGCACCAGTTCCGCTGCGAAGCTGGGTCCGGACAACACCCCCCAAGGGCGGCTGTCGCCCAGCTCATCCTGCGCAACCTCATGCGGCAGTTTGGCCGTGGCTGCCTCCAGGCCCTTGGAAGCCCAGATCAAAGGTGCATCGCAGCCCAACCGCTTGATTTCCTTCAAAGCATTGCGGAAGCCATTGGTCGGCACCACGGAGACGATGAGGTCCGTGCCTTCTAGTGCGCGGCCGAGATCGCCTTCCACGGTGAGTTGGTCGCCAAAAGTAAAGTCGCCCAAGTATTGCAGGTTGGCACGCGTGATCTGCATATCCATGATATGCGATTGGTTGCGCGTCCACAGCGACACCTGGTGCTGGCGGCTGATTTGCAGCGCCAGCGCCGTTCCCCAGGCACCCGCACCCAAGACTGTAATTTTCTTCATAGATTGCTACTTAAGCGGCTCGTCAAAAGCCCCATAGGAAAGAGGCAAGCACATATCCTGTCATGCCATCCCTATGCTTGACCTTGACCCAGCCATTGACCGGAGGCTCGACCATATCGAGCACAACATCTTTATCAAGCTTGCCGATCAGAGCCGAGCCTGCTTCAGCCGCCTGTCTGACATCGGCCTGGCCGCTCTTGACCAGCACAGTGCGCTTGGCAGCAAGCTGCTTGGCCTCAATCCAGTTCAAACTGCCCTGTGCGTCGCGTACCTTGATCCAGTCGCCCAGGTTCACAAGCACCTCGACAGGATAGCCTTGGCCCAGGATGAAAGTTTTCTTGCCTGCGGCGGATGGTGTGTCATACACCACTGCCTTGGGAACTGAAATTGAGCGAAACTCGACCGCTGATGCCCATGCAGGCATCAGCATGGAAACTACGACAAATAGCTTAGTGAGTGGTTGTGCCATTGGCCTTGGCTTGTTCCTGCTTTTGTTGTGCGTAGAGCGCTTCAAAATTGACCGGGTTGAGCAAGATGGGTGGGAAGCCTGCGCGGGTAACGATATCGGAAATGGTTTCGCGCGCGTAAGGGAACACGATGTTCGGGCAAGTCACACCAAGGATGATATCCAGATTCTCCTGTGGCACGTTGCGGATCTGGAAAATGCCAGCTTGCGCCACTTCCACCAGGAATACTGTCTTTTCGCCCAGTTTGGAGGTTACTGTTACGGTTACGGTCACTTCATAGATACCATCCTCCAGTTGCGCCGTTGCGTTGCTCAACTCAATGGAAACCTGGGGTGTTTCACGCTGTGTGAAAATCTGTGGTGCATTCGGGATTTCCAGTGAGAGATCCTTGACGTAGATCTTTTCGATACCGAATGCCGGTTGTTGGTCTTGTGCTACTGCCTGTTCTTCTGCCATGTTTCTTCCCTTGGTTTCAGGTCGCGTCTCGCGCTTCCTTGTCGATGAAATAAAAATATTACAAGCGTTTAAAACTTCAAGCCTGCCATTCTATCCGCTTAAGTCATGTTTTTGTACTGCAACTCCATGACACTATTTCGCCAGCATCACATCCAGTTTGCCAGCCATATCCAGCGCATGCAGGTCGTCAAACCCGCCCACATGCACATCATCGATATAGATTTGCGGAACAGTGCGCCTGCCGGTCTGCTCCATCATTTTCATCCTGAGCTCCGGCTCCAGGTCTACACGCACCTTGTTAATCTGCTGCACGCCCTTGTTCAGCAACAACCGCTCGGCATTGACGCAATAAGGACAAGTGCCGGTGGTATACATCAATATATTTGCCATTATCTAACCTTCACCAATGGAAGCTTTGCTTCCTGCCATGTCTTGACGCCGCCCTGCAATTGGCGCACCTGCGCGAAGCCCTGCTTCGCCAATATCACTGCCGCCTTGCCAGACTGGATACCGTTATCGCAACAGACCAATACAGGCTTCTCCTTGAACTTGGACAGCTCTTTGAGACGATCAGACAATTGCGCCAAGGGAATATGCTTGGCCTCGGCGATATGCCCAGCCGCAAACGCGGCATCATCACGAATATCCAAAACTACGGCGCCAGAACGATTGATCAGCAGCACGGCATCATTGGCGCTCACGCTCGCACCAGCGCCGCGCTTAAGCATCGGCCATAGCAGCATGAGGGCCGAACCCAGGGCCAGTCCCGCCCATAATGCATTTTTTGCCAAAAAATCCACAATCACCTCAAGAAATGCCTAAAACTGCCCATTGTACCTAAATTACGCTCGCCAACCGACTGCCACTGTGAAGTAGATGACGACTGTCAGCAAAGATTCAAGCGCTCCCGGAAAAAATTGCGCAGAAATCATTCAAATGCAAGCCAGACAGGCGATTAGGCATGCGTGATCGAGAAAAACTCTCTAAAATATAAGGTTAACATCGCATTCACCAGGACCTGACCAACATGACTGTAACCCCTGCCCTGCTCGTGATCCTTGATGGCTTCGGCTACCGCGAAGATAGCCGTGACAACGCCATTGCCCTAGCCAATACGCCCAATCTCGACCGTTTCTGGAAACAATATCCGCATACGCTGATCAACGCTTCGGAAACCTTCGTCGGCCTGCCGACCGGCCAGATGGGCAACTCTGAAGTAGGTCACCTGAACATTGGTGCGGGCCGCGTGGTGTTCCAGGATTTCGAGCGCATCAACCGATCAATTGCTTCGGGCGAATTCTTCAGCAACCCAATCCTGGTTGAAGCTATCAACAAGGCCAAGACAGGCCACAAGGCGGTACACATCCTCGGACTGTTGTCCGATGGCGGCGTGCACAGCCATCAAGATCATATCCACGCCACTATTGAAATGGCGGTTAAGGCTGGGGTAGAAAAAGTATACGTGCATGCCTTCCTTGATGGCCGCGATACGCCGCCCATCAGCGCCAAGCCCTACCTGAAAAAGCTGGAGGAAGCTTGCGCCCGGATCGGCGGCGGCAAGATCACTTCTATCTGTGGACGTTTCTACGCCATGGACCGCGACAAACGCTGGCCACGTGTCGAAGCGGCCTACAACCTGATCACGGAAGGCGAAGGCGAATACAGCGCCCCCACCGCGCTGGCTGGCCTGGAAGCTGCCTATGGGCGCGACGAAAAGGATGAGTTCGTCAAAGCCACTGCAATCGTTGCACCTGGCGAGCAGCCCGTCAAAATGGAAGATGGCGATATAGTCATTTTCGTCAATTTCCGTTCCGATCGCGCACGCCAGCTTACCCATGCCCTGCTGGATCCGGATTTTGAAGGCTTCAACCGCCGCCGCCAGCCCAAATTGTCAGGTTTTTATACCCTGACTTTATATGACAAGGCAGAAACCCGTGCCAAACCGATTTTCGAGCCTATGGAAATCCGCAACACCTTCGGCGAATACGTCGCCCAGCACGGCCTCACCCAACTGCGCATTGCCGAGACCGAGAAATATCCGCACGTGACCTTTTTCTTTAACGGTGGGGAAGAGCAGGTATTCGCCGGAGAAGACCGCATTCTGGTGCCATCCCCCAAGGTCGCTACCTACGATCTGCAGCCAGAGATGAGCGCGCCCGAAGTTACCGACAAGCTGGAAGCCGCTATCCTGAGCAGAAAATACGATGCCATCATCTGCAACTATGCCAATTGCGACATGGTCGGCCACTCCGGCGACCTCAATGCCGCGATCAAGGCTGTGGAAACGGTTGACGCCAGTATCGGCCGCATCGTCAAGGCCATGGAAAGCATCGGCGGCCAAATGATCATCACCGCCGACCACGGCAACGTAGAGCAAATGGTCGACTACGAGAACCACCAGCCGCATACACAGCACACCACCAACCAGGTACCACTGTTCTTTATCGGCAAGCCTGCCGACCTGGCAACTCCCGGCACCGGCTCGCTTTGCGACTTGGCGCCCACCCTGCTTGCCATGATGGGCCTCAAGCAGCCAGCGGAAATGACCGGGAAGTCCCTGGTTACTTTCAAGGCAGCATAAATACATGCATGCACGCTGGCTCAGCATGCTGCTGGCAAGCAGCCTTTTCACCGCACCAGCAGCAGGAGCTGGCAAGGATGCTCCGGAGAAGCCCAAGGCTGCACTGGATGAAATTCACCAGCGCCTCGAATCACTGAAAAAAGAACTAAGTAGTTCGACAGAAGCGCATGCTGAAGCCGCCGATGCGCTTAAAAAGAGCGAGAAGGCAATCAGCGAGGCCAACCGCAAACTTCACGACCTCAGGCAGCAGCAGCAGGAAAACAGCCAGACATTACACTCTCTGCAACAGCGGAAAGCTGCCCACGAAGCCGAGCTCAAGCAGCAGCAGGCATTGTTGGATCAGCAGCTCTACCAACAATACCTGCATGGCAAACCCAGCCAGGCACAAGTACTGCTGCAGCAACAAGATCCCAATACTGCCGCACGGCAACTGCATTACTTCGGCTATGTTTCCCAGGCTCGCAAGGAATTGATGGATGCTGCGGCTGCCAATATCGCCCAGATAGAAACCCTGAATGCGGAGGCCAGTAAAACGCTAGAACGACTGGACACATTGCAGGAGCAGCAGGAAAAAGAACGCGAGGAATTGCAGCAGCAGAAAAGCCAGCGCGACAAACTGGTCAAGCAACTGTCGAGCAAGATCAGCGCGCAGCGCAATGAAATTGACAAGCTCAAGCGCGACGAGCAACGCCTGACGCAATTGATGGAGAGACTCGCCAAAGCAGCGCGCGAGCAGGCTGCACGTGAAAAAGCCGCAAGAGAAAAGGCGGCAAAAGCTGCAAGGGAAAAAGCCCAGCGCGAGGCAAACCGAGAAAGGCCCAGCCAGCCAGCCGAAAAATCTGCAACCAAACCCGCCAGCGGCAAAATTGTCGGTCGCAACGAAACCCTGCCTAGCAATGCGTTCGACGGTACCAGCTTTGCTTCATTGAAAGGCAAACTCAACCTGCCCGTGCGCGGCGAAATCACCAACCGCTTCGGCAGCAGCCGTGCTGACACCGGCATTTCATGGAAAGGCCTGTTCATTCGCGCCAGCGAAGGCAGCGAGGTCAAATCAGTCGCCAGCGGCCAGGTCGTGTTTGCGGACTGGCTACGCGGCTTTGGCAACCTGATCATCGTCGACCACGGCAGCGGCTATATGAGCCTTTATGGCAACAATCAGGCAGTATTGAAACAGGTCGGAGACAACGTCAAGGGTGGAGACACTATTGCCGCCGTGGGAAACAGCGGCGGCAACGAGCAGCACGGCGTTTATTTCGAGCTACGCCACCAGAGCAAGCCTTTCGACCCGCTAAGCTGGAGCGTCGTCAAGTAACAAACGGACTCCCAGATTACTCGCCGATCAAGTGCAGCAGTACCTTGCGCGTATGCTGCATGCGGCGATGCTCATAGAGGAATATCCCCTGCCAAGTACCCAACGCGGCCTTGCCATCCAGCACAGGGATGGAAATACTGGTCTGGGTCAGCGCCGACCTCACATGGGCAGGCATATCATCCGGCCCCTCTGCGGTATGGATAAACAAAGGATCGCCATCCGGCACCAGCCTTGCAAAAAAGCTTTCCATATCCACCAGCACGTCCGAATCATAGTTTTCATTGACCATGATACTAGCCGAGGTGTGTTGGATATATAAAGTCAGCAATCCCTCTCTTATTCCCGCTTCACCCACCCAACGCACCACGGCTGGCGTGATGTCATACAAACGGCGTCCATTTGTGGATTGAATAATCTGGTGATGTCGTTGCTGCATGCGAATACCCCTGATAACGGCTGATAGCGGAAGTATAGCGACTGGACGCAATACTGAAAAACGAAGTAGCCGCTCCGCTGCTTTTCCCATGTCCATGGCCATGAGCTTCCAATAGTCCGATTGGACTATATTTATTTATGCGACATAAAAATATATTTATATCGCAGCGTGCAATTATCATTTCCTCTACTACCCCCGGGAGATTCAAAATGAAAATACGTTACTTGAGTGCTATCGCTCTGTTCGCAGCCGCAGTGCCTGCCATGGCAGCCTCCACCACCATCAACTCCAGTGCGGTCGATATCACCTATGATCCGGATACATTCCTGTTTGAGGTCGATGATGCATATTACGGCTGGCAAACATTGGATAACAGTATTGCTTCAATATCCGGTGTTACCAATGGTGTTTCAATCAGCTTTGGTGGGTCTTTGTATACCAGCGCGGACGGTGGCCGTTATTTTGGTTACGAAAGCTTTTCCGGTACCTTTTCCCTTCCATTGTCCTTTACTGCCCATCCTGGCCAGACCATCGAAAGTTACTCCATCACCTATTCCGGCACTTATGACGCATCAAACGGCAGTCTGGGTGCCGCCGGTGTGAGCGTTAACGGTTCAGGAGCTTCATTTTACGGTTCTGATGGGTATGGCTCCACTTTCAGTGCAACAGGCATTATCCCCGGTGCCGTTCTCCCCACAATCGCCGGTTCTTTTGAAGCTTGGGCAGATTACACCTGGATTGATGTTTATATGGGTCAAGTGTGGATAGACACCGGCTATTACGAACCGGGGCCTTGTGATGAATACGGATTCTGCGAGCCCGACCAATGGGTTGAGGATGGCTATTGGGAAGATGTGTATGAACCCCAAGGTGTAATAGGTACTGCCTCGATCAACCTGCAATCCATCCAGGTAGTCGCCAATATTGCCGCCGTGCCTGAGGCAAATTCCTATGTCATGCTACTGGCAGGGTTGGGTATCGTGGGCATGGCCACACGTCGCCGCAGACCTCGCGCTTGACAGTCCCATCTTCGCTGGCAACAGGACAGAGACAGGTAGATAGAGGGCCATCGCCTTATATTCAAATCCAACAAGATTGAACCAATAAAAAAGGCTGGAATCTTCCAGCCTTTTCTCCGGCATCACCAGCCCCAACGCGGACCGTAATAACCGCGCCAGTATGGCCCCCAACCTGGACCCCAGTACATATCGTTGCGATAGCGCCATTGGTATTCGCGGCGCAACTTCTCCTGCTCGATGACTTTTTCCTTTTCCCGCTTGTTAATTTCTTCGGCAAATCCATCCCGCAAGGCCTGTTCCCGGCTGCTGTAAATATAATCCAACACCTTGGCATCCACGCCCTGCTTGCTCAGTTCCAATGCCTTGGAAGGAGTCAACTCATAGCGGGAATTGCTTTCTTTGATCTTGGCAATGATCTCGTCCGCACTCGTGCCTGCTTTGGACAAGCGCACCAGCTCGTCATAAGTAATGAACGGCGCAGGCTGCGGCATTAACTTGTCCAACTCTTCTGCAGAGATACGCTGTATCTGCGGCTCCTGCTGCTGGGTCGTCGTGGCGCACCCGACGAGTATCAGACTGCCAACCATGGCAGCAATCACTATTCTCATTTTTCTTCCTCCTGGCTGTTTGCCAGCGCAGATGTCATCCAATCAATGCCATTTTAAGCTGGGCTGAAAGTTGGACAGTGAACTCATATCCAAATTCCAAGCCTTTCTCATTTTGCCGAAAAATCTTTCTATCATAAAAAAGGGCAGGATTACTCCTGCCCTTGCTGATCCAGCTTATTGCTTGCTGAACACCATGCGACCACCCTTGAAATCCACATGCACGGTATCTTTGGCCGCGAAGTTGCCGTTGAGGATTTCCTTCGCCAACGGATTCTCGATCTCGGACTGAATGGCACGCTTAAGCGGCCGCGCGCCGTAAACCGGATCGAAACCGGCATTAGCGATTTCTGCCAGCGCAGCATCACTCACTTCGAGATGCATCTCCATCGCCGCCAGACGCTTGGCCAGGCTTTGCAACTGGATGCCAGCAATCAACTTCACATGCGCCTCACCCAAGGCATGGAACACCACAACCTCATCAATCCGGTTGACAAACTCGGGCCGGAAATTGGCCTTCACTTCACCCATCACCGCCAGCTTGACCACCTGGTAATCATCGCCTGCCATATTCTGGATCATCTGCGAACCCAGGTTGGAAGTCATGATGATCACCGTATTCTTGAAGTCCACGGTGCGGCCTTGTCCATCGGTCAGACGGCCATCATCCAGCACTTGCAACAGCACATTGAACACATCCGGGTGCGCCTTCTCGACTTCGTCCAGCAGGATTACCGAATACGGCTTGCGACGCACAGCTTCAGTCAGGTAACCGCCCTCTTCATAACCGACATAACCGGGAGGCGCGCCAATGAGGCGGGCCACCGAGTGCTTCTCCATGAATTCGCTCATGTCGATGCGAATCAGGTGATCTTCGGAATCAAACAGGAACCCGGCCAATGCCTTGGTCAACTCGGTCTTGCCGACGCCGGTCGGCCCAAGGAACAGGAAAGAACCATAAGGCCGGTTCGGGTCGGACAACCCGGAACGCGAACGGCGGATCGCATCGCTAACCAGTCGTACAGCCTCATCCTGGCCGACCACTCTCTCATGGAGTTTGTCTTCCATATGCAGCAGCTTATCGCGCTCGCCTTGCAACATCTTGGAGACCGGGATGCCAGTCGCGCGCGAGACCACCTCGGCAATTTCCTCGGCACCCACCTGGGTACGCAACAGGTGATGCTTACGCTCGCCTTGCTCCTCGGCGCTGGCTGCCTGCTTGAGCTGGGTTTCCAGTTGCGGCAGCTTGCCGTATTGCAGCTCGGACACCTTCTGCCATTCACCCTTGCGCGTGGCTTCCTCGATCTGCACACGAACCTTCTCGATTTCTTCCTTGAGATGCTTGCTGCCTTGCACCTGGGCTTTTTCCGCCTTCCAGATTTCTTCCAGGTCAGCGTATTCCTTCTCCAGTCGGGTGATTTCCTCTTCAATCAGCGAAAAGCGCTTCTGCGAAGCTTCATCCTTTTCGCGGCGTACAGCCTCACGCTCGATCTTGAGCTGGATCAAGCGACGCTCCAGCTTGTCCAGCGCCTCCGGCTTGGAATCAATCTCCATCTTGATGCGCGAGGCGGCCTCATCAATCAGGTCGATCGCCTTATCCGGCAAGAAGCGGTCAGTGATATAGCGATGGCTCAGCTCGGCCGCAGCTACAATGGCCGGATCGGTGATCTCGACACCGTGGTGCAGTTCGTATTTTTCCTGCAAACCGCGCAGTATTGCAATCGTGGCTTCCACGGAAGGCTCACCCACCAGCACTTTCTGGAAGCGGCGCTCCAGCGCGGCATCTTTCTCAATGTACTTGCGGTACTCGTCCAGCGTAGTTGCGCCTACGCAATGCAGCTCACCACGCGCCAGGGCAGGCTTGAGCATATTGCCAGCATCCATCGCCCCCTCGGCCTTGCCTGCGCCAACCATGGTATGGATTTCGTCGATAAAGACGATAGTCTGGCCCTCGTCCTGCGCCAGCTCCTTGAGCACCGCTTGCAAACGTTCCTCGAACTCGCCACGGTATTTGGCGCCAGCCAGCAAACCCGCCATGTCCAGCACCAGCACGCGCTTGTTCTTGAGCGTTTCGGGCACTTCGCCATTTACGATGCGCTGCGCCAGGCCTTCGACAATCGCGGTCTTGCCCACGCCAGGCTCGCCGATCAGTACAGGGTTATTCTTGGTACGACGCTGCAATACCTGGATAGCGCGACGGATTTCATCGTCGCGGCCAATTACTGGATCCAGCTTGCCATGACGGGCGCGCTCGGTCAGATCTACGGTGAATTTCTTCAATGCCTCGCGGTTGCCCTCGGCCTCCTGGCTGTTGACGCCATCACTGCCACGCACGGCATTCACCGCCTGCTCCAGCGCCTGCTTGGTCAGGCCATGGGTTTTCAGCAGTCGCCCGGTCTCGCCTTTGTCATCCGCCAGCGCGAGCAGGAACATTTCACTCGCAATATAAGCATCGTTGCGTTTCTGGGCATTCTTATCCGTGACGTTCAGGAGATTGTTGAGATCACGGGAAATGGATACCTCACCGCCATTGCCTTGAATTTGCGGCAGGTTACTGACGGAAGCCTGCAATGCCGCCTTGAGCGGGGCAAGGTTTACTCCGGCACGCGCCAGTAGAGAAGCCGTGCCGCCGTCATCCTGACCCAGCAGAGCCAACAACAGGTGTTGTGGTTCAATCGAGGAGTTGTCGTTGCCAACTGCAATGCTTTGCGCATCGGCGAGTGCTTGTTGGAACTTGGTAGTCAATTTATCGAAACGCATGGTCGCCTTTCTTCAATATCACGAGAGATTTAATTGACTGTTAAATGGTGGTTATCCACCCAAATTCAAGTCTGTACTCGGCAATAAAACTATCTAACGCATTTCCCAGGTACGCCCGTCATCGTCAGAAAACATGCGATAAGGCATGGAAGTGCCATCGGGACGAATTTCCAGCCAATTCAGGGTAACGTGGTTATACTCCGCGCTCAATTCGATCAGGCTGACATCAGCAGTGGTCATGCGCTTGGGAGGAGAAGAAACCCAGGCAGCGCTATCCATGCGCGCATAAAACACACCTCGGTTCATGCGCATCCACACCAGATGCCAGCCCCAGCTCCCGCCACGCACAAGGGCCAGCAGAGGGAAATGACAGCCCAGACTCTGGCTGCCGCCATAGGTCACCCGGCGTATACCCTGCAGACGGCCTTGCAGCGAAGCTGCCATTACCAGGTCACGCGTTCCATCCTTGAAGGTATGCTGCCAGAAAAATACCGGCTGGCCATTCGCATCACGCGCCCCGGCTACGCGGCAGTTGCTCGGGATGCGATCTGCCATTTGGCGTAGCTCCACATCCTCATCATAATTGACCGCATCTGGCCCGATTTCCACTGCCATTGCCGACCAACTGACCAAAACCCCGATAATTCCGCTAATGTGTTGTTTCATGCTTTCTTAACTCATTGAAGCGTATACAGATAGTGTATGCGACAATTAACCGTAAGATAGAGAAAAGTGCTTATTATTCTTTTCCGGGTCTGATTCCGCTCAGGTAAACGCATCCCCCGGCAGCTGCAAGGTCATGCATCACGGCGCCTCTGGCTTACCAGCCCTCACGCATCATCCAGCCTCTCCCCAGTCAATATTTATTGCCATAGGTTTTTCTTCGGGGGCAAGTATATGCTTTTGTGAGTAAAAACGGCAGGGGCCAAACGGGCTAATCACTATCACAACATCGTCAAATGGCTCTATGGATATTGCCGAGAACCGTTTGCGTGCCCGTAATAAATGAGAAAAATCACTACGCTGTAAACATATGAAAGAATATGAAAGAAAAGGCCGGACACCAGCAAGTGCCCAGCCTTGAGAACACAGGACGATAAAGCCCGGAAATTAAGATGGGGTATCCATATATCTGGATGAGTACATATTAACGAGCGCATAAGGAATAAGGAATGCGGCACATTGTCGCAGGGCTCTCCAGCCACTATTGCAGTGCCTAGCATGACGCGGCATTTTGCCGCATGCATACGCTGCCTGCACCTGGGGTAAAATGACCTCATGTCCTTCCTCGCCTTTGCCCCCAACCTGCGCCGGCTGCTCTGGCTACGCGTTGTCATGATGATCACCCTGGTCCTGGCCAGCCTGGTTGCTGCCAAGGCATTTCATATCATGCTTCCTGTCGCGGAAGTCGCCAGCGCGCTTGGACTGATGGTGATTGTCAATTTCGTCAGCTGGTTGCGTCTGTGGCGTAAGGCACGCATCCACGACCTGGAGCTGTTATTGCAGCTATTGCTGGATATTGCCCTGCTCACCTGGCTGTTTTATGCCACCGGCGGCTACAGCAATCCTTTTGTCTGGATGTATCTGCTGCCATTGTCTGTTGCGGCGGTTTCATTGCCCTGGCGCCACACCTGGCTGATCGCAGGATTGGTCATTGCGGCTTACAGCCTGCTGATGTTCTGGTATGAGCCGCTCGTCATTCATACCCATATGCATCTTGGCGCTTCTTACCACGAACACGATGAAGGCTTTGGCCTGCATCTGCTTGGCATGTGGTGCGGCTTTGTCGTCAGCGCAGTCGTGATCGCCTTTTTCGTGGAGCGCATGGGGCGCAACCTGCGTGAATATGACCGGTTGCTGGCCGAATCCCGCGAAAAAGTACTGGCAAGCGAACGCATGCTGGCGCTGGGCACGCTGGCGACAGGCGCTGCCCATGAACTAGGCACGCCATTATCCACCATGGCAATACTGACACAGGAACTATTTCAGGAACACCAGCACGATCCAGAGCTTTCCAGCTCTCTCTCCCTGTTGCGCAAGCAGATCGATCGCTGCAAGGAAATCCTCTCCTCCATCACGGCATCGGCCGGCATGATGCGCTCGGAGTCCTCTACCTCCTTACCGCTTCATGACTTTATTACGCAATTGACAGGCCGCTGGAGAGACATGCGTCCCGCAACGCCCCTCGAACTCGATTGTCAGCTTCCTCAGCCTGCCCCAGTCATTGTGGCAGATCTCGCGTTGGGGCAGTCCATCATCAACCTGATCAACAACGCCGCCGATGCATCGCCAGAGGGTATCAGCCTGTTGGTCAGGCTAGAGCATGAAATGCTGACAATAGACATTCAGGATAATGGCCATTTTCCCGGCGCGGACGACCTGGCTTTGATGGGTACCCTGTTTCACAGTACCAAACAGCATTCCGGCGGATTGGGGTTGGGTATATTCCTTGCAAAATCCGTATTGGAACAATTTGATGGAGAAGTCACGTTCCACCCCAGGGAGCCGCAGGGCACTTTGACCAGAATCCGCATTCCTCTCAGAACACTCCGTTTAGCTTAACGCCCGCACCATGATGACTGAACCCTTGCAAGACCAGCCCACGATATTGATCGTCGATGATGATGAGATCTTCACGCAAGTATTAGGAAAAGCCATGCAAAAACGCGGCTTTCATGTGCAAACTGCCTGCAATGTGAATGAAGCCATGTCGCTTTATGTGGATGAAAGCCCGGAATATGCCGTGATCGACCTCCGCATGCCCGGCGACTCCGGTCTGACGTTGGTCAGACACCTGCACCAGATCGACAACCAAACCCGCATCGTTGTGCTGACGGGTTATGCAAGCATCGCCACCGCAGTAGAAGCCGTCAAGCTGGGCGCTACGCACTATCTGTCCAAACCTGCTGATGCAGACCAGATCCTGGCCGCATTTGAGCGCATCGAAGGCGATATCCATACTCCGGTTGCCAGCAATGCCCTCTCTGTCAACCGCATGGAGTGGGAGCATATCCAGCGCGTCCTGCAGGAAAATGACGGAAATATTTCCGCTACCGCGCGTAGCCTCAACATGCATAGGCGCACCCTGCAACGCAAGCTGAACAAACATCCGGTTCGTAAATAATCCGGCAATGCCATTAGTCCATTAGGACCACTCCCCTTCCCTGGGAATATTTACCGCGATTAGAATCCCACCCTGCTTGCCGGAAAATTAAGCAATTTTCGCTGTTCCGACACGGCGACACGTGACATAAAAGGCCAGAATAAGGCAAAATATTGGTTTAATGCCTGCAGTTCTTACCTTTACAGCTTTCCAGTATGACTCTGGCTAGCCGCTAGAACCTGACAGAAATCCTGCTGAAACAAAAACTTACGCGCACCGGGCGCCATGCAACTGATGGAGAGTTAACATGTTGGATTACGTAATCGCCTTTGATAAGCTGCGCATCTCCGATGTCCCTGCAGTTGGCGGCAAGAACGCCTCACTAGGTGAAATGATCAGTCAACTCACCGCCAAGGGGGTGCGAGTGCCTGGAGGATTCGCCACCACCGCTCACGCCTATCGCCAGTTCTTGGCGCAGGACGACCTGGACAAACGCATCAATGCGGAGCTCGACAAGCTCAATGTGGATGACGTTGACGCATTGACCGCCACTGGCGAAAAAATCCGCAAGTGGATTGTGGACACTCCATTCCCGGCAGAATTGCAAAATGCAATCGCAGAACATTACAAGACGCTGACTACCGAGTCTGGCGACGACGTGACCTTTGCTGTGCGTTCTTCAGCGACGGCTGAAGACTTGCCGGATGCCTCCTTCGCAGGTCAGCAGGAAAGCTTCCTCAACATCCGTGGCCTGGACAATATCCTGCACGCCATCAAGGAAGTATTCGCTTCCCTGTATAACGACCGTGCTATCTCCTACCGCGTGCACAAGGGTTTTGTCCACGCCGACGTGGCCTTGTCCGCAGGTGTGCAGCGCATGGTGCGTAGCAATCTGGGGAGTTCCGGCGTGATGTTCACCATGGATACCGAATCCGGCTTCCGTGACGTAGTCTTCATTACCTCCTCTTACGGTCTTGGCGAGACCGTGGTGCAAGGCGCGGTAAACCCCGATGAGTTCTATGTGCACAAGCCACTGCTGGCCAAGGGTTTCCCGGCTATCGTGCGCCGTAATCTCGGCTCCAAGCTGATCAAGATGGTTTTCAGCAATAGTAACGTTGCCGGCAAGAGCACACATACCGAGGAAAACAGCCCGGAAGAAAGCGCGCGCTATTCTATCTCCGACGAAGAAATCCTCGAACTTGCCGGTTTTGCCGTATTGATCGAAGAACACTATAAGTGTCCAATGGACGTGGAGTGGGGTCGTGATGGTGTAGATGGCAAACTCTACATCCTGCAAGCCCGCCCAGAAACTGTGCAATCCCAGAGCGGCAGCATAGTCGAGAAATTCCAGATCCAGAGCGCAGGTCATACTGCCCTGATCACTGGCCGCGCAGTAACTCAGAAAGTGGGTTCCGGCCCAGTGCGCGTGGTCAAGCATGCTTCCGAAATGAATACCGTGCAGCCTGGTGACGTGCTGGTTGCCGACATGACAGACCCTAACTGGGAACCGGTCATGAAGCGCGCTTCCGCACTGGTAACCAATCGTGGCGGCCGTACCTGCCACGCAGCCATCATTGCGCGTGAACTTGGCATCCCTGCCATCGTTGGCAGCGGCAATGCCACTGATTTGCTGCAGGATGGCCAGGTTGTGACTGTTTCCTGCGCAGAAGGTGAAACCGGCTATGTCTATACCGGTGCAGTACCGTTTAGCGTTACTCAGGAAGAAGAAGCCAAGCTACCGCCAGCACCAGTCAAGGTCATGATGAACGTAGGCAACCCCGACATGGCCTTCAGCTTTGCCCAGATCCCGAACGACGGCGTCGGCCTTGCCCGTCTGGAATTCGTCATCAACAACATGATTGGCATCCATCCCAAAGCCATCCTCAACCTGGACAGCGTGCCTGCTGACATGCAAGCAGAAATCAAGCGCCGCACTAGGGGTTACGAAAACCCACGCCAGTTCTACATTGACAAGCTGACCGAAGGCGTTGCCACCATTGGCGCCGCGTTCTGGCCTAAACCCGTCATTGCGCGTATGTCCGACTTCAAGTCGAATGAATACCGCAAACTGATTGGCGGCGAAATCTATGAACCGGAAGAAGAAAACCCCATGTTGGGTTTCCGTGGCGCCGCACGCTACATTTCTCCAGATTTCGAAGATTGCTTCGAGCTTGAATGCATCGCCATGCGCAAGGTGCGCGAACAACTGGGCCTCACCAATGTCGAGCTAATGATCCCATTCGTCCGCACTCTGGATGAAGCCCGCAAGGTGGTCGAGATTCTCGCCAAGCATGGCCTCAAGCGTGGCGAAAACGGCCTGCGCCTGATCATGATGTGCGAAATCCCATCTAATGCCCTGCTGGCAGAACAATTCCTGGAATATTTCGATGGCTTCTCCATCGGCTCCAACGACCTGACCCAGCTTTCCCTGGGCATGGACCGTGACTCCGGCCTGGTTGCCCATGGCTTTGACGAGCGCGACCCCGCGGTCAAGGCATTGCTGGAAATGGCAATCAGCAGCGCAAACCGCCTGGGCAAGTATGTCGGCATCTGCGGCCAGGGGCCTTCCGACCATCCTGATTTCGCAGAATGGCTGGTGGAAAAGGGCATCAAGTCCATTTCCCTTAACCCGGACACCGTGATCAACACCTGGCAGCGTATCAGTAAGAGCAAATAACACACTCCGGCAAAGGATAGCGCGCCATGCAGAAACGTACTGTATTCTTTATTTCCGACGGTACCGGGATTACCGCCGAATCCCTCGGTCACCTGCTGGCGCATTTTCCTACCGTCAGTTTCAAGCACGTCCGCCTGCCGTTTATAAACTCGGAGCAAAAAGTAGATGAGGCCCTCGCCCGCATCGCTGAAGAAGTCAGCGTAAATGGTGTGCGCCCCATTGTGGTCATGACATTGGTGAACCCTGAACTGCGCGACAGGTTAAAACAAAGCGACGCCCTGAACCTGGACGTATTTGGTTCCTTTGTTGACCCTTTGGCGGAGGAATTGCAGGAACAGCCGTCCAGGACATCGGGTATTGCTCATAGCGTGATGGGCAACAGCTACTATGAACGCATTGACGCCATCAACTTTACCTTGAATCACGATGACGGCATGACGGACTTCGGCCTGAGCGAAGCCCAGGTTATTCTGGTTGGCGTGTCGCGCTGTGGCAAGACACCCACCAGCTTGTATATGGCGATGCAGTTCGGCATCAAGGCAGCCAATTATCCGCTCATTCCGGAAGATCTGGAACGTGGCGTCCTGCCGGAAGCCTTGAGAAAATACCCGGAAAAACTCTATGGCCTGTCCATTGAACCCGAGCGCCTGCATAATGTGCGCAGCGAACGCCGCCCCGACAGCCATTACGCTTCGCTCAACAATTGCCGTCATGAAATCCGGCTGGCAGAGGACCTCATGCAACGTGAGGGTATCAGCTGGATTGACTCCACCACCCGCTCCATTGAAGAGCTATCCACCATTATCCTGCAAAAGATTCGTATCAACCCGCCGACTCACGCTCACTAACAGCAATCCGGCTGATTCAAACTCGTTCGAACAGGAAAAGTCCGCCAGAATGCGGACTTTGCTCTTTTACTTTCCCCTCTGCAACCAACAACAAAACGATCAGGACATATTCCTGATGCAGGCAGCCAATCATCAACAGCGTGGCATCTTCAATTGATTTGTTTTATGGTGGTAGTTGGTAGCCATGCTAAATGCCAACTACCCATATTTCATGCCAATATTTGAGGAGAGATCAATGAACCAATATGCACATCTAGTTGGGCGCATTCTGATTGCTATTATTTTTATAGTAGCCGGAGCAGGAAAAATAGCAGACCCTGCCGGCACAATCGGCTATATGGAGTCAGTTGGCTTGCCAGGTATTTTGCTCTGGCCCACCATTGCGCTCGAAGTTTTAGGCGGGATTGCGATTATCATAGGTTTCCAGACCCGCCTGGTTGCTTGGCTGCTCGCGTTATTCTGCATTGCAGCGGCGCTACTGTTCCACCTTGACTTCAATGACCAGATGCAGACTATTCTTTTCCTCAAAGACCTGGCAATCGCAGGCGGTTTCCTCATGCTGGCCAGCACCGGCACCCTGGGTCTCTCCCTGGATAAACCGGGTCGCTAACCCCACCCGTCAAAACGACAAGCCCTGCAAATCCAGAATTTACAGGGCTCATATACCCTATCAACTTTCTCTATTACTCATTAGTATCAAATTTGCTTCATACAACTTTCTCTCTATCTACGCATATTAAGACATGCATTGCACTCCCCAGTTTTCAACTCCAAAATCAGGAATTGTGAAATTAAGTTATTTCCATTTATTGGATCAATATTGCAGCGCATAATAATAAAGTTACCTCGTATTTCATTCACTCACTAGATATCAGGAGCATATTCATGGCCAAAGCCATCAGCTACGCAGCTCATGACCCCAAATCCCCGTTGACACCTTTCTCATTTGAACGCCGTGTTGTCGGTGCCAATGACGTGCAGATCGAAATTCTTTACTGCGGCGTTTGCCACTCCGACCTGCACCAGGTACGTGACGAATGGGGAAACTCCACATTTCCATTGGTACCAGGCCATGAAATCGTGGGCCGCGTTACCCAGGTCGGTAACAATGTCAAAAAATTCAAGGTCGGCGATTTGGCGGGCGTAGGCTGCATGGTGGACTCATGCGGCACGTGCCCTGATTGCGCGGAAGGCCTAGAACAATACTGCAACCATTCCGTATTCACCTACAACAGTCCGGACAAGCACATGCCCGGCCAAGTGACTTATGGCGGTTATTCCAACCTGATCGTGGTGGATGAGCGCTTCACGCTCAAGATTTCCGACAAGCTCGACCTGGCAGCCACCGCTCCACTGCTCTGCGCAGGCATTACCACCTATTCCCCGCTGCGCCACTGGAAAGTCGGCCCCGGCCAGAAAGTGGGCATCGTCGGCCTGGGCGGCCTCGGTCACATGGGCGTCAAATTTGCCAAAGCATTTGGCGCGCACACGGTACTGTTCACCACTTCCCCCAGCAAGGTAGAAGATGCAAAGCGCCTGGGCGCCGATGAGGTCATCATTTCCAAGGATCCCGAGCAGATGCAGCAGCACCTGCAAAGCTTCGACTTCATTCTCAACACAGTCGCCGCGCCGCACGATCTTGACCAATTCATGGCCCTGCTCAAGCGTGACGGCTCCATGTGCCTGGTCGGCGTGCCGGACAGTCCACACCCCTCACCCAGCATTGCCAACCTGATCTTCAAGCGCCGCAAGCTAGCAGGCTCCTTGATCGGTGGCATCAAGGAAACCCAGGAAATGCTGGATTTCTGCGCCGAGCACAATATCACTTCCGATATCGAGTTGATCCCGATCCAGGATATCAACAATGCATTTGAGCGCATGCTGAAGAGCGATGTGAAATACCGCTTTGTAATCGACATCGCCAGCTTGAAGCAAGCCGCCTGATACACTTTTAGTAACAAAAAAGCACACTGCATGCAGTGTGCTTTTTTCATTTCGTCCAGCGGGTGTTTTCCTTGCCTGTGATAATATTTAGGTCCCTTATCAATTTTATCTTGATTGTATGCAGTCACCATCCGCCTTTCACAAAACCAATTTTTTCCAGGGTTTCGTTGACTCCATCCCAGTATGGCTTGGCTTCATCCCGGTCGCGTTGGTGTTGGGCGCACAGGCCGCGACGAAAGGCCTGGAAGGTGCAACAGTCTCACTCATGACGGGACTCAACTTCGCAGGCGGCTCCGAATTCACCGCCATCAACCTGTGGACATCCCCGCCGCATATCCTGCTGATCGTCGCCATGTCGTGCCTGGTCAATAGTAGGCACCTCATGATGGGCGCGGCTATCGTGCCCTACCTGAACCATCAGCCCAAGCGCAAGGTGCTGCCCACATTGTTTTTCATGTGCGATGAAAGCTGGGCCATGGCGCTCAACCATGCCGAACGTACTCCGACCCGCAAGATCAGCCTGACCTATTTTATGGGCGTTTCCATTCCGCTTTATATCAACTGGGTAGTGTTCACCGGCCTTGGCGCCGTGATCGGCCCGGTGCTGGGCGATATAGAGCAATACGGTTTCGGCATGGCCTTTGTCGCCATCTTTCTCGTCTTGCTGAAAGGTATGTGGAAAGGGGCGAGAAAATCGCTGCCCTGGTTGGTCAGCCTCGTCACGGCGGCCATCACCTATCTGCTGGTGCCCGGCGCATGGTATGTCCCCGCAGGCGCCGTCGCGGGCATCTTATCCGCCGCCTACTGGAGCAAAAGCGCATGATAGACTTGCCCACCTTACTCACCATCGTGCTGATGGCGCTTACGACCTATCTGATGCGGATACTGGGCTTCCTGGCCCTGCGCAACAAAACACTCGGCCCGCGCATGATATATGTGCTGGAAAGCGTACCGGGTTGCGTATTGATCTCGGTCATTGCACCAGCGTTTGTCGCGAACAACCCCGCAGACCTTGCCGCGCTGGCGGTCACGTTGCTCGCAGCTATCACGTTGCCGCTGCTGCCTACCGTAGTGCTTGGCATTATTGCCAGCGGGTCGTTGCGCGCGCTCATGTAGCCCCCCTGGCGTATGTAATAAAAAAGCACACCTGGTGTGCTTTTTTCATTCTTGCCCAAGGACGACTCAGGCTTTCTTCCTGAAGCTATCCACGATCAGCAGTGCAACGCCGACGCAGATGGCGGAATCCGCCACGTTGAATGCGGGCCAGTAGTATTCCTGGTAATGGAAGAACAGGAAGTCCACTACGTAGCCCAGGGTCACGCGATCATAGAGGTTGCCTAGCGCGCCGCCCAGCACCAGGGCCAACCCAAGACAGAATAGGTGCTGCTGCGGATGCTTGCGCAACAGGCGGATGATGATGACGGAAGCCACCACGGCAATCGCGCTGAAAAAGATACGCTGCCAGCCGCCGGCCGCCGCGAGGAAGCTGAATGCGGCGCCCTCGTTATGGTAGCGCACCAAGTCAAAGAACGATGTCATCTGCAGGTGTTCGCCATACTCGAACGCCTTGAGCACTAGGTGCTTGGTGTAGAGGTCCAGCGCAATGACGATGCCGCTCAGGCCCAGCCATTTAAGCATAATGGCGTGACTCACCCTGGCCGAACAAGTTGCTGACGCAACGCCCGCAGATAGTAGGATGCGCGGCATCGCTGCCGACATCGGCGCGGTAATGCCAGCAGCGCTCACACTTGGCATGCGCGCTGGCGCTCACATTCACTTCCAGCTCGCCTTCGCGCGCATGCAAGGTAGCGCGCGACGCCATGAGCACGAAGCGCAGGTCGTCTTGCAGATGCGCCAGCGCGGCATGAATATCGCCGCTGGCATAGATATCCAGCTCGGCTTGCAGGGAAGCGCCGATCTTGCCTTGCGCACGCTCGTTCTCGATCGCCTTGTTGGAGACGTTGCGCACTTCCAGCACCTTACCCCATGCCTGTAATGCAACCTGGTCCAGGCCGTGCTCCGGCAAGGCATACCAGGTTTCCTCGAACACGGTGGCCTTGGCATCCAGGCCCAGGGTGTTCCAGATTTCATCCGCAGTGAAGCTGAGGATAGGCGCCATCAGGCGCATCAAGGCATGGGTGATGTGGTGCAGCGCGCTCTGCGCGGAACGGCGCGCGTGCGACTTGTCGCCCGAGGTATAGAGCCTGTCCTTAAGGATATCGAGGTAGAAGCCGCCCAGTTCCTCGGAGCAGAAGCCCACCAGCTTTTGCACCGCGAGGTGGAATTCATAGCGGTCGAAGTCGGCAATCACCTGCTCCTGCAATTTCTGCGTCAGGGCCAGGCCGAAGCGGTCGAGCTCCAGCCACTGCCCGACCGGCAGCAAATCCTGCTGCGCATCGAAATCGGCCAGGTTGGCGAGCAGGAAGCGCAAGGTGTTGCGGATGCGGCGGTAACTGTCGGTCACGCGTTTGAGGATTTCCTCGGACAATGACATTTCGCCGGAATAGTCCGTGGACGCAATCCACAGGCGCAGCATGTCCGCACCCAGGCGGTTGCAGATATCCTGCGGCTCAATGCCGTTACCGCGCGATTTCGACATCTTGTAGCCCTTTTCGTCCACGGTGAAACCATGGGTGAGCAAGGCGTCGTAAGGCGCACGGCCATCGATCGCGCAGCCGGTGAGCAAGGAGGACTGGAACCAGCCGCGGTGCTGGTCCGAACCTTCCAAGTACAGGTCGGCTGGGCTTTGCAGTTCGGGACGGCGCTTCAATACTGCCGCATGCGTGGCGCCGGAATCGAACCAGACGTCCAGCGTATCCGTCACCTTCTTGTACTGATCCGCATCATCGGGCGCATGCTGGGCCAGGAACGCTGCGCCGTCGAGCGAGAACCAGGCTTCGATGCCCTGCTGTTCCACCTGCAACGCGACAGTCTCGAGCAGCTTCGCAGTTTGCGGATGCGGTTCGCCGGTCTCCTTGTGCACGAAGAACGGCATCGGCACGCCCCAGTTGCGCTGGCGCGAGACGCACCAGTCGGGACGGTTCTTGATCATTGCCTCAAGGCGCGCACGGCCCCAGGCAGGATAGAACGCGGTATCGTCCACCGCCTTGTTCGCCAGTTCGCGCAACGATTTGCCATTGCTGCCGACCTGGTTCATGCCGATGAACCATTGGTGGGTCGCCAGCTGCATCAATGGCGTCTTGTGGCGCCAGCAATGCGGGAAACTATGGTTAAGGCGCGCGCTGGCGAACAATGCGCCTTTCTCCTGCAACACGGTGAGGATCACCTTGTTGGCCTCTTGCCGGTTCAAGCCGCGGATTGCCGCCAGCTCGACCAGCTCGCTGTTGAAGAACTTGCCGTCGCCGCCAATCAGCACGCGCGGCTTTTCCTCGGGATAATGGGCACGCATCACCAGCCAGTCGTCGTTGCCGTGGGCAGCGGCGGTATGCACCAGGCCGGTACCGGCATCTGTGGTGACATGCTCGCCCGTGATCACGGGAACGGTGCGTTGGTCGAAAGGATGCTGCAACAGCAGGCCCTTGAGCGCCGCACCCTTGGCGGAGCCGCGCACTTGCGCCTCTTCCTCGCCATAGCGCTTGAGCGTCGCTTCGGCCAGTTCATGCGCCAGCACCAGCAAGCCGCGCGAGGTCTGCAGCAGGTCGTAATCCAGCTCGGGATGCACGCTTACCGCCTGGTTGGCGGGCAAGGTCCAGGGCGTGGTAGTCCAGATCACGGCGTAGGCATCGCCGTTGACGGCGGTATTGAATGCCGCGCCGAGCGCAGCGTTATCGACGAACTTGAAACCGACGTCGATCGCAGGCGAATTGACATCCTCGTACTCGACTTCGGCCTCTGCCAATGCCGAGCCGCAGTCCACGCACCAATGCACGGGCTTGGAGCCCTGGTAGAGATAGCCGTTCTCGTAGATGTCGCCGAGCGCGCGGATGATGTCGGCCTCGGTCTGGAAATCCATGGTCAGGTAGGGGTTGTCCCAGTCGCCCAGTACGCCCAGGCGGATGAAGTCCTGCTTCTGCCTCGCCACCTGCTCGGCGGCATAGGCTCGGCACAGTTCGCGGAATTGGGCTGGCGGGATATCCTTGCCGTGCTGCTTCTCGACAGCCAGCTCGATCGGCAGGCCGTGGCAATCCCAGCCCGGCACGTAGGGCGCATCGAAGCCGGACAGGGTCTTGGACTTGACGATGATGTCCTTCAATATCTTGTTGACGGCATGCCCGAGGTGGATCGCACCGTTGGCGTAAGGAGGGCCGTCATGCAGGATGAATTTCTTCGCGCCCTTGCGCGCATTGCGTATGCGCTGGTACACCTGTTTTTCCTGCCAGCTTTTCAGCCATGCGGGTTCGCGCTTCGCCAGGTCTCCGCGCATTGGGAAGCTGGTTTCGGGCAGGTTCAACTTGTATTTGGTGTTTTCGCTCATCGGTCTAGTTTTCAGTTGATCTTCAAAAATCTTATGTGGGTTACGGATGGTTGCGGAAATACTCACGCGCCTCGTCCGCATCCTTGGCAATCCAGTGCTTCAGGACTTCCAGGCTATCGAATTTCATTTCATCCCGTATCTTGTGCAGGAATTTCACACGCACATGACGGCCATAAATATCGCCGTTGAAATCGAACAGGTGTACTTCCAAGGTAGGCCGTCCATTCTGCTTGACCGTGGGCCGCACGCCCAGGCTGGCCACGCCCGGCCAATCGGCATGATCGGGCAAACCTTCCAATTTTACCGCATAGATGCCAAAAAGCGGCGGCCTGTCATGCAGTATATGGATATTGGCTGTCGGATAGCCCAATTCGCGCGCCAGTTTGTCGCCATGCACTACCTTGCCGCTGATGCTGTATGTCCGGCCCAGCAAACGCGTAGCTTCGTCCAACCGGCCTTGAGCCAGCGCCTCACGCACCGCTGTGCTGGAAATACGCCGCCCATCCAGGCTGATTTTGGGCTGACTTTGCAAGTTGAACCCGGCGCGCACAAAATCCTCGATGCCGCCTTGCCGTCCGGCGCCAAAGCGGAAGTCCTCGCCTACGAGAATTGCCCGTGCATCCAAGCTGTCGCGCAGAATGTCATACATGAATGTTTCCACAGACATGGCCGCAAAGCGGCGGTTAAAATGACAAACATAAACATACTCCACACCCGCCTCGGCAAATAACTCCAGTTTCTCGCGCAGAGAGGTCAGCCGTGTGGGCGCGCGGTCTGGTATGAAAAGCTCGCGCGGATGCGGCTCGAACGTCATGACGGCAGATTTCAGGCCATTGTCGCGCGCTACCTCGTTCAGGTGCCGTAACAGGGCTTGATGCCCCAGATGCACACCATCGAAATTGCCGATGGCTACTGCCAGGGGATGATTGGCCGCTTGATGAAAATGGCGGAATATCTGCATCACAACCTCGTTTTCAGTTTGTACTACGCTTGATGAAGTTTTGGATACGCAGCCCGAGCAGCCACAACACCGCAAAATAGACGCTGACGCCAAGCGCCACCAATAGCAGCAAATTCACGAGCTTGGCCCAAAGCGAAGCATGCAGCCAGGTGCTGCTATCGCCTGTTCCCAGACAGAGTGCGATACCCATCGCCACCAAGGCGATAACCACCCGCGCGATAAACGCCAGCCAGCCTGGCTGCGGCTGGTATGTGCCATTTTTGCGCAAGTGATAATAGAGCAATCCTGCATTGAGGCAGGCTCCGAGGCCGATCGCCAACGCCAGCCCGGCATGGCGGAAAATGCCGACAAATGCCAGGTTCATCAATTGTGTGGCAATCAAGGTCGCCACAGCAATCTTTACCGGTGTCTTGATGTTCTGCCGTGCGTAAAAACCGGGAGCCAGCACCTTGACCAGAATCAGACCCAGCAAACCCAGACTATAAGCAATTAATGCCTGGCGCGTCATCCAGACGTCATGTTCGGTGAACGCGCCATAATGGAACAGTGATGTCACCAGCGGCACCGCGAGGACAGCCAACGCCACCGCGGCAGGCAATGCCAGCATCAGGGTGAGGCGCAAGCCCCAGTCCAGCAGTGCGGAATACTCTTGCTCGGCCTTGTCGGCCACGCTCTTTGACAGGCTGGGCAGCAAGATTGTCCCCAACGCTACCCCCAGCAAACCAGTGGGAAACTCCATCAACCGGTCAGCATAATAAAGCCAGGAAACGCTGCCACTTTCGAGGAAAGAAGCAAAAATCGTGTTGATCAGCAATGACAGCTGGGCAATCGAGACTCCGAACACTGCGGGCCCCATCAAACGCAGGATGCGCCAGACGCCCTCATCCCGGAAATCGAACCGCAACTTCGGCAGCATGCCGATCTTGCGCAGGAAGGGCAATTGGAAAGCCAATTGCAGCACGCCGCCTGCGAACACCGCCCAGGCCAGCACCATGATAGGCGGCTCAAAATAAGGGGCGAAGAATAATGCGGCAATAATAAAGGCAATGTTGAGCCAGACCGGCGTAAACGCCGGCACGGAGAATCTGCTATAGGTATTGAGCACACCGCCTGCCAGAGAAACCAGCGAAATCAGCAGGATGTAGGGGAAAATGATGCGCAACATATCTATCGTCAACGCAAAGGTTTCCGGTTCGCTATGCACCCAGCCCGGCGCGCTGATATAGGCGATCACGGGAGCAGCCAATATGCCGAGCAGGGTCACCCCCATCAGCACGAGGCCGAGCAGGGTCGCGACCTTGCTCACCAGGTCGCAGGTATCGTCATGGCCGCGACGGTTTTTATATTCAGCCAGGACCGGCACAAACGCCTGGGAGAAAGCACCCTCGGCAAACAGGCGGCGCAACAGGTTAGGTATCTTGAACGCAACAAAAAACGCATCGGTGTAGACGCCTGCGCCGAATACGCGGGCAATCAATGTATCCCGGATAAATCCCAATATGCGGGAAACAAAGGTCATGCTCCCCACAGTAACCAACGCTTTTAATAGATTCATTGCACACACATCACGATGTTAGCTTGCATCAATTTGGATATCGCACCCAGGAATTAAGCAAAGCAGGGATTTTATCATGCCTACCGTCCCGACTCACTGAAAGCTCAAGATAGGGATTGCATTCAAAAGAGAATTTAGTTAATATTGCGGGCTTCGATTTCAATCAACAGGAATTATCATCCATGGCTAATAGCGCACAGGCGAGAAAGCGCGCACGTCAGGCAATCAAGCAACGCGCCCATAATGCAAGTCTGCGCTCGGCTCTGCGTACCGCGATCAAGAAGATCATCAAAGCGGTGAAAGCCGGCGACAAGACTGCAGCTCAAAGCGTGTTCAACGAGAACGTCAGCGTCATTGATCGCATTGCAGACAAGAAAATCATTCACAAGAACAAGGCAGCTCGCCACAAGAGCCGCCTAAGCGCAGCGATCAAGGCTCTGACCTAAGCTGTCCTCACATGATTGTGAAAAAAAAGCCGGGATATCCCGGCTTTTTTATTGCGCCTTATAAGCAAACAATCACCTAACCTTCCAACGCATCCACCCCTTCAAAGCAATCCACCAGCTTTACCTCCAGCACAGCAGCCACCTTACTCAGCACCAGTAGAGATGGATTGCACACTCCGCGCTCCATCTGCGAAATATACGTGCGGTCTATTTCCGCACGATAAGCCAGTTCTTCCTGGGAGATTCCCAAGCGCTTGCGTAATTGCGCCAGACGGATTCCCAACCGGCGGCAAGTCTGTTTGAACTGGCTCTGCATGGGCGCTAGGCTCCAGCATTGCAGACCCACAGTCCACGGATTATAATCTACAAAGGAACGGGGAATTTTTCTTAAAAATCAATTTTATCCCTTTAAAATCATTTATATATTATCAATCAGGGAGTCCGCCAACATGCCAAGAATCAAGGCAATCATTCTTCTTTCCACTATAGCGCTTGCCGGTTGCGCCACCTCGCACAGCGAAGTACCCATTGCGACGAATTTCCCAATTATGCAGCAGGAAAAACTCCAGGCTGCGGCACATTGGGGGCTGATTACCCAGGATTTATCGAAAAAACTGCAAACGCAAATGGGTAACAAGGTCAGCAAGGAACAGACGCTCTATGTTTCAGCAAGCACTGACTCCCCCTTCAACCAGGCCGTGGTCGGCGAACTGATCGCCTCACTGGTGAGCAACGGCTACACCATTGTCAAAACCCGTGGCGCCGCCGTCAATGTAGAAATCGACACGCAGGTATTGCAGTTTTCCCCGCAGCGTTTGCAAACTCGCCAGATTGGCGCACTGTCAGCCCTGGCTACAGGTCTCTGGTCTTTGACCGAGCTGAATACCTCCATCACGCCAGCAGGAGTTGCCACCGGCCTGATTTTCGGTAGCGATGCGCAAGCATTCTTCAACTCGGACAAGGCGTCCGGCCCCACGCCAAAAACAGAAATCATCATCAATGCTGCCGTGAGCGACAATAGCCACTATCTGGCCGTATCACGCGCCACTTACTATGCCGCCGACACCGACCAATGGCTGTATCAGGCTGTCAAGGGAGCAACTTTCAATGTGCGGGGGAACAACTAATGATGATGACCAGATATTCATGCATAACGCTGGCAGCGTTGATCCTGGCCGCGTGCTCGCACGTACCGACAGAATCCAGCATCAACAATAAACTCAATTACGCGGCTGCCGCCAACAATCCCTTCATCGAGAACAACTACAAGGCTGCCGATGTCTTGATACAACAGCTCAACGGCAGGATCAATCCTGCGCAACCCATGATCATCGCCACCCTGGTCAATATCGACGAGCTCACCAGCTCGTCCACCTTCGGCAGACTGGCCTCCGAGCAGATTTCATCCCGCTTTTCCCAGGCCGGTTACAGCATGATCGAAATGAAGTTCCGCGATTATGTCTATATGAAGCAGGATCAAGGCGAACTGCTGCTCACGCGCGAGATCAAGGATGTGGCAAAAAACCATAATGCGCAGGCCGTGATCGCAGGCACTTACGCCATGAGCAGCGATATGATTTTCGTCAACCTCAAGGTAATACAACCCAACACCAATGTGGTGTTGGCTGTGCATGATTATGCCTTCCCCATGGACAGCAACCTGAGAGCCATGACCAGGAACATCCGCAAATAACGACTAACCAGCAACAAAAAAGCCAGGCACCAAGCCGAGCCGTTCAATTAAATTGTTGAATTTATTGAGTACGTAAAATACCCTCCTATTTGGAGGGTATTTTTTTGGCTAAACAATATAGTCTTCCGCGATATCCAATTGCCATTGATGGTATTCAAGTCAATCACTGTAAAAATCCGTTATGCGCGAATTTTGGTGTATTACCCAGCGAGGATCGAAAGGGTGAGAGGAAACGTACATCGATTGGTGGATACAAAATCATAGGCAATAAAGAACTTGCACGCTTCATCTATTGCAAAGTCTGCACAAAACATACAGCGATGCGAAGTAACCGTGCTATAGCACAAGAACTCTTACGTTTTAGTCCTAGCCTACTGAGGCTCAATAAAGCTGCTTGCCCTAACGAGCAATGCAAAGCATTCGGAACACCTTGGTCAGAACATAAGACTGACTACTACCTGCACGGCAAAACCTCTAGTGGCGAGCCTCGATTTCGATGCAGACACTGTGGCTCAACATTTTCTGCAGGGGTACCTGTTCGTCGACAGCGCCGGCCTGAACTCAATGCTGAAGTCTATAAACTCCTAGTCAACAAAGTACCGATGCGTCGCATATGCGAAGTTCTAGATATAAACCCCGCAACCCTTTACAACAAGCTCAGTTACCTGGACCATATCGCAACCGAATTTGCTGAAAAGCAAGAACTCAAGTTGATCAATTCGGGCTGTTTCGCAAAACGAGCCTACGTAAGTGTCGATCGCCAAGATCATGTGTTGAATTGGGGGACACAGTTGGATCGGCGCAACATCATGCTAGGCGTATTAGGCGCTGTCGAAAATATCAGCGGGTATGCCCTCGCGCTGCAGCTAAATTTCGATTCCAGTCTAGATGCTAGAGAAGTCGAGGCAGATGCGATCAACCGTGGTGATTACGACCTTCCTCTACCACATCGTCATTACGCTCGCGTGTGGCTGGAACGTGAATATGATGCCTCTAAGAATTCAGAGTCAGATACAGAAGCAGAGGAAATGTCTGAGCTCGATTTCAAGCTTCCTCACTCAGGTATGCAGGTCCATGTTCAATATACTCAGTTGGCCTTGTTTTATCACTTGAGATCGTTGTTGGGAGGGTTTGAGAAATTGCGGTTCTTCCTCGACAGCGATCAAGGTATGGATTCGGCCTGCTTGTCCGCTTTTGTGGATAAAGTGAAATCGCGCGATGTCGATGTCTTTATCATTCGTGGTGCCAAGACGCTGACGATGTCGCAGAAAAAAACCATGATTTCTCGTGCCAATAAGGAATTGGAACGCTACGCTGCCGATATCAAAGTGTCACATAATGTCGATATAAAGCAGCTATATCTGATTTCACACATTGAGGCTCACCGGTTGGCCGGTAACAAGGGCCCATTCCGCTATCCGTTCGCCGACATGGCAGAGCCAGAAAAGACAATCCAACACCTGACCGATTTCGGAGACTATGAGATCGACCATTTGGCCAGACTTTATCGAAGAGCCAGTCTGCGTGGCGTGGACCGGTTCTTCATGCAAGTACGGAGGCGAATATCGCTTTTGGAACGCCCGATTGCTACGGCAAACAGTGTAGGGCGTTCATGGCACGGTTATTCAGCATATAGCCCATTGGTAGTAGAACGGGTTCTGCGACTGTTCCGTGTCCATTACAACTTTTGCCAGGTAGGTGAAGACAAGAGAACGCCCGCGATGAGGTTGGGATTGTTAGATTCGCCTGTGTCCTTGCAGGACTTGGCGAATGGCTCTAGAGGGTAGCTGACAGATATTTTTTGGCTATATCAGGTGACTTGAGTTCGATTCTGCGCTTGGCGTCTTCAGTAACGTCCAATCGGTATAGGTAGATGAAGTAGGCTGCCATACATTCACGCATGGGTATCTCCCATACCCAATGGCCGCCCTTCTTGGTCATTCCATACTCCTGTGCAACCACTTCTGCTTGGGTCTTCGTGAGGTTCTTCTTAGGGATTACCTCGAGTGTGACGATTTTTTCCCACTCAGAATCGACAAGGTTCGCCGGCAAAATTCCTTTGGTCATGGGCTTGGCCGAAAGCACTCGCTGCAATACCAAATCCACGAAATCGGCCCGCTCTTCGTCATAAGCCCGGGCATGCCAGCGAGTACCCCCAAAGACGAGGGCATGAGGCCAAATCTTACGTGGACGTGGTTCGTCCGAATTCATCGATTGGTAGGTGATCGACAACCCCTTTTTCGATGAGATCGCTCGTGTGATGCTGTTCAGTATTTCCGGCTTTAGCAAGCCTTTAGGTTGTGAGACCGCATCAGCAGCCACTACTCCCGTCGGCAGCGGTAGGGCCGCATGATTCTGCTCAGCATGCATACGTAGCATGGACAGGTATTCCTCAGCAGAACCTTTACCGATATAAGGTTTGAACCGTTTGCTGGGCCGATACGTGCGGTATGACTCATCGTATTGAAGGTTTCCTGGAAAGACCTCCTTATATAAACGGAAGTCCTTGGTCACGTGGTTTTCGCTAACTTGGAACGTCTCCGATACACGTGCGCGATCCACCGCGCCTTCCCAATAGGCAACGGATTCAATGAAAGTCAGACGTTGCTTTTGAGCAAAGCTGATCTTGTCGATTTGAGTAGCGAGTTCCATAGATTGTGTAACTTATTATGATTAGGATAATCGTATTAATCACACTAATCAATATAATTGCTTTCTATCATTATGCATGATATATTCGAGGCATCATGAGCGAGATAATGGGCATCACTGATCACTGGTTGCAGCGGCTGGGTTACCATGCGGCCCCAGGTGTATTGCATCGCTCGGTTGGGGATGTGAGGGCTGACCATCCGTATGCCCGGGAGATGACCTTGATGCTTCGGCAGGACGGCGATATTCGCTCTTCTGCGGTATTTGAGGTGGATCACGTCCCCGCGGTTTGTTTCGTCGAAGCTGGAAACGGAATCTCCCCTAACGTCATCGACGAGATACGTCAGAAGATATGGAACCAGAACCTGGTTTCGATCGTGATTGTCCTTGAAGACGAAAATGCTACGGCGTATCCGGCTCCACGCAATCTCACGAAGCCAATAAAACTGACCGCCTCCGATGTTGGACGCGATAACCCACTGTGCGCGAACAGCATCACATCCGGAGCAATCTTCAGTGAGTTGCCTGATTGGTTTGAACGCCGCTATCGAATCGACCGTGTACTCCAGGACAACCTGTCGGCGGTCGTTGAACTGCTTGTCGACGAAGGACTCACAAAAGAACAAGCCCAATTGCTTCTTGGAAAGTGCATCTTCGTTTCTTATCTTGAGCATCGGGAGATTGTCGGCAACAGGTACCGAGAGCATCATCAATTTAGTACGCTGCTCGAACTGTTGAAAAGTAGCGACGGTCAAGGTCTGGACAAGTTGTTCAGGCAGCTTAAGCGCGATTTCAATGGGGACTTGCTCGAAATCGAAGGCGGGGCCAACATCGATTGGAAAAGTCTTCGCCATAATATCCTCGACCTCCTTACCCAATTCCTGTTGCAAACGCATATCCGTCAAGGACAACAGTCCTTATGGCCATATGATTTCAAGCACATCCCCGTCGAACTCATTTCAGGCATTTACGAGTCCTTCTTAGGGTTTCAGCAACGAGATAGTGGTGCTTTCTATACCCCACGCCACCTCGCCTATCTGGCTGTGGATGAGGCATTTAGGGGTATTGCTGAGCCATGGAAAGAGGTAGTACTAGACGGTGCTTGCGGCTCGGGAATCCTGCTGACCAGTGCCTATCGGCGAATACTTGGTGCCAAACAATCCATGCAAGAAAAGGCATTGAGCTATTCCCAACGGTGCGAAATCCTCTTGTCGAGTGTGCGCGGTAGCGACATTTCGATTGCAGCTTGTAAGGTCACGGTCTTCAGCCTATACCTCGCCTTGCTCGAGGATTTGGCCCCAGCCGACATCTTGCAGCTGCAAGAAGACCAGAAGGTAAAGTTGCCGGAATTAATCGGCAGCATCATCGCCAAGGAAAATACCGGTGATTTCTTTTCCCCTCACAATCAGGTAGCTCAACCAGGCATTGCTTCGATCGTCATATCGAATCCACCTTGGTTCGAGCCTAGCGACCAAGAGCGCAAGTCTTATGAACACTGGTGGACAGAGCGCTTCGGACAAGCACTGCCACGGAGGCAAATAGCATTGGCCTTTGCTCGTCGTGCCACTGATTTACTTAGACCGGGAGGAAGACTTTGTCTTATCTTGCCAGCTTCTACTTTAGCTGCTTCCGGTGCCAACGAATATCTACGGGGCTGGTTCAAAGAGCTTGCACCAGAGCGCATCTATAATCTATCCGACTTACGCAGTCTGCTATTTGAAGGTGCCATTCACCCAGCGACAATCGTTACAGGGGTTCGCCGTCCTACAGAAACGTCAGGTTCGATCCCGATGAGGGAGTGTTTCGACTATTTCGTCCCAAAAGCAGACGTCAGCTTTGCATTCGGTCGTCTGACCGTTCACAGCGCTGACCGCAAACGATTACCTACCCATACGGTTTGTGATGATGTGGAAGTGCTGCGTACATATTTCTGGGGTAATGAGCTCGACGAGTCCCTCATCGCAAGACTTCGCATCTTTGGTACCCTGGCTAATCACGGCTTCGGCGAAAACGGCCGGTTCATATTCTGCAAGGGGTTCCACATGACCGACCGGTCCAAGCAACCCAAGACCAGTGAACCGCTTAAAGCATACCCCTTTCTGGATACAAGCTTCGGCAACAATGCCTATCCTAAGAATCGCTATTTCGTAACTAATGATGATTTAACTGGTTTTCCTGCGTCCATCATGGACGTCGCAGATTATGGATCCAAGTCCGGCCAGGCATTCGATGGGGTAAGAGTAATCTTTCCGGATGGAGCCGATCAGAACACGCTGGAGGTTCGCGCATGCTACACGGATACTCCATGCTGCTTCACACAATCCGTCGGAGCAATCGTTGATCGCAAAAACGATAAGGATCTGATGAAGTTCCTGACAGCCTACCTGCGATCCAAGCTGGCGAGCTATTTACTGTTCTATACGACATTTTCGCTATCAATGGAACGGCCACATGTGAAGATGCGCGAAATCGAAAGCTTGCCTTTCTTGATGCCATCGAAACATGAGTCGCCAGAGAAGGCCAACAACATAATCCATAAGGTTGTTCACCTATTAGATGGCCATAAGGAGGGATACCTTTCGAATAACAAGGACTGGCAAGGTGCGCGAGCAATCATCGATGATCTCATATTTGATTATTTTGGCTTGAATGAGAATGAACGCCAGGTGGTAAGGGACACGTGCCAGTATTACATTCCAAGTAGACAACCTAATACGTTCGCTGCGCTGAGCCGTCCATTGCATCAAAAGCCTCAGCAAGGAGATTTGAAGGATTACACCCGCGTCCTGCACAACGAGCTCGAGGTATGGCGTGATCGGCTGTCAGGTGAAGGTACGTTCACGGTGAAGATGGCAGAGCCAAGTATGAGAAGACCCGACTCCATGGGAATCATACGCATTAGTTTGGAAAGCGAGTCAAAGCGATCCAATGCATTCGATCGAGTCTTTGATGATCTGCTAATCGAACTTCAGGATGACAATCTTTACCCTGTTGCTGGAGAGAATGCTGCCACAGTGGCATCAGATTTCCTGGTTTACTACAAACCAGACTATTACCTAGTGAAACCGATGCTGAAACGTCTGTGGCTAAGTACTGCTGCAGTCCATGATGCTTACCGGATAGTGCAGACGGTACGCAGGGCACCTAGGGGCTAATCATTATGTCGACCCCATCCCGTTATAGTGGAATTCTGACCGGTGATGAGTGGGATGTTGCTTTCGGTCGCAAAGACAATGTTCATATCGTAATTGAGTTCATCCAATCCCATTGGTCTGATCTTTTGGCGCATCCTGTACCGGATCTCGATCCTAAGGAATCCGAACCGAAAATAACAAAATTTTTCGCGCTTTCATTACGCAAGAATGCTCGTACCTTCGGCATCACAGGATACTTTGCCATTGAAGATCCTGTAGCCGTGATCAATGATATGAAGTTGGAATCCAAAGGCAGGACCGATATCACCTATGTAAGCGATAGGCTCGAACCCCCATTGAACGTTGTCCTGGAATTCAAGAAGCTCAAGTCTAAGCCAGGTGCAAATACTAGTCGCCTGGAATATTTCAAGAATGGGGTATTACGTTTCGTGAATGGAATCTATGGACGGGACGCGGATATAGGCTTCATGGTTGGCTTAATAGCCTCCAAAGCAGACAAGCCGGAAATTCTAAGTGGCCTGCAACATGGGATCCAGAACCCTGACATGCAAAAGACACTCAAGATGATTAAGGATGGCAGCGGGAAAACGGTAGTGGTACCTGGAGCCAAGTTTACTACGTGCCACTTCGAGACGGCTCATGGTCGTGACCATGTCCCAGGATGTAAGGACGTATTACTTGGTCATTTCATGTTGTGCCATGGACCTTGAGGTTTAGTTAGACCTAATCCACTCAAATTCAAATCGACCGGTATTTTCACCAACCCCAACCATCACGAAAAGCGCATGCGGATAACCTAACTCCCTGCGGTAACCAAGTCCCCTGTAATGACCTTTGTATGGCTTCCGGAGCGAAAGCGTTCAAGCACGACATCCCGAAAGCAGAAGTACGTTTTTGGATACTGGCCCCTTTTGTCAGTGGAAGCATAACTTTGTCCCAAAGTCAGCTATATGCTTCCAATCTGTGGCACCGGCATTTTCTGATAATCATCATTTCAAGTCTTTAGGGGTTCCTAGGCATCACCTGATGAGATTGTCTTTTCTCATTATGGAGCTTAAAATCGTGGCTAGGGGATTCAGCAGCCTCCCCGTTTAAGACGTTTACGTCCAAGGTCTGCTCCAATAAGGGTAGGAATACCCAAAAGGAGAGTTCGTGGACGTCACTCGCAACACCCAGCTTCAGTCGGAAGCAACGCAAGCACCTCAATCGATCACCCTTGGACAAGCCTTCTGGTATTGGCTCAAGCTTGGTTTTATCAGTTTCGGCGGCCCCGCAGGGCAGATCGCCATCATGCATCAGGACTTGGTTGAAAAGAAACGCTGGATTTCCGAGAAGCGATTCCTCCATGCATTGAACTATTGCATGGTGCTACCTGGCCCAGAGGCTCAGCAGCTTGCCACCTACATTGGCTGGCTCATGCATCGCACTTGGGGTGGGATTATTGCAGGCGGATTGTTCGTACTGCCATCCTTTTTCATTCTAGTGGGTCTAGCATGGATATACATGGCATACGGCTCTGTCCCTGCTGTGGCGGGAGCACTTTATGGCATCAAGCCGGCAGTGGTTGCGATCGTGCTGTTTGCCGCTTACAGGATTGGCTCGCGGGCTCTTAAAAACAGGGTGCTATGGTCAATCGCCGCACTCGCATTCTTCGCGATCTTTGCCTTGAAACTAGCATTCCCGTTGATCGTGCTGGGAGCGGCTTTGATCGGTTATTTGGGCGGCCTGTACCAGCCCGAGTATTTCCGGGCCGGCGGCGGCCATGGGGCTGCAAAGGTCGATTACGGACCGGCCATCATTGATGATGAAACGCCCACGCCTCAACATGCACTATTCACATGGGCACATTTCTGGCGTGTTGCCGGGATTGGCTTAGGCATCTGGGTAGCAGCCATGGTGATCTTGACAGTTGCCTATGGGTGGCATGGAGCCTTCACACAGATGGGCTGGTTCTTTACCAAGGCGGCCTTGCTCACCTTTGGCGGGGCTTATGCCGTACTGCCGTATGTCTATCAGGGCGCCGTCGAACACTACCACTGGTTAACACCTATCCAGATGATCGATGGGCTGGCACTGGGCGAAACCACCCCCGGCCCGCTGATTATGGTGGTGACCTTCGTCGGTTTCGTCGGTGGCTGGGTAAGCCAAGTGTTCGGAACTGATGCCATCGTGTCCTCGGCGTTCGTGGCTGCAGCCATCGTGACTTTCTTCACGTTCTTGCCGAGCTTTGTCTTCATTCTACTAGGTGGCCCTTTCATCGAAACCACGCACGGCAACCTTAAGTTCACGGCGCCGCTGACAGCAATCACTGCAGCCGTGGTCGGTGTTATCGTCAATTTGGCGGTGTTCTTTGCTTATCATGTGTTCTGGCCGCACGGCCTTGCGGAGCGTATCGAATGGGCGGCCGTAGTGCTGGCAGTAGCCGCAATGGTCGCGATATTCCGGTTCAAAGCAGGTGTGATACCTGTCATCTTATGTAGCGGATTGGCAGGTATGGTTTGGAAGCTATTCGCATGATCATGAAATCTGCAACAACGTTATTAACGATATTGACTGCATTGCCGACTCACCCCGTTTGCGCGGCCGAACAATTCCACCGTCTTAGAGCAGCCGAGATTCGTTCAATTGTTATTGGCAAAACCATTACAGACGAAGCCCATTGGGCTGACAAGTTCCTCGAAGGAGGCATCCTAGGAGGGCATCAGCTTGGCCGCACTCAAACTGGCAGCTGGGAGCTGTCCAAGAGCGGAGAAGTCTGTGTCATGCGTAAGGTTTCGATAGTTGAATCGGATTGCTTCGAAATCTGGCTAAACCGGAATCAGGTGCAATATCGGAATGGAAGCATCCTACTGTCTGAAGGGGTGCTTCGAGATGAGTGATCAAGGAGATAAATCATGAAATGGGTAACACGTGAGCGGCCAAAAATTGACAGAATCGCCTGTCCTTGGCTTATCGTCCGTTTCATCGACAAGGAGGCCCAGTTTCTGTATGTGCCAAGTAGCGAGGTGCCGAACGTGGCAGAAGAAACCGGTGCCATTCCTTACGACATTCCCGGCGTGGAGTTTTCGCATGTTGGTGAACTATGCAGCTTCGATGCGTTCTTGAAGAAGTATGGCTTGACCGACCCGGCACTGCAACAGCTGGCAGCGATAATTCGCGGCGCGGATACCTCTCGCCTCGACCTTACGCCGCAGTCGGCCGGACTCTATGCCATCTCGCTGGGCTTATCGCAAACCTTTGCCGATGACCACGAAATGCTGGCCCATGGGATGGTCATGTATGACGCACTTTATGCCTGGTGTAAGCATTGCCAGGCCGAAACACACAACTGGCCACCCCAAGTGGGCTGAGGGATATTATGATGAATACGCTATTACGGCTTGCTGCAGCAGGTGCTCTTTCGATTGCACTGAATCAACCGGCAACTGCGGCAGATAATCCAGGCATCGACATTGCCGCCATCGAGCAAACTACCGGCCTGAAAGGCAAATACTCAAAAGAAGAGAACGTTTTCAAGATCAGCAAGCCACGAACTGACGTCAAGGTTGAGGTGGATCAATGGCAATTGCCGCCATTCATGGGGCTCACATCCTGGGCAGCTTTTACCCCCGTCCATAATCACGTGATGATGATGGGCGACACGGTAGTTTTCGAAGATGAGGTCAACCCTGCCATGGACGCGGCTTTCGAAGCAGGCCTCGAAGTGACCGCGCTTCATAATCATTTTTTCTTCGATAAGCCCAAGGTCTATTTCATGCATATCGGCGGCATGGGAAGTGAAGAACAGTTGGCAAAAGGGGTAAGAAATGTCTATGACAGGATCGCGGCATTCCGTAAGGAGCATCCGGAACCACAACAGCAGTTTCTGGGAAACATACCATCAACCAGCAGCATTTCTGCCGAACCATTGGAACGTATACTCGGCTTGAAAGGTGAATCCAAGGATGGCATGTGGAAGATGTCTGTCGGCCGCACATCCAGTATGCATGGCGTCAAAATTGGTAATGCCATGGGGGTTAACACCTGGGCTGCCTTTGCTGGAACCGATGACCAAGCAGTAGTTGATGGCGACTTCGCCATGCTAAAAGATGAAATGCAGCCGATTTTGAAAACAATGCGCGCTGGCGGTATCAATATTGTCGCCATCCATCAGCACATGACGGAAGACGACCCCCATTACTTCTTCATGCACTATTGGGGCAAAGGCAAGGCGGAGGATTTAGCAAAGGTCATCAAACAAGCTTTAGACAAGCAGTCCAAATAGTCCATCGCAGGTAATGAACCTGCATGGCTATTGCCGGGTCTGACTCATCAATGTTAATCTCGCACGCACAATGCTCGTATCCTTCAAAAACCTTGTATCTGTCATTCTGATCATGGCATTAGCCGTGAGTGGTTTAGGTTGGGTATCGAGCGCAGCTGTGGCCCATGATCTAGACCATACACATTTCGTTCAATCTACTCACGGTCATGACCATGACTATTCTCATGACCATGACGGCGATTTACAACATGAAGATGAAGATGGGGCGTTGCATCAATATGTCCATGCTATCCAGCACGCCCAGTCAGGTTATTTTGCACAAACCCTGAGCTTGCCTATTCTTGTGCAAGCCCACGAGTTTATCCCCTCCGGTTCGGTTTTCGTTCCTGAATCCCGACCCGATCTGTTGCTTCGACCTCCTCGAATTATCTAGCGCATAGGTCTCTAAGAGGCCTTTTAGTGCAAGCGTTCTCAGGGTTCCCTGGACGCTTGTCCGCTATCGATTCATCGCATGTTATCAATGCGAGAGGACGTCATCATGAAACAATCTATTCTACGTTCGCGCCCGCTATGCGCATTGTGGTTCATATGGTTCGCTGCTATTGGACAGGCGGCTGAGTACTCGGTCGGCGCGCTTGCCGATGCAGCAGACACCATTACCCTTGAACAGGCAGTTCGGCTGACATTGGAACGCAATCCAGAGTTAGTCATCGCCAATCAGGAGACCAAAGCTTTGGAAGGTCTCACCCAGCAAGCAGGCCTCATACGGAATCCCCAACTTAATCTCGAATCAGAAGATATTGGCGCAGACCGGGGCTTGGGACGTGAGCGCTTTACTACGGTACGCCTGAGCCAAGTCTTCGAGCTAGGTGGTAAACGCCAAGCAAGAGTCATAGCCGGAACCCTCGCTCAGGAAGTAGCAAGCCAGGAAGCCGAAGCCAAACGGCTTGAGCTGCTAGGCCGGGTCTCGAATGCCTATATCGAGGTATTGATGGGGCAGCGCAGGCTGGAGTTGGCAAATGAAGGTATGCAATTGGCCAGCATGGTGGTCGATACTGCGAGAAAGCGGGTACAGGCCGGAAAAGTCCCCCCTGTCGAGGAGACCAAGGCACGCATTGCCGCGGCATCAGCTGAAATCGAATTCAAACAGGCAGAACGGGAGCTGGTGGCGGCTCGTAAACGGCTGGCTTTGCTATGGCGGGATGATGTACCGCAATTCATCAAAGCTTTAGGTAGCTTGGAGACTATGGTCGCATTGCCAGATCTCGATACTGCCATTCATAATGCCCAACTGAATCCCCTGCTCTTGCGATCGCAAAAATTCCGCGAACAGCGGGAAGCAATGCTTGAACTTGAGAAGAAACGCCGCATTCCTGATGTGCAATTGAGTGCAGGTTACCGACGATTCTCCCAATCCGACGATAATGCTGCCGTACTGGGCGTCAGCATTCCTATCCCCGTGTTCGACCGCAACCAGGGCAATGTCCAGGCTGCCTATGAGCGTTTGCAGCAATCAGAGGCAGAAGCCACTTCTGTAGATCTTCGCATAAAGTCGGAAATTTCCAGCGTCTATGAATCCCTGCAAGCAGCTCAGATGGAATCAGAGACCCTACGAACCACCATCCTTCCCGCCGCCAAGGATGCATTCCAGGTCGCCCGCCGAGGATATGAACTAGGCAGATTCGGGTTTCTTGAGGTGCTGGACGCCCAGCGCACGCTTTTTCAGAACCAGATTCTCTACCTGAGAGCCCTTGGCAATTACCAGAAGCTCGTCAACGAGCTGGAACGCCTCATGGCGACGCCTTTGCCCGACCGTTTGGCAGCCGTACAAGAATAAAGGAAGCTTCATGAAAAACCGACAACTACCATTCATCATCGCCATTTTGATTGTGAGTGTTCTACTGGGCTATCTGATTATCCGACAAGACCAGCCAAGCAAAACCCATAGTCATGAGGCCGGATATACCCATGATACTGAGCATCACGAGGCTGCTGAGCCCGCCAAAGGCCCTCATGGTGGCAAGTATTTCAGCCAGGGTGACTTCGCAGTAGAGGTCACCATATTTGAAACCGGTATACCACCCCAATTCCGCGTATATACCTACGAGAATGGCAAACTCATTCGCGACGCTTCCACTAGCGTCGATATCGAGCTTAGTCGGCTGGGCCGACCGGTGCAGGCTTTCAAATTCAAGCGTGAGGCCGATTACTATGTTGGCAACCAGGTGGTGGTGGAGCCACATTCGTTCGATGTGACCATCAATGTCAGCCACAAAGGCAAGCCCTATCACTGGCAATATAGCCAGGTCGAGGCCCGTGTAGAGATGTCTGATGAAGTACTGGCTAGCAGCGGTATCAAGCTAGAAAAGGCAGGCCCAGCGATCATCACGACTTCAGTCAAGCTACCGGGTGAAGTCGCTTTCAATGCAGACCGTATCGTTCATGTCGTTCCCCGTGTCTCGGGCTTAGTGGCCGTGGTCAAGGTGTCCGCAGGACAGCAAGTCAATAAGGGGGATCTACTTGCTATCGTTGAAAGCCAGCGTCTTGCAGAGATGCGCAGTGAATTGCACGCGGCAGAAAAACGCCTGGGTCTGGCGAAGACCACGCTGGAACGGGAACGTAAGCTCTGGGAAGAAAAGATCACCGCGGAACAGGATTACTTGGCAGCACGTCAGGCACATGTCGAGGCAGATATTGCACGTAATCTCGCTGCTGAGAAACTCTCTACCTTAGGAGTGCGCGGTTATAGCAGACAGAATACTGCGCAATACGAGGTGCGCGCGCCTATCGCTGGTCTTGTAGTAGATAAAAAGATCGCCAGCGGCCAAACCGTGCAGGATCAGCAAGAGATCTTCACACTGGCGGACATCGGTACTGTCTGGGTAAACGCGACCGTCTATCCCAAGGACATCAATGCGGTAAAGATCGGTAGCCTGGCAAAGGTGAGAGCATCCGCTTCCGATACAGAAGGTGAAGGCACTGTCGAATTCATCGGTGCATTTATGGGGGAACAGACCAGGACCGCTACCGCGCGGCTGACATTAGACAATACCCATGGGCAATGGCGCCCCGGCATGTTTGTCGATGTGATACTGACACAAGATTCCACCGAAGTGCCAGTCGCAGTGAAGGCTGAAGCATTGCAGACGATCCGTGATTGGACCGTGGTGTTCGGACGTTATGGACGCTATTTCGAAGCCAGACCAATTGAATTGGGCCGGTCCGATGGGCAGATGGTGGAAGTTTTGAGCGGACTCTCTGCTGGAGAAGTCTACGCAGCCACTAACAGCTTTGCCATCAAAGCTGACATCGGCAAGTCAGGAGCGACCCATGACCACTAGACCGCAAGCGCCCGATAAGTCCGGTACGTTCGAACGTATCCTGGACTTTTCCATACGCCATCGGTGGCTGGTCATGCTGGCCGTCTTGGCGATGACCTTGGTCGGAGCTTATAGCTACAAACTGCTATCGATCGATGCCGTTCCCGATATTACCAATGTACAGGTGCAGATCAACACCGAAGCCAAAGGCTATAGTCCGGTCGAGGTAGAGCAACGCATTACTTTCCCCATCGAGACCGTCATGGCCGGGTTACCCAAACTCGAATACACGCGTTCAATCTCGCGTTATGGCCTATCTCAAGTAACAGTTATCTTCAAAGATGGCACCGATATCTATTTCGCCAGGCAACTCGTCAACGAACGCATCCAGGAAGTACGCGATCGATTGCCAGCTCAGGCAATCCCACGTATGGGACCGATATCGACGGGACTAGGGGAAATCGTCATGTGGACGGTAGAGGCTGACCCCAATGCTAAGAAAGCGGATGGGACGGCTTACACCTCCATGGACCTGCGTGAAGTCCAAGATTGGGTCATCAAGCCCCAGCTGCGCACCGTAAAAGGCGTCACTGAGATCAATTCGGTAGGCGGCTATATCAAACAATTCCACGTTACGCCTTATTCGGAAAAGCTTCTGGCTTACGGACTTGACCTGCAGGACGTCATCCATGCATTGGAACGTAACAACTTGAACGTGGGTGCAGGCTACATCGAGCGCAGCGGTGAGCAGTATCTGGTTCGGGTGCCAGGTCAGGTTACCGATACAGACGCAATCGCGCAGATCACCGTCGGGACGCATCAAGGTGTACCAATTCGCATCAAGGATGTGGCCGATATCCTGATCGGCAAGGAATTACGGAATGGTGCCGCTACCCAGAACGGGCAGGAAGTCGTGCTGGGCACGGCATTCCTGCTGGTCGGGGAAAATAGCCATAGCGTATCCAAGGCGGTAGAACGGAAAATTGGCGAAATCCGCCCTTCGCTGCCCGAAGGAGTCTTGATCAACATCGCATATAACCGATCAAATCTGGTCAACAAAGTCATTGATACCGTTGCAACCAACCTGTTGGAAGGCGCGGTACTAGTGATCGTGGTGCTATTCCTGATGCTGGGCAATATGCGTGCTGCACTTATTACAGCCATGGTGATTCCCCTGGCCATGCTCTTCACCTTCTCAGGGATGATAGCGAACAAGGTCAGCGCTAATCTCATGAGCTTGGGCGCGCTGGACTTCGGCATCATCGTCGATGGTGCCATTGTCATTGTCGAGAATTGCTACCGCAGGTTGGGGGAAGAGCGCAACAGGCTAGGACGACAGCTCAGCTTAGACGAAAAACTGACTGTCGTATTCGACGGGACACACGAGGTGCGTCGCGCCTTGCTCTATGGCCAGTTGATCATCATGGCCGTCTATATCCCTGTATTTTCGCTCTCTGGCGTTGAAGGCAAGATGTTTCACCCCATGGCTTATACCGTTGTCATCGCTCTGTTGGGGGCAGCTATCCTCTCGATTACCTTCATTCCAGCCGCTATCGCGCTTTTTCTGCAGCCGGAAGAAACAACTCATCAACATACAGGTTTCTCCTGGCTCCAAGAACGCTACCAACACCTCTTGTTATCCACCCTTGAAGCTCCTGCGATAGCGCTGACAATCACCGCTGCGGCTATCGCTCTATCACTGTTACTGGCTACGAGATTGGGTAGCGAATTTATTCCTAGCCTGAATGAAGGGGATATCGCCATGCATGCACTACGGATTCCCGGCACTAGTCTCAGCACGGCGATTGAAATGCAGAATGCACTGGAGAGAACTGTAAAGGAGTTTCCTGAGGTTGATCGGGTGTTCTCAAAAATCGGCACAGCCGAAATTGCCACGGATCCCGTGCCGCCTAGCGTGGCAGATACTTACATCATCCTCAAACCACAGGATCAATGGACGGGAAGCTACCGGTCCAAAGCAGAGCTGGTCAATGCCATGGAACAAGCAGTGCAAAAGGTACCTGGCAATAATTATGAGTTCACGCAGCCTATCCAGATGCGCTTCAATGAGCTTCTTTCTGGGGTCCGGGCAGATGTCGCGATCAAGGTATTTGGCGATGACATGGATGTTCTGGTAGCTAACGGCAAGCAGATCGAGCAGCTCCTTAAAACCGTATCGGGGGCCGCAGATGTCAAAGCAGAACAGCTAACTGGACTGCCCGTCCTAACCATCACGCCCGACCGATCCAAGATCGCTCGCTATGGCATCATGATGGCTGATGTGCAAGACGCCATCAGCACAGCAATAGGTGGTCGTGGCGCAGGCCTTGTTTTTGAGGGCGACCGTCGCTTCGAGATTCAAGTACGCATGCCTGAGTCCGTGCGTAACGAGCTTGAGGCCATCAAGCGCATCCCGATCAAAGTATCTTCTAATGAAACTGCTTTTATAACCCTGGCAGAAATTGCCTCTGTGGAAGTCGTGCAAGGCCCCAATCAGGTGGGGCGCGAGAATGGCAAACGACGAATGGTGGTGACTGCGAACGTTCGGAACAGGGACATCGGCTCTTTCGTGAGCGAAGCTCAATCAGTAGTTCGCGACAACATCAAACTGCCCACAGGCTACTGGATCAGCTGGGGCGGACAATTCGAGCAGCTTACATCTGCAACGCAACGACTATATATCGCGGTGCCGGCAGCACTTTTGATCGTATTGATATTGTTATATGCCTTATTCGGAAATTTCCGGGACGGTCTGATCGTATTCAGCGGTGTACCGTTTGCCCTCACCGGCGGCGTATTGGCCTTGTGGTTACGAGACCTGCCCTTCTCAATCTCAGCTGGGGTGGGTTTTATTGCGTTGTCTGGAGTCGCTGTTCTGAATGGATTGGTAATGGTTACTTTCATTAGGACTCTGTGGAATGAAGGGCGTACATTGAAAGAAGCGATAATAGAAGGCGCTATTTATCGTTTCCGCCCAGTGGTAATGACTGCGTTAGTTGCAGCCATTGGTTTTTTGCCCATGGCTTTAGCAACCTCTACCGGAGCTGAAGTTCAAAGGCCTTTGGCAACCGTGGTGATCGGAGGCATTGTTTCTTCTTCCTTGTTGACCTTATTGATACTCCCACTTTTGTATCTTTACTACTTTCGGCAAACTGAGCGGATCAGAAGAACTTGAATCAAATTGAAACTCCTCTACAAGCCCATCCGTGTCCTAGAGAAGGTAGGACGCGCTTATGGGTGCAAGTAAACTTATGGAAGCATAAATCTGGCTATTGAGATTACATATTTGGAGACAGCATTATGGTTCCGAAATTATTAAAAAGACACATTTATGCTTCCAAATGATCTATTACGCCAGTTGTCATACGCTGGAGTTTCAAGATAACCCGTCGAGATTATGCTTCTCGGCATCTATTATGTTATGCCTCTTCTCATACCTTTGCTTTAGAGACTCACTCCGAAGAAATCGGCCAAGTGATCCATCGTTTCCTCGACCAATACGTACCTCGCTAAACGGTGCATTTCACACACTTATAACCCTAAAAGTAAAAAGCCACACGATTTCGTGTGGCTTTTTACTTTCAACAATTTAGTTGAACGGCTCGGCACCAAGCCTGGCTTTTTATTTCACACGGATTACTTATTACTCTCCCACACCGAGCGCCTTGCGCACCTTCAGCGCATCTTCCAGCACTTGCCCGCTCTCTTCACCAATCACGGTGAAGTGCCCCATCTTACGGCCAGGGCGCGCCTCATGCTTGCCATACAGGTGCATTTTCAGGCCAGGCTCGGTAAAGGCAAGCTGCCAGGCGGGAGCTTCGCCATTTTTCCAGATATCGCCCAGTAGATTCACCATCACCGCAAGGCTGTGCTGGCGCGCATCACCCAGCGGCAAACCGGCCAAAGCGCGTACTTGCTGCTCGAACTGGTTGGTCACACAGGCATCAATGGTGTAATGCCCCGAGTTATGCGGCCTTGGCGCCATTTCATTGACGAGCAGCTTGCCTTCGCTGACAAAGAACTCCACACCCAGCACACCGATATAATTGAGCTTTTGCGCGACCTCGATCGCCATGGCACGCGCTTGCTCACGAATGGCGGCATCACCGCGCGCCGGCGCAATGCTGATATCAAGAATGCCGTTCAAGTGGGCATTTTCCGCCACGGGGAATGCGGCCACATTGCCATCCGCATCGCGGGCCAATACCAATGAAACCTCATAATCCAGCTTGAGCATGCGTTCCAGCACACAGATTTCCGCGCCGAATTTTTCAAAGGCAGCACGCGCTTCCTCCGCCGTCGCAACTCTAGCCTGGCCTTTGCCGTCATAGCCAAAACGCGCGACCTTGAGGATGGCGGGATACAAACCGCTATCTGCCCCAGGAATATCCGCCGCCTGCTCGATCACGACATAAGGGGCTACCGGCAGGCCAGAATCGCGGAAGAAGTTTTTTTCGGCGACACGATTCTGGGCAATCGCTACCGCAGTGGCTGCCGGGCGCACAGTGCGAGATTGCGCCAGAAACTGCAGCGTAGCCGCCGGGACGTTCTCGAATTCGGTGGTAATCGCTGCGCATTGCTCCGCCATGCTGCGCAAGGCGGCCTCATCATCATAGGCCGCGCACAGATGTACATCGGCTATCTTGCCTGCCGGACTGTTGCGATCCGGGTCCAGCACCGCTACCTTGTAGCCCATCTCATGGGCTGCAATGACAAAAAAGCGGCCCAGCTGGCCGCCGCCCAGCATCCCCAGCACGGCTGGAGGCAGAATGGTATTCGCACTACTCACGCAATACTCCTTGGTTTCTTCAATATAGGCCTGATCAGGGTTGATCAGCCAAAGACATATCCAGCACACGCGCAGTCTGCGCCGCGCGGAAATCTGCTAACTTCTGTGCCAGCTTGATATCCGTGGTAGCCAGTATCGCTGTAGCGAACAAGCCTGCATTCGCCGCACCAGCTTCGCCGATGGCAAAAGTAGCGACTGGAATACCCTTGGGCATCTGCACGATGGAGAGCAGAGAATCCTGTCCTTGCAAATGACGCGAGGGCACCGGCACTCCCAGCACCGGCAAGGTGGTCTTGGCAGCGACCATGCCCGGCAAATGTGCCGCGCCGCCGGCACCGGCGATAATCACCTTGATCCCACGCTCAGCCGCAGCCTCGGCAAACTCGAACATCAGATCGGGCGTGCGATGCGCGGATACTACCCGCGCCTCGTAGGCAACACCAAAATCTGCCAGCATTTGTGCCGCAGCACGCATCACCGGCCAGTCGCTATCGGACCCCATAATGATGCCAACCAATGGTTTGGACATATTTTTCCTTACACCAATACCAGGTTATCACGATGAATCAACTCAGCTTCCTCGACATAACCCAGAATACGTTCAATTTCATGGCTAGGCGCGCGCAGGATACGTGCTGTCTCCAGCGCACTATAATTGACCAAGCCACGCGCAATTTCCACACCGGTAGCATTGACGCAGGCGACCACCTCGCCGCGTTCGAATGCGCCTTCCACCTTCACCACACCAATCGGCAGCAGGCTTTTGCCGCCCTGCAACAAGGCATGAACCGCGCCGTCATCCAGCACAACCCTGCCCGCCAGGCGCAGATGATCCGCCAGCCACTGCTTGCGCGCCAAAGTCTTGACCTGCGGCGCCTGCAAATGAGTGCCAACAGCCTCACCCTGCGCCAGCCTCACCAGCACATCTGGCTCACGGCCAGAGGCGATGATGGTATGCGCGCCGCTGCGGGCGGCACGCTTGGCGGCCAGTATCTTGGTCAGCATACCGCCACTGCCAATAGCAGTGCCTGCGCCGCCCGCCATTTTCTCCAACGCAGGATTGCCTGCGGCTTCGTATTGGATGAATACGGCATCAGGGTGCTTGCGCGGATCGGCGGAATACAGGCCGGGCTGATCGGTCAGGATGACCAAGGCGTCGGCCTCGATCAAGTTGGCGACCAGCGAACCCAGGGTATCGTTATCCCCAAAGCGGATTTCATCGGTCACCACAGTGTCGTTTTCATTGATGACGGGAATAACGCCAAAATCGAGCAGGCTACGCAAGGTGCTGCGCGCATTGAGATAGCGCTTCCGGTCCGCAAGGTCGGCATGCGTCAGCAGGATTTGCGCGGTATGCAGTCCGTGCGAGGCAAAACAGCTCTCATACATCTGCACCAGTCCCATTTGCCCGACCGCAGCCGCAGCCTGCAATTCATTGATGGCGACCGGACGCTTTTTCCAGCCCAGGCGCTGCATGCCTTCCGCCACCGCCCCGCTGGACACCAGCACTACTTGTTTTCCCGATTTAACCAGGCTGGCAATCTGGCTGGCCCAGGCTGCAATTGCCTGTTTATCCAGCCCGGCGCCATTGTTGGTCACCAGACTGGAGCCAACCTTGACCACCAGGCATTGGGCATTCAATAACAAAGAGCTCATGGACGCGGCTCGACCTGCTCACTGGCAGCCAGTTCTTCTGCCTGGGTGGCCTCCACATGCTCCATGATGGCGTAGGTCAATTCGCGGCAGCCCTTGCCGGTCAGCGCGGAAATGGCGAAATACGGGCCTTCCCAGCCCAATGCCTTAACGAAGGATTCGACCTGCTCCTCGCTGTTTTCCAGCATATCGACCTTATTCAGCACCAGCCAACGCGGCTTGTTGTACAGCTCTTCGTCGTACTTGCGCAGCTCCTCAACGATGGCAACAGCTTCGCGCACAGGATCAACCGCCTCATCAAACGGCGCAAGGTCCACAAGATGCAATAACAATCGAGTACGTGACAGATGGCGCAGGAATTGATGGCCCAGCCCCGCACCCTCAGCTGCGCCTTCAATCAATCCTGGCACATCGGCAATCACAAAACTGCGGTTGGCATCAACGCGCACCACACCGAGATTGGGATGCAGGGTGGTGAAAGGATAATCCGCCACCTTGGGCTTGGCTGCGGAAACGGAGCGAATGAAGGTGGATTTGCCCGCATTCGGCATGCCAAGCAGGCCAACATCTGCCAGCACCTTGAGTTCAAGATATAGCTCGAATTCCTCACCTGCATCGCCCTTGGTGCATTGACGCGGCGCACGGTTGACGCTGGACTTGAAATGGATATTCCCCAGGCCGCCATTCCCGCCCTTGGCTACCATGACTTTCTGGCCATGCTCGGCCAGATCAGTCAGTATTTGCCCCGTCGCTTTATCGCTGATGACGGTACCGACCGGCACGCGCAGCACCATGTCGTCGCCACCTGCGCCATACTGGTCGGAGCCACGGCCATTTTCGCCGCGTTGCGCGCGGAACACGCGGGTATAGCGGTAATCCACCAGGGTATTGATATTGCGGTCAGCAATCATATAGATCGAACCGCCACGACCACCATCCCCACCATTGGGTCCGCCCATGGCCTCATATTTTTCACGGCGGAATGTGGCAACACCATTGCCGCCATCTCCGGCGTATACTTTGATCGTAGCTTCGTCTATAAACTTCATGATCGCTATCTGAAAGATGAATCTGTTAAAGCAGTCAGTGTAGTGTCGTGCTCCTGTTGGCACAACATGACCCATCGCTGCCTGAAATAAAAAAGCCCTATCTCAGCGATAGGGCTTTTTCTGAATCATGCCAGATTTAAGCTGGGATGATGCTGACCAGCTTGCGGCCCAGAGCGCCTTTCACAGAGAAAGCCACCTTGCCGTCAACCTTGGCAAACAAGGTGTGATCCTTGCCAATGCCAACGTTTTCACCTGGGTGCATCTTGGTACCGCGCTGACGCACGATGATGCTGCCAGCAGAAACAAACTGGTCGCCAAATGCCTTAACACCCAGTCGCTGTGCGTTTGAGTCGCGACCGTTACGGGAACTACCGCCTGCTTTTTTGTGTGCCATTCTTCATTACTCCTTACTTAGCAGCAATCTTTTCGATCTGGATTTCAGTAAAACTCTGGCGATGGCCCTGAGTCTTACGATAGTGCTTGCGGCGGCGCATCTTGAAGATCAGCACCTTGTCGGCGCGGCCGTGGGCAACAACCTTGGCCTGTACGCTTGCACCTTGAACCAGAGGGGAGCCGATAGTAGTGTTTTCACCATCAGAAACCAACAATACCTTGTCGAGCGTGATTTCGCTGCCGACGTCGCCCGCCAACTTTTCTACCTTAAGCTTGTCACCAGCGGCTACGCGATATTGTTTGCCACCAGTTTTGATAACTGCATACATGGTTATGCCTCGTTTGCTACGCATTCAAATGAATCGGGCATTATACGGAAAATCACGAGGAAAGCAAATGCAATTACCAGCTAAATACATGCCCTGCGCCATGACTATTTTCCAGATATTACATCTGCTATATACCGGCACTGTTTCCTCTGTTGCGTATGCTAGAATTCCGGGACTTATTTTTGGCAGCCAGACGTGTCCCTAGCTTTTATTCAATCGTGCATCGCAGAAGACATGCAAAAGGTCGATGCGGTGATTCGCAAATCCTTGCATTCCGATGTGATCCTGATCAACCAGGTTGCCGAGTATATCGTCAACAGTGGCGGCAAGCGATTGAGGCCGGCGCTGGTGCTGCTTTCCGCAGGCGCTTTCGGCAGGATAAATGCGCAACATCACGATCTGGCAGCCGTGATCGAGCTGATCCACACCTCCACCTTGCTGCATGACGATGTGGTGGACGAATCCTCCTTACGCCGCGGCAAGGCTACAGCCAACACCCTGTTTGGCAACGCGGCCAGCGTGCTGGTGGGTGATTTCATCTATTCCCGTACCTTCCAGATGATGGTCAGTCTTCAGAACATGCGCGTCATGGAAGTGCTCTCCGAGACCACCAACACCATCGCCGAAGGCGAAGTGCTGCAATTGCTCAACGTGCATGACGCCGACATCACCGAGCAGGCTTACCTGAAAGTGATCCATTACAAGACTGCGAAGCTGTTCGAGGCCGCCACCCGGCTGGGAGCGATCATCTGCGGGGCCACTGCACATGACGAGACCGCCATGGCGGAATACGGCATGCGCCTTGGCACAGCCTTTCAATTAATCGACGATGTGCTGGACCTGAGTGGCGACAGTAGCGAGATCGGCAAGAACCTGGGAGATGACCTCGCCGAGGGTAAGCCTACCTTGCCGTTGCTATATGCCATGCGCCAGGGCAGCGAAACCCAGCGCAACATCATTCGCCAGGCCATTGAGCAAGGTGGCCTGGATGAACTGCCCTCAGTAATCTCCGCAGTGCATGCCACCAGCGCTTTAGATTATGCGCGCGAAGTCGCCAGAAAAGAGGCAGAGGCAGGTTGCCAGGCAATCGCCCACCTGCAGGATTCGATGTATAAACAGGCGTTGCTGCAGCTGGCAGATTTTGCCGTCAGCCGCAGCTTTTGAGCCCCCCCCCCTTAATTCAGGGTGATCAAGTCGCCGCTTTCGACGTGATAATAGCTCAAGTGAGCGCAATCACTGGTTCTGGTGGTCAGCGAGCCGTCAAACAACGATTCCCCGTCCACATCCACGGTTGCATAACCGTTGTGGTATAGCGTTACTTCAGCCTGCCGCCGCCCATGGCGCATGGCAAAGCTCATGTAGTTTTCATCCTCAGATTCGTCATACAACTCCCAATCGGCCTTGCCCGTCAGCTGTTCCAGCCAGCCAGGCAAATCCACCTCGACGCGGCAGACAACTGCGGCATCCCATGCTTCATGAGCTCCGGTATTCATCATATGCGTTCCTTTCAGTTAGTGACGATCATCCATACAACTACTAACTGGCGACGTTTCGGCCAAATTCAAGTCCTGCGCTGATTGTCCGCAACACGGTTGCCATACTGAGTATAACGGTGAGATGATGCGGAAAGTTTACTCCCCTGCCCATTCTATGCCTGATTTTATTTCCACATTCCTGGACGTCCTGAAAGAAAGTCCTGCATTTTTCATCACCTGCTCGGTCTTGCTGGGCCTCATGGTGGGCAGCTTCCTCAATGTAGTGATTCACCGCCTGCCGCAGATGATGGAGCTGGACTGGCAAGCGGAACGGCTTGAGGCAGAAGGCAAACCCCTGCCCGAGCAGTCTCGATACAATCTCGTCACACCGCGCTCCTGCTGCCCCAATTGCCAGCACGCAATCACTGCACTGGAGAATATCCCCATCATCAGTTATCTGGCCCTGGGGGGCAAATGCAGCCAATGCAAAACCGCCATCAGCCTTCGCTACCCCATGGTGGAGCTACTGACCGCAGCCCTTGTTGGACTGGCAAGCTGGCATTTCGGCTATTCCAGCCTTGCGGTAGCAAGCTGGCTCATCATCTTTGCACTGGTTGCCCTGACCTTCATCGATCTCGACACACATTTGCTGCCCGATGACATCACCCTGCCTCTGCTTTGGGCCGGCTTGCTGTTCAACCTCAACCACGGCTTTACAGATATCGCATCAGCCGTCATTGGCGCAGCGGCAGGTTACCTCGTACTTTGGTCAGTATATTGGCTGTTCAAGCTGGTTACTGGCAAGGAAGGCATGGGCTATGGCGATTTCAAACTACTGGCTGCGCTAGGCGCCTGGTTCGGCTGGCAATTGCTCCCTGCTGTCATCCTGCTATCATCCGTCGCTGGCTCCATTATCGGGATAGCTTTAATAGTATTCAGCAAACACAGACGCGAAATACCTATCCCGTTTGGCCCATATCTGGCCTTGGGAGGAGTGGCGGCTCTATTTTTTGGTAATCAACTCTCGCAACTATATCTAGGAGGCTGATCAATGTATGTGGTTGGACTGACTGGCGGTATTGGCGCCGGCAAAAGCGAAGCAGCAAGAATCTTCAGTGAGATAGGCGTGCCTGTCGTGGATGTTGATGTCATCTCCCGCCGTCTGACCGGCATTGGCCAGCCGCTGGTTGCCAAGATCGCCCATGCCTTCGGCAAGGAATATGTCACCGTAGATGGCGCCATGGACCGGGAAAAAATCCGCGAGCGCATCTTTTCCAGCGACGCCGACCGCAGGCTGCTGGAATCCATACTGCACCCAGTCATCCACAGCGAAGCCTTGCGCGAGCTGGAAAGCTATCATCGCGCGCCTTACCAGATTCTCGCCATCCCTTTGTTCTTTGAATCAAACCGTTACGAAGGTATCGTCAACCGCACCTTGCTGATCGATTGCGACAAAGACTTGCAGGTCAGCCGCGTCGTCAATCGCAACGGCTTTACCGAGAAAATGGTACGTTCCATCATTGCTACACAAGCTTCGCGTAGTTTCCGCCGCGCACTGGCCAACGATATCATTGATAACAATGGCACAATTGAGGAACTGGAGCAAAACGTCCATCGCATGCATGAAAAATTCATTAAGACTTGCGCAGTTAGCGAATAAATCTGATAATCCACAACAACTTTAACCTCCTATTCGGATCCGTTTCGAGAAGCCCGTGCCAAGTTACGATTACCCTTTTAATGAACGCATCCGTACCCTGTTGCGTTTGGAGGACCTGTTTATCAAGGTTCTGCACAACATTGAGGGGGAGCACGAGTTTACTCACCACAGCGCCCTGTTTTCCATTTTCCAGATTCTGGACATCATTGAGCGCGCCGAGCTCAAAATGGACTTGCTACAGGAGCTGGACCGGCAAAAAATGGTCATGAACAACCTGCGCGGCAACCCGTCGATTCAAGAGCAGGTGCTGGATGATCTGGTAAGCGATATTGAGAGCGCGGCCCATCCCCTGCGCAACACGCCGGGCAAGCTGGGACAAAGCCTGCGCGATAATGAATGGCTGATGAGCATCAAGCAACGCTCAGTGATCCCTGGCGGCGTTTGTGAGTTCGATCTGCCGTCCTACCATTACTGGCTGGGCCTGAGCAACGAGCGCCGCAGGCAGGATATCCAGACATGGATAAGCCCGCTGATGCCGTTATACAATGCCATCCGTATTATCCTGCACATCCTGCGTGGCAGCGGCGCCACCACCAGCATGACTGCCATCAACGGTTCTTACCAGCAGATGCTGGGAGGTGCGAAACCGGCCCAGATGCTGCGAGTGGAAATCAGCGACGAGGTTCCCTGTTTTCCCGAAGTCAGCGCGAACAAATATGCCATCAATATCCGCTTCAACAGCCTGGACAATGCCCAGCGGCCACGCCCTTGCGACCACGACATTCATTTCTCCCTGACGCTGTGCAACCTGTAAGCAAGAAAAAACTGGTGCCTTGCCCTCAGTGCGGGACACAAAGCGAATACTCCAGCGCCAACCCCTACCGCCCATTCTGCTCGGAACGCTGCCGCCTGGTCGACCTTGGTCAATGGGCGAGCGAGAACTACCGCATTCCGGAAAACAACCCCAAACCCGAGAACGACGAATACTAAGGCAGGCTAATTAGCACTATCAGGCTAAGGTTCTGCGCTGAACTCAAGCTGGTAGTTGTCGCCTGCCTGTCGTGATGGATGTTTGACATGAATGGTCATCAGCCAATCGCTGCGCCCATCCACACACACCGGCAAGGTTACCCTGGCACGCCAACTACCGTCTGGCTGCTGCTGAAACCGGTAACGGTTGATCCCCATCTGCATGCTTTTCATGTCAAAGCTGGCCTGCACAGAGCTGGCTTCCGGCACGGTCACCCGCATCTCGAATGCATGCATGACCTTGGGCGCTGTCATGGCCTGTACTGTCAAGCCATCTTGGCTGCAACCCTGCACAATATCCTCGCATGCCATTGGCTCCGGTTTGACTGCTTCCGGCTTGAGCCAGAAATAAACAAAAGCGCACAGCACCAACAATACTGCCATGGCGATCCATGCCAGCTTGCGCGTCATCATGCCTGGGCCCATATGCCGCGCATCATGGCGACGCCATGCGCGCCGTGTTGCCAGGCTTGCTCAATATACGCCTGCTGCATGCCGCCCAATGCATATACGGGCAAGCTGCTGCCTTGAGCCAGTCCGGCAAAACCATCCCATCCCAGCACTGGTGCACCAGGATGACTCAGTGTAGGCAGGACCGGCGACAGCACGGCAAAATCCAGCCCTAAGGATTGGGCATGCACAAGCTGCCCTGCATCATGGCAAGAAGCGGCGCACAGCATATCCTGCGGGCGTTCGGAAAGCGTCATTAGCTTGTCAGAAGACAGATGCACGCCAGCGAAACCCCACTCCCGCGCCGTAGCAATATCGCCATTCAGCAGCACCCTGGCATGATAAGGCTCGCTGATGGCAATGACTTGTTCCGCCAGTCGCCGCAAATCATCCAATGACAATTGTTTTTCCCGCAGCTGCAACAGGCGCAGACCTTGGTCCAAGGCACGTTTCAGGCTATCAAGAAAACCCTGCTTCCCCAGCTCGGCCGCATTGCTGATCGCATAAACAGGCGGCAAATTCAGTGCCGCGAGGATGGGCTCATTGGCGGGCAACACCGGTTGCACGGTCAGAGCGGACGGAGATTGCCAGCTCAGGCGCTGCCCCTCGCATCCATGTGGTTCATTCTGCCACTCCCGCACGATGAAGAAATGCAGTTCCACATGGCGATCGGGATATTCAAAACGGCGCACCAGCCAGGGATAAGCCTTTTCCACCTTCACCCCGAGCTCTTCATATAGTTCACGCACCAGCGCGTGATGTGGTGTTTCTCCCGCTTCTATCTTGCCCCCCGGAAACTCCCACCAGCCCTCCCAGGGCTTGCCTGCCGGCCTGTCCGCCATCAGCACTTGTCCATCAGGTCGCTGCAATATGGCGACTGCCACCCGCACTATGCTCATGCGTTTGCCTGCAATGCCTGGCGGCCCACATAGTCACGCGCGAACTGGTAGGCGACCCGGCCGCTGCGCGCGCCGCGCGTATGCGAAAACAGCAAGGCGGCGCTGCGGGTTTCCTCATCCATCTCATTGATGCCGTAATGCCCAAGCCATTGCGCAACGACAGCCAGGTATTCGTCCTGGCTGAAGGAGTAGAACGACAGCCACAAGCCGAAACGCTCGGACAACGAGACCTTTTCCTCGGTGGTGTCGCCCGGGCGGATTTCATCGCCGTGCCGCGACACTTCCAGGTTTTCCGACATGTATTCCGGCATGAGGTGGCGGCGGTTGGATGTGGCATAGACGACCACATTGTCCGAGGTAGCGGCGATCGAGCCGTCGAGCACTACCTTCAAGGCCTTATAGCCGGGGTCGCTGGATTCGAACGACAGATCATCGCAAAAGATGATAAAGCGCTCCTTGCGCTCGCGCAGCAAGGCGACAATCTCAGGCAGGGATACCAGATCCTGCTTATCCACCTCCACCAGCCGCAAGCCTTGATCAGCAAATGCGCTCAGCACAGCTTTTACCAGCGATGACTTGCCCGTGCCGCGCGCGCCGGTCAGCAGCACATTGTTGGCCGGATAGCCATGCACGAACTGTTCCGTGTTGCGGACGATTTCCGCTTTTTGCTCGTCCACATTGCAGATGTCGTCCAGGCTGATATGATGCGGATGCTCCACTGCCACCAGTCGGCCGCGCCCGTTCAACACTTGCCAACGCCAGGCGATAGCACTCCAGTCGGACTCCTCCGCAGGCGGCGGCAAGAAATTCTCCAGCCTCGCCAATACGGCTTCTGCCCGTGTAATCAATTGCTCAAGATCAGCCATTCGATTCCCTTAGCTGCGGTAATCTGCGTTGATACGCACATAATCATAAGAAAAATCACAGGTCCAGACCGTAGCTGCCGCCGTCCCGCGGTTCAGCACGACACGCACAGTGATTTCCGCTTCCTTCATCACCGCAGCCCCCTGCTCTTCTACATAGCTGGCCGCGCGTCCGCCATGCTCTGCCACCAGCACATCACCCAGATACAACTGCATGGTATTGACGTCCAGATCATCCACGCCCGCATAGCCAATCGCAGCCAGAATCCGGCCCAGGTTCGGGTCAGAGGCGAAGAATGCCGTCTTGATGAGGGGGGAATGCGCAATCGCATACGCTACCTTGCGACACTCTTCCACATCGCGGCCCGCTTCGACCTGGATGGTCATGAACTTGGTCGCGCCCTCGCCATCGCGCACGATCGCCTGCGCCAGCTCGACCGACACTTCGGTGACTGCAGCCTGCAACTGCAGGAATTCCGCACTGTGCACATCGGCAATCTCGGCATTGCCCGCCTGCCCCGTCGCCATGACGATGAAGGAATCGTTGGTGGAAGTATCGCCATCCACGGTAATGCAATTGAAGGAACGGTTCACCGCATGGTTGATCAGTGCTTCCAGCGCTGGCTGGCTGATGGCCGCATCCGTCGCGACATAGCCAAGCATGGTCGCCATGTTAGGGTGAATCATGCCGGAGCCCTTGGAGATGCCGGTAATCGTCACCGTCTTGCCGCCCAGGGTAATTTGCCGTGAGGCGCCCTTGGAGACGATATCGGTGGTCATGATCGCTTCGGCGGCATCGAACCAGTTCTGCGCCTTCAGGTCGGCCACACAATGCGGCAAGCCTGCCAGCAGCCTGTCCATCGGCAATGGCTCCAGGATCACGCCAGTCGAAAACGGCAAGACCTGCTCAGGGTTGACCTGCAATATTTCCGCCAGCGCCTCGCAACTGGCACGCGCATTCTGCCAGCCAGTTTCGCCAGTCCCTGCATTGGCGTTGCCAGTATTGACCAGCAAGGCGCGAATATCCTGGCCTGCCGCCAAGTGTTCCTTGCACACCGTTACCGGTGCCGCGCAAAAGCGGTTCAAGGTGAATACGCCAGCCACACGAGTATTTTCAGCCAGCCTGATGACCAGCATATCCTTGCGGTCAGGTTTGCGGATATGGGCTTTGGCAATACCCAACTCCACACCTGGAACTGGCAACAGGGAGTGCGCTTCTGGCGCAACAAGATTGACTGGCATAATGGTAGTTCTCTGAAAAGGCAAAACGCTGATTTTACCGTAATCAGATGACACTTGCCCGACAGTGCCGATTGAAGCGCCCAATAAAAAAACCGGGAGACCCCGGCTTGATTCAATACTGTCCGACTCGCCTGGCGGCAATATCCTGCAATACCTGCAAACGCTCCTGGTCGCTCATCGTGCGCCAGTCGCGGATTTCGCCAATGGCTCGCAAGCAGCCGGTGCAATATTCCCGCTGCGCATCCAGCGCGCAGATCCCAATACAGGGAGAAGCCACTTGCGAAACTGTTGTTAGCTCAGCTTGCCGTGGCATTGCTTGTACTTCTTGCCGGAACCGCATGGACACGGATCGTTACGGCCGACCTTGGCGCCGCTACGCTCAAACGGCGCCGCTACCGTAGCGCCAGCCTCGGCTGTTTCATCGTCATGGCCCAGCGCTTCATCGTAGTCCGCATGCTGATACTGCACATTTTCAAGCTCGGCAGGCTTCTCGACAGCTTGCACGTCCGCCTCGCTCTGCACTTTGACCAGCATGGTGACCTGGGTCACCTCGCGCTTGACGGTATCCAGCAAGCGGGCAAACAGTTCGAAAGCCTCGCGCTTGTATTCCTGCTTGGGGTTCTTCTGCGCATAAGAGCGCAGATGAATGCCCTGGCGCAAATGATCCAGTGCCGCCAGGTGCTCGCGCCAATGGTTATCCAGGCTTTGCAGCATGACAGCGCGCTCGAACTGGCGCATGACGCTGGAAGAAGCCTGGGTTTCCTTTGCGGTATAAGCAGCATTCGCAGTATCAACGATATGCTCGCGAATGGTTTCCTCATGCAGATTGGGATTATCGTCCAGCATCTTCTGCAGTGGGATTTCCATCCCCAGGTCAGCCTGCAATGCTTTTTCCAGGCCATGGATATCCCACTGCTCTTCCAGGCTTTCAGGCGGAATATAGGTAGCAATCAGGTCGTGGATCACATCCACACGCATAGTGGCGATGGTGTCACCCACATCTATAGCTTCCAGCAACTCATTGCGCTGTTGGTAAATCACCTTGCGCTGGTCATTGGAAACATCGTCGTATTCCAGCAATTGCTTGCGGATATCAAAGTTACGGCCTTCCACCTTGCGCTGGGCATTCTCGATCGCGCGCGTTACCCAAGGATGCTCGATTGCCTCGCCTTCCGGCATCTTCAAGCGCTCCATGATCGCTCCAACACGGTCGGAGGCGAAGATGCGCAGCAACTGATCTTCCAGCGACAAGTAAAAACGGCTGGAGCCGTGGTCACCCTGGCGGCCTGAACGACCACGCAATTGGTTGTCCACCCGACGGGATTCGTGTCGCTCAGTGCCAATGATATGCAGGCCGCCTGCGGCCAATACGGCATCATGCTGTACCTGCCAATCGGCCTTGAGTTTGGCGATGCGAGCCTCTTTGTCGGCCTGGGACAGGCTTTCGTCAGCTTCAATCGCGGCAATTTCAGGTTCCGGGTTTCCGCCCAGTACGATATCGGTACCCCGGCCTGCCATATTGGTGGCGATCGTGATCATGCCGGCACGTCCTGCCTGCACGATGATATGCGCCTCGCGCTCGTGCTGCTTGGCATTCAGCACCTGGTGTTCCAGCTGGGCCTCGGTCAGCACCTTGGAGATCAATTCGGAGTTTTCAATCGAGGTAGTACCCACCAGCACTGGCTGTCCGCGCTTCTGGCATTCCTTGATATCGTCTATCACCGCCTGGTATTTTTCCTTGGCAGTGCGATAGACCTTATCCATGTGGTCCTTGCGCTGCAAGGGACGGTGTGTAGGAATTACCACGGTTTCCAGACCGTAGATCTGGTTGAATTCATAAGCTTCGGTATCAGCAGTGCCGGTCATGCCGGAAAGCTTGCCGTACATGCGGAAATAGTTCTGGAATGTGATCGACGCGAGGGTCTGGTTTTCCTTCTGGATCGCCACGCCTTCCTTGGCTTCCACCGCCTGGTGCAAGCCATCAGACCAGCGGCGGCCCGGCATCATACGGCCTGTAAACTCATCGACGATGACGATTTCGCCGTCACGCACCACATAGTGTTGGTCGCGATGATAGAGCGATTGCGCGCGCAAGGCTGCATACATATGATGCACCAAGCTGATATTGGCGGCATCATACAGGCTACTGCCTTCTGCCAGCAGACCAGCCTCTGCCAGCAAGGCTTCTGCGTGCTCATGCCCTTGTTCGGACAGCAGAACCTGGTGGGATTTTTCATCTACCCAGAAATCGCCCTCGCCATCCTCTGTTTCCTGACGGACCAGCTTGGCGGCAATACCATTCATCTGCACATAGAGATCCACGCTATCGTCGGCCTGGCCGGAAATGATCAGCGGCGTACGGGCCTCGTCGATCAAGATGGAGTCCACCTCATCGACCAACGCATAATTGAGGCCACGCTGCACGCGCTCCTCCACCGTAAACACCATGTTGTCGCGCAGATAGTCAAAACCGAATTCGTTATTGGTGCCGTAGGTAATATCAGCCGCATAAGCCTTTTGCTTTTCATCATGCGGCATTTGCGAGAGATTAATGCCCACGCTCAGGCCAAGGAAGTTATAGAGGCGTGACATCCATTCCGCATCGCGGCGCGCCAGGTAGTCGTTGACCGTCACCACATGCACGCCCTTGCCGGTCAGCGCATTCAGGTAGGCCGGCAAGGTCGCTACCAGGGTCTTGCCTTCACCGGTACGCATTTCAGCAATCTTGCCCGCATTCAGCACCATGCCGCCGATCATCTGCACATCGAAATGGCGCATATTCAGCGCGCGGCGTCCACCCTCGCGCACCACAGCAAACGCCTCAGGCAACAGCTTTTCCAGCGTCTCGCCTTTCTGGTAGCGTTGCTTGAATTCTTCAGTCTTGGCTTTGAGCTGTTCATCAGTCAATGCCTGCATGCTGGGTTCCAGCGCATTGATGGCCTTGACGTTTTGTGCGTATTGCTTGACCAGCCGATCGTTACGGCTGCCGAAGATTTTTTTGAACACCGCGGATAACATGAAATGACACCACTTTTCCGTTGATACGGAAACCTCTAGATTAGCTTTATAGATTAGTAAATAAACTCAATTCACACACCCAAAACATCTTGTGCGAACCAGCGCCACATTATTCAACATACCTTGACCTGCATCAGGCTAGGCACAATTTTCCATCCCTGAACATAGAGTCAATCTTGACAATTCTACCATATTCAGCAATCTGCTCCGCAGCCGATATATTTTCAGCAGCAGAAGCATACACAGACACCTTGATCCGCGCCACAAAATCCCCCGCCTTTGTGCTCATATTTGCCCTATGGCACAATAGCCAGCCAGTCCGGCAAGTCCAGCGCCACGCCCTCCAGTGAAACAGGGCAGTTTTTCCATCGCCTTGCCCTACTACCTATCACCAATCCCCTGGGGAGAGTCCAACATGTTGCGCGTCAGTGCCCTGTTTACTGAAAATGCCGAGTTGGCAGCGCTTTCGCATCAAGCAGAGAAGTTAACGCTGACACAGCAGAAATGGAATACAGTCGTCCCTGCCGGATTGAAACCTTATACGCAAGCGGGCGCTCTCAGCCACAAGCGGCTGACTGTATATGCGGCCAATGGCGCCGTAGCCGCAAAAATCAAGCTGCTGCTGCCCAGCCTGATGCTGGGCCTGCAAAAACAAGGGTTGGAAGTCACCTCGATCAGGGTCGAGGTGCAAGTGCAAACCAGCGCAGGCAAACCTGCAAAACCAGCTCGCGTGCTCAGCCCAGCCGCGGCTGCCAGTCTGGAGAAGCTAGCCAAGGAGTTGCAGGGTTCGGCATTAGGCGATGCCATCGCCAGGCTATCAAGTCGTCGCTAATCACCCTGCCTTGCCGGGAATTAAATCGGATTCAGTATGGAATTTTTACTTTACTTCATCGCGGGCGCTGGTGCCGGCATTTTGTCAGGGCTGCTGGGCGTGGGCGGCGGCACGGTTATTGTGCCCATGCTGGTGTTCATCTTCACATCGCTGGCTTTCCCTGAGCAACACATCATGCATATCGCCTTGGGCACTTCGCTGGCAACCATTATCGTCACCTCGATTTCCTCTGCGCGCGCGCATCATCGCAAGCAAAACGTGCATTGGTCAGTGGTCAGACTGATCGCTCCCGGCATCGTGATCGGTACTCTGCTGGGCGCGGCGCTGGCCAGCGAGCTGGATACCACTGTGCTGAAATGTATCTTCGCAGTATTCATGCTGCTGATCGCCACGCAAATGGCGCTCAACTTCACACCCGCCGCGCACCGGCAGCTCCCAGGAAAACTAGGCACAGCAAGCATGGGCAGTCTCATCGGCCTCATCGCCAGCTTGGTGGGCATCGGCGGCGGCTCGCTTTCCGTGCCATTTCTGATCTATTGCAACTTCAATGCCCGCTACGCGATCGGCACATCCGCCGCCATCGGCCTGCCGATTGCCGTGGCCGGGGCTACGGGCTTCATCATCACTGGCCTGGCGGAAGGCAACCTGCCGCAATACAGCTTGGGCTACGTCTATTTGCCTGCATTCTTGGGCATTGCGCTTGCCAGCATGCTGACCGCGCCGCTGGGCGCTTACCTGGCCCACCGGCTGCCCGTGGCGGTATTGAAGAAACTATTTGCGCTGCTGCTGTATGTGGTCGGCCTCAAGATGTTATGGAGCCTGGTATGAATCATGATTTCGTCATTGAGGTCACTGGCCTCTACAAGTATTTCGACCAGTTCTGCGCGGTCGATAACCTGAATTTCAACGCCCGTCGCGGCGCTACGACCGCCCTGCTCGGCGGCAACGGCGCGGGAAAAACCACGACGATCGCCATGCTACTTGGGTTGCTGATCCCCAGCCAGGGGCAGATCCGCATCCTGGGCGAGGATATGCTGCAGCACCGTTACCGCCTGCTGCACCGCATGAATTTCTCCTCACCCTACGTAGACCTGCCGCAGCGCTTGACCATCCGCGAGAACCTCACGGTCTATGGCCATCTCTACCGCTTGCCCAGCCTGAAGGCGCGCATCGAGGAGCTGGCAGCGGCGCTCAGCTTAGACAGCCTGCTTGACAAGCGTTACGGGCAGCTTTCCGCCGGGCAGAAAACTCGCGTCTCGCTGGCAAAATCCCTGCTCAACAAACCCGAACTGCTGCTGATGGACGAACCCACCGCCTCGCTGGACCCAGATACCGCCGACTCGATCCGCAGCTACCTGGAGCAATACCAGCGCGATACCGGCGCCAGCATCCTGCTCGCCTCGCATAACATGGCAGAAGTCGAGCGCATGGCCAGCGACGTGATCATGATGCGCAAGGGCCAGGTGGTGGATACTGGCACGCCTGCCGAGCTACAGGCCAGGTACGGCCGCAACAATTTGGAAGAAGTCTTTATCGACATCGCCCGCCACAAGGAGCCCGCCTGATGCATGACGTGCATTTCTCCATACGCCGTATCGGCGCAGTCGCCTTGCGCCATTTGTACCTGATGCGCTCCTCCTGGCCGCGCGTGCTGGAGATGGTCTACTGGCCCACAGTGCAGATGATATTGTGGGGTTTCATCACCCTCTACCTGCAAGGCAACAGCAGCCTGATCGCCAAGGCCAGCGGCCTGCTGCTGTCCGGCGTTCTGCTCTGGGACGTGCTGTTCCGCGGGCAGCTCGGCATCGCCCTGGTATTCATGGAGGAAATGTGGTCGCGCAATCTCGGCCACCTGTTCGTCAGCCCGTTACGGCCTTATGAAATGGTCGCCTCGCTGCTGCTCATGAGCCTGATCCGCACCGTGATCGGCATCGGCGGCGCGACGCTGGTCGCCATTCCCTTGTTCGGCTATAACTTCTACGACATGGGGCTGCCGCTAATCGCCTTTTTCTTCAATCTCATCGTCATGGGCTGGGCTATCGGCCTCATGGTTTCAGGCATCGTGCTGCGCTACGGCATGGGCGCGGAAAGCATCGCCTGGGTCAGCGTATTCGCCATCCAGCCACTCTGCGCGATCTACTATCCAGTCGCCACCCTGCCGCACTGGCTGCAACCCGTCGCGCTGGCCCTGCCCGCCAGTCACGTGTTCGAGGGCATGCGCGAGCTCCTGCTGCAACACACGTTCAATGTCGCCCACATGCAATGGGCTATCGGACTCAATATCATTTTCCTCAGCGCTGGCGTTGCCGTGTTCCTCGGCTACTTCCGCATTGCCCGTCAACGCGGATTGCTATTGCAGGTAGGGGAATAGGCTCTGACTTTTCCCAATAAAAAACGGCGCTTCAAGCGCCGTTTTCCTTTCATCCTGCAGGTACTAACCTACTTGCCGTAGCGTGCCACGCCGGAGACGATTTCCGCCTTGGCGTCTTCAACACCTTTCCACTCGCCAACCTTGACCCATTTGCCTTTTTCTAGGTCCTTGTAGTGCTCGAAGAAATGAGAGATAGGCGCCAACTGGAATTCGGGAATGTCCAGGTAGCTTTTGACGTCCTTATATTGCGGGCAGATCTTATCCACCGGCACGGCCAGTACCTTGGCATCCACCCCGCCGTCGTCTTCCATGGTCAGCACGCCGATGGCACGGCAGCGGATTACCACGCCCGGCTGCAATGGAATCGGAGTGATCACCAGTACGTCGACCGGGTCACCGTCTTCGGAGAGGGTTTGCGGAATGTAGCCGTAGTTGCAGGGATAGTGCATGGAGGTACCCATGAAGCGGTCCACGAATACAGCGCCGGAGTCCTTGTCCACTTCGAATTTGATGGGTTCGCCACGCATGGAGATTTCGATGATGACGTTGAAGTCATTGGGGATATCTTTGCCTGCTGGCACGTTACAGAGAGACATGCATTGATCCTTAATAATTAGGGTGTTGGGTTTGAATGATTTTTGGAATATCCCGCGATTTTAGCGTAAATCGGCTAGAAAAATCATCCGCCATCCATCGCCTGTGCCAGCACTTGCTGCTTGCACTCGGCAATGACCTGCGGCGGCACGCACTTGACGCCCAGCCAGAACAAACCCGGCACGATGACCAGATCGTCGAGTTGTCCGAGGATGGGGATAAAATCGGGAATCAGGTCGAATGGCAGCAGAAGGTAGCCTACTGCCAGTCCTAGCAACGCCTTGGCAAGCCAGGGTGTTTGCGGATGGCGCAGCACTAGTTGGTAGACCTGGATTTCTGTCTTGAACTGCCGCGCCAGCGCTTTTAGTGTTTGCTTCAGAATGGCTTTCCGGTGAGTCGCTCAAACGCCTCACGGTATTTTTCTGCGGTTTTCGCGGCGACATCATCCGGCAACTCGGGGCCGGGAGGTGTCTTGTTCCAGCCGGTGGACTCCAACCAGTCGCGCACATATTGCTTGTCGAAGCTCGGCGGGTTACTGCCCACATGGTATTGATCCTGCGGCCAGAAACGCGACGAATCCGGGGTCAGGACTTCATCGATCAGATAGAGTTTGCCCGCCTCATCGAGGCCAAACTCGAACTTGGTATCGGCAATGATGATACCACGGCCCAGGGCGTAGGCTGCCGCTTCCTTGTAAAGCTGCACGCTAATACGCGCCACCTTGTCCGCCAATTCAGGCCCAATCAGCTGGGCGCATTTTTCGAGCGTGATGTTCTCGTCGTGGTCGCCCACTTCCGCCTTGCTCGATGGCGTGAACAAGGGCTCGGGCAACTGCGCCGCCTCCTGCAGGCCGGCCGGCAACGGGATGCCGCACACGCTTTGGCTGGCCTTGTATTCCTTCCAGCCGGAACCGGCGAGGTAGCCGCGCACGATTGCCTCGATCGGCAACGGCTTGAGCTTCTTCACCACCAGCGCGCGCGGGCCGAGCTGGGCTTTTTCCACCGGGTCGCTCACTACGCTGTCGGGGTCAATGCCGGTCAGGTGGTTGGGTACGACGTGCTTGAGCTTGTCGAACCAGAAATTGGCGATCTGGGTCAGGATCGCACCCTTGTCCGGGATAGGCGTCGGCAGAATGACGTCGAATGCGGAGAGACGATCGCTCGCCACCAGCAGCATATGCTTATCGTCAATGTCATAAATATCCCGCACCTTGCCCTGGTTGATGAGCCTGAGGCTCTTGATGCTGGATTGCATGAGTGGGGTAGTCACAACAATACCTTTTCTTGAAATCGGTTCTGGAGAGGGTAAAACAAGGCAGCATTATACGCTGTAATGCCGGCCCTTCACGCACTCGAAGTCCGGCCAATCAGTATTGCCGCGCCATTTTTTCCAGCGGGATCGGCTGTATTGCTGCAGCATGCCCCGCCGAACCGAAGGCTTCGAAACGCTCCTTGCACAATGCCTGCATGGCAGCAGTTGCAACCGCAAGGATCTTGCGCGGATCGAACTCCGCCTTGTGTTCCGGCTGCCCGAGGAAACGGCGCACCGCGCCCGTGAACGCCAGGCGCAGGTCGGTATCGATATTCACCTTGCGCACGCCGTTTTGGATGCCCTTAACGATCTCCTCGACCGGCACGCCATAGGTTTCGGGAATGTCGCCGCCATATTCGTTGATGATTTTCAGCCATTCTTGCGGCACGGAAGAGGAACCATGCATCACCAGGTGAGTATTCGGCAGTTTTGCGTGAATCTCGCGAATGCGGCTGATGGAAAGCATCTGCCCTGTCGGCGGCCTGCTGAACTTGTATGCGCCATGCGACGTGCCAATGGCAATTGCCAATGCATCCACGCCGGTCTTGGCGACAAAATCCACGGCTTCATCAGGGTTGGTAAGCAACTGGCTGTGGTCAAGATGACCTGCCGCCCCCACACCATCCTCCTCACCCGCCAGCCCGCTTTCCAGCGAGCCAAGCACGCCCAGCTCGCCCTCCACCGAAACACCAGCAGCATGCGCCGCCTGCACCACCTGCCACGTCACCTCCACATTGTATTCATAGCTGGATGGCGTCTTGGCATCCTCCAACAATGAACCGTCCATCATCACGCTGCTAAAGCCGGTTTTGATGGCGTGTAGACATATTGCCGGACTCGCGCCGTGATCCTGGTGCAGGACGACCGGGATATGCGGATAGCTTTCGACCGCTGCACCGACCAGCTTGAGCAGGAAACCCTCCCCAGCGTATTTGCGCGCTCCGGCAGAAGCCTGCAAGATCACCGGGCTATCGCAGGCATCAGCAGCCCGCATGATGGCCTGCACCTGCTCCAGGTTATTGATATTGAAGGCAGGTACGCCATAACAATGTTCCGCCGCATGGTCCAGCAATTGACGTAGACTGATCAGCGCCATGCATCCTCCTATTTTTTTGCGTGTTCACGCCTGTGTTCGCCTACCCGGACAATTTGTAGGGTGTTGGTACCCCCCGCGTGACCAATGGGCTCACCAAAAGTCAGCATCATCAAATCTCCATGATTGACCACCCCTTGCTGCAGCAAGACTTCCTCTGCGTCATAGAGAATCTTACTCAGTTCCCTGGACGGCTGCTCCATGTGGTAGGGATACACGCCACGATACAGGCTGAGCTTACGCCGGGTATTGCGCTCCGTGGTCAAGGCATAAATTGGCACATTGGTGTTGGACCGCGACAGCCAGGTGACAGAGGAACCAGATTTAGTCAATGCCGCAATCGCCTTCACATTCAAATGTTCTGCGGTATACACGGAGGCCATCGCAATTGCCTCATCAACAAACTCGAATTCGTCATTGATCGGCGGCTGCAAATGCTGACTGTTATATTCCTTTTCCGCCTCCAGGCAAATCCGGTTCATGGCATGAATAGTCTCAACAGGATACTGCCCGACTGCTGTCTCGCCAGAAAGCATGACCGCATCCGTGCCATCCAGCACCGCATTGGCGACATCGGAAACCTCCGCCCGGGTAGGAATCGGGCTGCTGATCATGGACTCCATCATCTGGGTAGCCGTAATTACCAGCTTGTTGCGCCTGCGCGCCGTACGGATCATGCGTTTCTGTAAGCCTGGCACCGCCGCATCGCCAACCTCCACGCCCAAGTCCCCACGCGCCACCATGATCACATCGGCGGCATCGATAATCTCCTCCAGCGCGTCAATCGCCTCCGCGCGTTCGATCTTGGCGACAATCGCCGCATGGCCGCCCGCCTCCTCCACCAGCTGGCGCGCCAACTCGATATCCGCACCGCTGCGCGGGAACGAGACGGCGATATAATCCGCCTCCAGCGCCACTGCCGTACGGATATCCTCCTGGTCCTTCAAAGTCAATGCAGGCGCAGATAGCCCGCCGCCCTGGCGGTTGATGCCCTTGTTGTTCGACAGCACCCCGCCGGCCGCCACCGTGCAATGCACCTCGCCGCCGTTCACCGCTTCGACGTTGAGCACGATGCGCCCGTCATCGAGCAGCAACACCGCGCCAGCCTCCACCTCGGATGGCAAGGTCTTGTAATCCAGCCCCACCCGCTCCTGGTTGCCCAGCTTGCATGCCGCATCGAGGATAAATTTGTCGCCCACCTTGAGCAGAATGCGCTCACTCTCAAACTTGCCGATGCGTATCTTCGGCCCTTGCAAATCACAGAGAATGCCAACCGGGTGCCCGCTGCGCCGGCATATATCACGCACCAGTTCGGCGCGCGCGATATGGTCTGCGGCAGACCCATGCGAAAAATTGAGCCGCACTACATCCACCCCGGCATCCACCAGCCGCTCAATCACCGCCTCCTCACTGGAAGCCGGCCCCAGCGTCGCCACAATTTTTGTTTTACGTAATGCCATGACAGCCTTTCCTTAGGATTTCTCAGTGTTCATGTTAATGCTGACATCGCCTAGGGAGAAGGGTGCATATTTTGTGTCATGAGATAATAGAAACCAATTAGCAGCTTACATCTACCCCTAGGAGTATTAATCGACATATTGCACTTCATCTGGGAATGCATTGCTCTGATAATTTATGCAAATCCTTAAGATCATGATTGGGAAATAGATCGCAGAGCTGTTCAAATGTCACAGAGCCTAGACTTCCAACAGCATCACGCACATGGCGAGCAGCGCAGAACGTACCACTAGGCAGCAACCGAACCATATTTAAAGCTTCATGATAAGGGCCTGAGTGCGGAGACTGTATAGACGTAAGGTTAAATTGTTGTTGGGCATAGATTGAAAACTCAACAGCAACACCCTCTTCTAGCCAATTAGTGTATCCAGCCATTGGGTTCAATAAATGAATTGTTTCATGTGCCATTTCATATACAACGGTTGGCCAATAATTTTTACTCGCATAACTAAGCTCAGAAAATGCGCCATCAAATGAAGGAGTGTTACGGATATTTGGACCGTTTTCGTGAAACTGAGGTTGATAAATCTTTTTTGATTGATCTCGCATACCAACAAGCTCTTCAGCCCAATTGAGCAAAATATTTTGTAACGACCAAAGACTCGAAGAATCCGCTTCAGGAACTGATGTAGGTAATTGCATCATATGGTTAAACACACAATCATCATTTAGATATCACCCTGTGTCTGACAGGCTAGCAAAACTGTGATTTTCTGCGCATGGTCAGCGATAAATATAGGATCCTGCCGTTGCCACTTCCCCCAAGCAGAATAAGATAATTGATATTTATTAGCGAACTCGACGATTGCATTATTGTTATAAAAGAAAATCCATTTATCTCCGTAACCCGCTGAACTCAGCGTATTAATGTTTGGAGCAGGGTATTTTGACCCAGCAAACAGAATACCTACCAAGAGACCAGCATAATCCAGGATCGGCGAACCTGATGCCCCGGGAAAAGCATCCATACGCATACGCTGTATGAACGGCTCTTCGTTTGGATCGCTCCATACTTGAATCTGCCCCCACTTTGTTTGCAACCTAAAACGGTTGCGCTCTGGAGCAGAAAACCCCGCACTAAAAATATCTTCCGTCTCAGTTGGAACGGATACGCTCCCTGTATTTCCATATACACGTATTGAAGCAAAAGCATCAACTGGCTTGTTAATACTCCCGGCAGCCAAGTCTGCTTGTGTATCAATCGCTAGTAGACTCACTGGATGCCAAGCACCATCAGAGGTTCTCGCATGAATAGATCCATCACGACACTCTGAAATCACATGCCGATTTGTAAAAAAATCCCCATTGCGGTTATAAAAAAACCCTGTACCAAAGCTCATTACATTTTCGGGAGGCAATACACTTACCGAAACGAGCGAAAGAAGAGTGCTTGTTAAAATCACAAATTTTCCTTCATTCTAGTATCAAAAATTAATCGGCCATCCTAACTTAGATACAGTAGGATAGTAGCAAATCATCTTTTCAAACAACACTTGGATATCAACAAATAACTAGTACAGCAACTTGGCTTTGCTACACGCATCCAAAAGAGATCTTACAAAAAAATAAAGGAGCCCGCAGGCTCCTTTATTTTTAGGCTTATCTTAGCAATCAACCTTTAGCACGCTGTTCCAAAATCTCCACCGCCGGCAATTTCTTGCCTTCAAGGAATTCCAGAAATGCCCCGCCCGCCGTCGAGATATAAGACACCTTGTCATAGATATCGTATTTCTGGATCGCAGCAATGGTGTCGCCGCCGCCGGCCAGGGTGAAGGCCTTGGTCTTGGCGATGGCGTCGGCGATTGTCTTGGTGCCTTTGCCGAACTGGTCGAACTCGAATACGCCGACCGGGCCGTTCCAGACCACGGTGCCTGCGCTCATGATGATATCCGCCAGTTGCTTGGCGGATTCGGGGCCGATGTCGAAGATCATGTCGTCATCCGCCACATCATCCGCCGATTTGAGCACGGCGGGCTCGTTGGCATCAAACTGCTTACCGCACACCACATCAACAGCAATCGGCACCGCCGCGCCACGGTCCGCCATTTCCTTCATCAGCGCCTGCGCGGTAGGCACAAGATCATCCTCGCACAGCGACTTGCCGACCGGCTTGCCGGAGGCCCTGAGGAAGGTATTGGCGATGCCGCCACCAACCACGAGCTGGTCTACCTTCTCAGCAAGACTTTCCAGCACGGTGAGCTTGGTAGAGACCTTGGAGCCACCGACAATCGCCACCATGGGGCGGGCGGGCTGGTGCAATGCCTTGCCCAGCGCATCCAGTTCGCCAGTGAGCAGCAAACCAGCCGCAGCAACTGGCGCATATTGCGCGATGCCGTAGGTAGAAGCTTCCGCGCGGTGCGCGGTGCCGAAAGCATCCATCACAAACACGTCGCAAAGTACGGCATATTTGCGCGCAGTTTCCTCGACATTCTTTTTCTCGCCCTTGTTGAAACGGCAATTTTCCAGCAAGACCACCTCGCCTTCCGCCACGTCAAAGCCGCCATCGACCCAGTCCTTGACGAGGCGCACGGGTTGGCCGAGCTTTTCAGCAAGGACATTCGCCACGGGTTGCAAAGAGTTCTCCTCGGAATACACGCCTTCTTCCGGCCGACCCAGGTGGGAAGTCACCATCACGCGCGCACCGGCGTCCAGCGCACGGCGGATGGTGGGGATGGAAGCAGTGATACGGGCATCAGACGTCACCTTGCCGTCACTGACCGGCACGTTGAGGTCAGCACGGATGAAAACGCGCTTGCCCGCGAGGTCTAGATCCGTCATGTTGATTACGGTCATTGCTTTTACTCCTAGCCTAGCTGGCGATATGACGCACCAGGCGCATCATGTTGCAGGTATAGCCATATTCATTGTCGTACCAGGCCACGATCTTGACGAAAGTCGGGTCTAGCTGAATACCAGCATCGGCATCGAAGATGGATGGGCAGACGTTGCCGCGGAAATCGGTGGACACCACTTTTTCATTTGTGAAGCCAAGCACATCCTTGAGCGGGCCGCTCTCGGCAGCCGCCTTCATCGCCGCCACGATCTGGTCGTAGGTGGTTTCCTTGTTCAATTCCACGGTCAGGTCCACCACGGAAACGTCGCTGGTCGGAATGCGGAACGCCATGCCAGTCAATTTCTTGTTCAGTTCGGGAATGACCTTGCCCACCGCCTTGGCTGCGCCAGTGGAGGAGGGAATGATGTTTTCCAGGATACCACGGCCACCGCGCCAGTCCTTGTTGGATGGGCCATCCACGGTTTTCTGGGTCGCGGTCGCCGCATGCACGGTAGTCATCAGGCCACGCTTGATGCCAAAATTGTCGTGCAGCACCTTGGCGACAGGTGCCAGACCGTTGGTGGTGCAGGAAGCTGCAGAAACAATGGCTTGCCCCTGATAGGTATCATGATTCACGCCATAGACGAACATGGGAGTATCGTCCTTGGAAGGCGCCGATTGCACCACTTTCTTGGCGCCCGCGGCAATGTGCTTCTGGCAGGTTTCTTCGGTCAGGAAAAAACCGGTACATTCTACCACCACATCCACACCGACCTCATCCCACTTCAGGTTTGCAGGATCCCTCTCTGCGGTCAGGCGAATGGTTTTGCCGTTTACAATCAGATTGTTGCCACTGACAGACACTTCACCATTGAAACGACCATGCACGGAGTCGTGCTTGAGCATGTAAGCTAAATAATCCGGTTCCAGCAAGTCGTTGATGGCGACGATTTCAATATCAGTAAAATCTTTCATTGCGGCGCGGAATGCCATGCGACCGATACGGCCAAAGCCGTTGATGCCAACCTTGATTGTCATAGAATTCTCCCTCTAGAAAAACAAAAAGGGAGCCAGCAGCTGACTCCCTTTTTTCTTCAGTTACATCATGCGATTACAACACGGATTTAACAGTGTTCACTACATTTTCAACAGTGAAGCCGAAGTGCTTGAACAGCGCGCCACCTGGAGCAGATTCGCCAAAGGTGTCGATACCGACCACAGCACCTTCAAGGCCAACATACTTGCGCCAGAAATCAGTCACGCCTGCTTCAACAGCTACGCGCTTCACGCCTGGAGTCAATACACTGTCCTTGTAGGCTTGGTCTTGACGATCGAATACGTTGGTAGATGGCATGGAAACCACGCGTACCTTGGTACCAGCAGCATTCAGTTCAGCCGCAGCCTTGATCGCCAGATCCAGTTCGGAACCGTTGCTGATGATGATCACGTCTGCCTTGCCTTCAACGTCGGAGAACACATAACCGCCCTTGCGAACCAGGTCGAAGTGTTTCTCGTCGTGCTTGATGCCAGGTACGTTCTGACGGCTCAACACCAGGCTGGAAGGACCATCCTTGCGTTCAACAGCAGCAACCCATGCAATCGCAGTTTCAACGGAATCAGCAGGACGCCACACATCCATACGAGGAATGTAACGCAGGCCAGCAGTGTTTTCGATAGGTTGGTGAGTAGGACCATCTTCGCCCTGACCGATAGAATCGTGAGTCAGAACAGCGATAGTACGCTGCTTCATCAATGCAGCCATACGCAATGCGCTCTTAGCGTAGTCGGAGAACATGTGGAAAGTACCACCGAATGGCAGCAAGCCACCGTGCAGTGCCATACCGTTCATGATCGCGAACATACCGAATTCACGCACACCGTAGGAGATGTAGTTACCTGGGTTCTTGCCATCAACGTGCTTGAAGCTGGAGCAGCTAGTCAGGTTAGATCCTGTCAAGTCAGCAGAGCCGCCAAGGAATTCTGGCAATACTGGAGCCAGTGCAGCAATCGCATTTTGTGAAGCCTTACGTGTAGCAACGCCTTCAGCCTTCTCGTTGGTTGCCTTGATGAATGCATCAGTGGCTTCCTTCCAGTTAGCTGGCAAGTCACCAGCCATACGGCGCTTGAATTCAGCTGCTTCTGCTGGGTAGATCTTAGCGTAAGCTTCAAACTTAGCATCCCAATCGCTTTCCAGCTTGGAACCCTTAGCCTTGCCATCCCAGCCTGCGTAAACTTCTTCAGGAATAACGAATGGCTCGTGAGTCCAACCCAGTGCTTCGCGGGTTGCAGCAACTTCTTCCAGGCCCAGTGCAGAACCGTGGCAATCGTGGGAACCGGACTTGTTTGGAGAACCCTTACCAATGATAGTCTTGGCCGCGATGAAGCTTGGCTTGTCAGTGACTTTCTTAGCTTCTTCGATAGCAGCGTTCACAGCATCAAAGTCGTGACCGTCAACGCTAATGACGTGCCAGCCGTAAGCTTCAAAACGCTTTACTGTATCGTCTGTATACCAACCTTCGATGTGACCGTCGATAGAGATGCCATTGTCATCCCAAACCGCGATCAGCTTGCCCAGGCCCCATGTACCAGCCAGCGCAGCAGCTTCGTGGGAAACACCTTCCATCAGACAGCCGTCGCCGAGGAATACGTAAGTGTAGTGGTCAACGATGTCGTGACCTGGCTTGTTGAATTGGTCAGCCAGCAGCTTTTCAGCCATCGCGAAACCAACCGCATTGGTAATACCTTGACCCAGAGGACCAGTAGTAGTTTCAACGCCAGGTGCATAACCGTATTCTGGGTGACCAGCGCAACGGGAATGCAATTGACGGAAAGACTTGATGTCATCCATGTTCAGGTCGTAGCCTGTCAGATGCAACAAGGAGTAGATCAACATGGAGCCATGGCCGTTGGACAGAATGAAACGGTCACGGTCAGCCCAGTTAGGGTTGGTTGGATTGTGGCGCAGATGGTGGTTCCACAGAACTTCTGCGATATCTGCCATGCCCATCGGTGCACCTGGGTGTCCAGAATTTGCCTTCTGAACTGCGTCCATGGATAACACGCGGATGGCATTTGCCAATTCTTGACGAGTTGCTGCCATACATATCTCCCTACGGTTGAAAAGAACAAGGCTTCTCCAGCACAAAAAAGCTGAAGGAAGCCTTACTCAAATTTCTTTGGAAATCCTCTGAGTTGTCGGAATGCTGAATTGTCGCAAACCACAGCGACGGAGAGGTATTTATGCTGCAATTATTCCTGAGATGGGCGGTTTCAGCAATACCAATATCAAGACTAATGCTTTTGCCGTCTCGCTATAGACCTGTTTGAACAAAAAATCATTCCGCCGTCTCGCGCCATTTGATCGAGCACCCAATCGAAGGCACCTGTTCCAATGGCCCGCGCCCGGTCTCTGCCACGTGCTTCATCGCATTATAGAGATCGCGCGTGGGATACTCCACCGGCGTCATCACCCGCCCCTGATTGTCGAACCGTCCGCGGTATTGCAGCTCCAGGTGCGCATTGAAGCCGAAAAAATCCGGCGTACATACTGCGCCATAGTCCTTAGCCACTTCCTGGCTTTCGTCATAGAGATACGGAAAAGGGAAATGGAACTCGCGAGCAAGTTCCGCCATCTTCTCAAAAGAGTCATCAGGATAGGTCGCAGCATCATTGGAGGAAATGGCCACAGTATTGATACCCAGCTCCCGCAAGGCATGCACATCCGCCACCAGCCTTGCGCGTATGGACTGCACATAGGGACAATGATTGCAGATGAACATCACCAAGGTGCCATTAACACCTTTTACCTGCGACAATGACCAGCGCCGCCCATCCACCCCGAACAGGTCAAAATCTGGCGCTTTCCAGCCGAATTCACATACAGGTGGGTTAAGACTTGCCATTACATAGACTCCTTCTATTAGAATTCCCGATTCGTTCGCAATGTTATCACCACCCATGGCCACTCCACGCTTTTATCACCCGGACACATTGCTGCCCGGACAATTCGCAACATTAACCAACAATGCCGCCACGCATGCCAGTCGCGCCCTGCGCATGCAGGTCGGAGATGAAGTCGTCCTGTTCAATGGCGATGGCAACAACTACCACGGCACGCTGTCAACCATCAATAAACAGGCTGTCACCGCCAATATTCTGCAAGCAGTCGCCTGCGATACGGAATCGCCGTTGCACATCACTTTGGTACAGGCGATTTCCTCTGGCGACCGTATGGACTTTACCATCCAGAAAGCCGTGGAAATGGGCGTAGCTACCATCCAGCCGGTTGCCAGCCAGCGCAGCATCGTCAAGCTAGCAGGCGATCGTGCCGAAAAGCGCCGCGAACATTGGCAGAACGTGGTCATTTCCGCCTGCGAGCAATCGGGCCGCGCTACCATTCCAACAGTCGCCATGCCACTGGACCTGCAGGATTGGCTAGCGCAGAAGCCCGATGCAGATAGCTTGATTACATTGGCGCCCGATGCATCTGTCACCCTGCCGCAAATGACGGCGCCTGGCCACCACATTCACCTACTCATCGGGCCAGAGGGCGGGTTGACCGATGATGAAATCCGGCTTGCCGCTCAACATGGCTATACCACCGTACGCATGGGGCCACGCATCTTGCGCACAGAGACCGCCGCCCTGGCTGCCATCGCCAGCATGCAATCACTCTGGGGCGACTTCCTGCGTTAAATCTGCAAGCAAATTTCCTGCGCATAAAATTGCATTCTGTGTCTGTTTGCTATAAAAATATGCGCTGAACGCAATTTTTGCCACCTCAACACACGGGACATGCAACCACATGGCTTTAGGCACCGCAATCCGCATGCGTCGCAAGGCGCTCAATATGACACTGCAGGAACTCGCCCGCAAGGTGAATGCCAACAGCGGCAACCTTTCCCGTATCGAACGCGGAACACAAGGTATCTCCGAAGCCATGTTGCACAAACTTTGCGCGGCACTGGATTGCACGGCGGCTTCCCTCTATGCACAAAGCGATGCAGAAAGCGGCAACAGCACCAACACTTCGCGCATCACCCTGCACCAGCCGCAGGAGTTTGTACGCTGGTTCCGTTCCGCCGCGCCCTATATCCATGCATTCGGCGGGCGCACTTTCGTGATCGCTTTCGGTGGCGAGGTTGTCGATGACGGTCAATTCGTCGCCCTATCCCATGACCTCAATCTGCTCGCCAGCCTGGAAGTGCGCCTGGTGCTGGTGCATGGCGCCCGCCCGCAGATCGAAAGCCGGCTGAAACGCTCGCGCCTGAAAACCCATCTCGTCGATGGGCTGCGCGTCACCGACGATGAAGCCATGGAAGCAGTCAAGGAGGCCAATGGTGCGGTACGCGTGGAAATCGAATCCCTGCTCTCCATGGGCCTGATCAACTCCCCGATGGCTGGTGCCGATATCCGCGTTGCCAGCGGCAATTTCGTCACCGCGAAGCCATTGGGCGTGCGGGAGGGTGTGGATCTGCAACACACAGGCGAAGTGCGCAAGGTGGATGCCATAGGTATCCAAAAACGTCTTGATGATGGCGAACTGGTGTTGCTGTCTCCGCTGGGCTATTCGCCCACGGGAGAAGTGTTCAACTTGACACTGGAGGATGTCGCCACCAGCGCCGCAATTGCGCTGGATGCGGACAAACTGATTTTCCTCATGGATTCCAGCGGTGTGCACAATATCCGTGGCGAGCTGTTGCGCGAGATGACCACGGACAAGGCCAGAAACCTGTTGCGGCACATTGGCAACAACGGCCCGCAAAGAATCACCGAGGACGAACTGTATTACCTGCCTGCCGCAATACGCGCCTGCGAGCAAGGAGTGGCACGCACGCACCTGATCAGTCGCCATGTGGACGGCGCCATCCTGCAGGAGCTGTTTACCCATGACGGCATAGGCACCATGATTACCGAGGATGCGCTGGAGGCTATGCGGCCGGCAGACATCACCGATGTCGGTGGCATCCTGCAACTGATAGAACCGCTGGAAAACGAGGGCATCCTGGTGCGCCGTGGCCGCGAACGGCTAGAAATGGAAATCAACCATTTCCATGTGATGGAGCACGACGGCAAGATCATCGGCTGCGCCGCCCTCTATCCATTTCCTGAGGTAAAAACAGCTGAACTGGCCTGCATGGCCGTGCACTCCTCCTTCCGTCGTGGAGGACGCGGCGACCGTCTGCTTGGTTATTGCGAAGCGGTCGCGCGCGAATCCGGCATGCGCTCCATCTTCGTGCTCACCACTCGCACCGAACATTGGTTCCTGGAACGCGGATTCAAGGAAACCGATGTCGAGCATCTACCTGGCGAAAAAAAGAAACTCTATAACCTGCAACGCCGCTCAAAAGTATTCACCAAGCAAATCTAAGGAAGGTCTACTTACCTAATTATTGGTGATCAATAAACAGATCTCACACACATTCAATAACAGCAACAATTTCCAGCAAATCAGCAGTTAGCATTCAGGTCGCCTTCATTGCGTCTTTCGCGTGATTTTCATGACAAACCGGTTAGAATAGGCGCACCTCTGTTCATTCACTCGCCCATCGTTTAGAGAGAACCAATGCAAACCGAAAACGCTGCCATCAACAAGGCAAAAACCCTCGCAGAAGCCCTACCCTACATCAAGCGCTTCTTCGACAAGACCATCGTCATCAAATACGGCGGCAACGCCATGACCGACCCATATCTGAAAGAATGTTTCGCCAGCGATGTCGTATTGCTGAAACTGGTCGGCATGAACCCTATCGTGGTGCATGGCGGTGGTCCGCAAATCAACGAATTGCTCGACAGACTGGGGAAAAAAGGCGAATTCATCCAAGGCATGCGCGTCACGGATGAAGAAACTATGGACATCGTGGAAATGGTGCTGGGTGGCCAGGTGAACAAGGAAATCGTCCACCTCATCAACCGCAATGGCGGCAAGGCGGTCGGCCTGACGGGGCAAGATGGCAATTTCATCCATGCGCGCAAACTGCTGGTGCAGGATCTGCAAAACCCCGCCAACAAGATCGATATCGGCCAGGTAGGCGAAATCAGCGGTATCGACCCCAGCCTGATCCAGTTCCTCGATAGCGGCGACTTCATTCCAGTGATTGCCCCGATCGGCGTGGGCGAAGATGGTGAAACCTACAATATCAACGCGGATGTCGTCGCCGGCAAGCTGGCGGAAATCCTCGGCGCGGAAAAGCTCATCCTGCTCACCAACACGCCCGGCGTACTCGACAAGAGCGGCAACCTGCTCACCGGCCTCACACCCAAGCAGATCGACGACCTGGTCACAGATGGCACCCTCTCCGGCGGCATGCTGCCCAAGATCAGTTCCGCATTGGACGCTGCCCGCAGCGGTGTGAAATCCGTACACATCATTGATGGCCGCGTGGAACATGCATTATTGCTGGAAGTATTAACCGATGCCGGCGTCGGCACCATGATTACCGCAAAGTAAACACACACTCACCTCATGTCACGCAAGGTCTGGATTTTCGACCTCGACAACACGCTGCATGATGCAGATGCGGCAATCTTCCCGCATCTGCATATCGAAATGACGCGCTACATCATGCGCGAACTCAAGCTGGAAGAGCAAGCAGCCTGCCTGCTGCGCCAACATTACTGGCATACCTACGGCGCCACGCTCAAGGGCTTGATGCGCCATCACCGAGTGCCTCCTCATCATTTCCTGCACCAAACCCACCGGCTCGACGATTTGCCGCGCATGGTGAAATCTGTCAAAAGATTGCGGCATACCTTGCAGCAAATCTCCGGACGTAAGGTAGTATTCACTAACGCGCCGATGAGTTATGCCAAAAGAGTGCTAGAATTACTGACTGTCGAAGACGTATTCGATCAGGTGTTCAGCGTGGAGTCCTCGGGCTTCCATCCCAAACCTGCAATGCGCGGCTTTCAGCATTTACTACAAACATTGGGTGTGCAGGCAGGCAATTGCATCCTGCTTGAGAACAGCCTGCCGGCATTGATGACGGCCAAACGGCTAGGCATGAAAACCATTCATGTTTCATCCCGGCTCAGGCGGCCTGCTTATGTGGATGCCCGTATTTCCAACGTGCTGAAATTGCCCCACACCTGGCTTTATAAAACTTATAACAGGCGGGAAACAAGGGAGTGATCCCTGTCCGACTTTCTGCCTTAGTTCATAACCAAGAGGTAAAGAAATGGCTTTAAAACCCGGAGAGCGCAAACAACAGATTCTGGAAACCTTGGCCAAGATGCTGGAATCTCCCAAGCGTGAGAAGATCACCACCGCATCCCTGGCCGCCAGACTTGAAGTCAGCGAGGCAGCCCTCTACCGCCACTTTCCCAGCAAGGCCAGGATGTTCGACGGCTTGATTGAGTTCATCGAGCAGACCCTGTTTGGCCTGATCAACAAGATCACCACTGAAGAAACCGAAGGGCTGCGCCAGACGCGCCGCATCGTCACCATCCTGCTACTGTTCGCGGAAAAAAACCACGGCATGACACGCGTACTGATCGGTGATGCGCTCGTGAATGAGGATGCCAGCCTGCAAACCCGCATCAACCAGTTGTTCGACCGCATTGAATCCACGCTCAAGCAAAGCCTGCGCATTGCCGAAACCCAGACTGGCCGCAAGCTGGATCCTGAATCCCAGGCTAACCTGCTGATCTGCTTTGTGATTGGGCGTTGGCATCAGTTTGCCAAGAGCGGTTACAAGCGCAAGCCGATGGAATACGTGCAGCAGCAACTGACACTACTATACGGCCTGGAAGAATAAACACTCACTTCAGCATAAAAAGCCCCGCACAGCGGGGCTTTTTCAATTCTCTTGGGGGTTGTCCGGTGTATCAAGGATGAGCTGGTAGAAATCCGTATCCAGCCATCGCCCGAACTTATACCCGACCTCCTTTAATCTGCCTGCATGCGTGAATCCCAGGCGCTGGTGCAGCCTGACGCTGGCCTCGTTCGCCGTATCGACACATCCAACCAGCACATGGAGCCGGGCCAATGCCGCGCGGCGGATCAACTCTTGCAGCAGTAACGTTCCCAGCCCTTGCCCATGGTATCCCGGCTTAATGTACACGCTGTGTTCCACCGTATATTGATAGGCCGGAAACATCCTGAATGTTCCCCAAGTGGCAAACCCTGCCAACACGCCAGCGGCATCCACTACGCCCACAACCAGGAATCCCGCCTCCTGCTTGGCCGAGAACCATGCTTCCATCATTTCGGGCGACCTGGGGTGGTAATCGTACAATGCCGTGGAATTGACGATGGCGTGGTTGAGGATAGCGAGGATATCCGCAGCATGTTTTTCATGGGTACAATCCACCAAGCGGAAACCGACGGGCGAGATATTGCCGGAGTTCACAACATCCTCTGGTTCAAGGGAAAACTGAATGCCTGCTTCATCGCAGTAACGCGCGCTGCGAATACTGCTTCTTTGATCGTGGCAGGAGTAGATTGCTGCCGCGCGACCACTCCCGCATCCACCTTCATCACTACTTCCAGAATATCTAGCAATAGTTGGAAATACGGCAACTCCTGACGTTCAAAACCAAGACGTCCCCTGGCATCGGATTCGCATGCGCGCAAGAAATCGCGAAACCGCGCTGGCTGGCGCAAGGCATCGGTATCCTGCAGGAATCGCAGCACCGTGGCGGGCTGCATTTCTCCGACCTGGTGCACCTTGCCGTGGAATCTCGCCACTACCAGCGCCAGCTCCTTGCAATCGTTAGGTACGCGCAAGCGCTGTACCAGCGGCTGCAATAGCGCGACGCTACGCTCCTCATGGCCGATATGCCGGGGCAGGATATCTGCAGGCGTTATGCCCTTGCCGAGGTCATGCGTCAACGCGGCAAAGCGCACCGGCAGACTGAAGCCCATGCGGGCGGCATAATCCACCACCATCATCACATGAATGCCGGTATCGATTTCGGGATGGTACTTGGCGGTTTGCGGCACGCCGAATAGCTTGTCCAACTCAGGCAATAACCGCTCGAGCGCGCCGCAAGCACGCAGCGCCTCGAACATGCGGCTTGGTTTTTGCTCCATCAGGCCCTTGGCCAGCTCCTGCCATACGCGCTCCGGCACCAGCGCATCCACCTCGCCAGCCTCCACCATCCGGCGCATCAGCGCCATGGTTTCGTCCGCCACAGTGAATTCGGTGAATCGTGCTGCAAAACGTGCTGCACGCAAAATACGGACAGGGTCTTCACTGAATGCAGGGCTTACATGGCGCAAGACCCTGGCTTGCAAGTCTGCCACGCCGTGGTAAGGGTCGATCAGGTTGCCCTGTCCGTCCTCGGCAATCGCGTTGATCGTGAGGTCGCGCCGCGCCAAGTCCTGTTCCAGCGTGACATCCTGGTCGGCATATACTTGGAAACCCTTGTAACCCTTGGCCGTTTTGCGCTCGGTGCGCGCCAGGGCGTATTCCTCATGCGTTTCGGGATGCAGGAATACCGGAAAATCCTTGCCTACGGGGCGGTAGCCGAGCTGCACCATGGTCTCTGGTGTGGCACCAACGACGACATAATCCCTGTCCTTGATTCGCAATCCCAGCAACCTATCGCGGACTGCGCCGCCTACGGTATAGATTTGCACAACGTCAGTGCTTGCTGAATGTTCTTCCCGCAAAACTGCGGAAACGATCATAAGCGCCGCGTGGCGTATCGCCAACCAGGTATTCTGGCGCGATCGCCTCCAATGACGTTGTCGGCACACCAAACAACTCTTGCACAGGCTGGTCACACACGCTGTCCACCTCCATGCTGAACAGGTTATCCCGCGTCATGAGCTTGACCGGCAATTTTTCCATGACATAGGCCTGGTAGTAGGAAAGCGTGTCGTTGAGCGGGACGATGCGGCGTTTCTTGCCGAGCAGGAAAGCCACAAAGCTGATGAGTTCCTGCAGGGTATACACCTGCGGCCCTCCCAGATCGATGCTGCGGCCATAAGTACTGACATTTTCCAGTGCGGCCACGAACACATGCGCCACATCCTCAACCCAGATCGGTTGAAACCGCGCCAGAGGCTTGGCGACTGCAATAACTGGCAACAGCTTGACTACACTGGCGAACAAGCTGAGGAACTGGTCGCCACGGCCAAAAATAACGGAAGGCCTGAATACGGTCACGTTCAACTCACCGGAATGCGCAAGCACGGTAGCCTCACCCGCTGCCTTGGAACGCAAGTAGGCGCTCTTGGCACCGGCGCTTGCCTTGAGCGCGCTCATATGCAGCAACCGCTTCACACCCTGCTTGCAGCAGATATCCGCAATACGATTGGGTAGCTCGGCATGTATCTTCTGGAAACTCGCTTGCGATGACTCATGCAGAATGCCTACCAGGTTGATGACCGCATCCTGTCCGTGAATCTGACCTGCCAACGCGGTATCGTTGAAGATGTCACACTCCACAACCTGCACGTTGGGGAGCAGGATCAGGTGCTTGCTGCTTTCCCGCCGCCGGGTTAGCACCTTGACGTCATAGCCTGCCGTGCTCAGTTTCTGCACAATCGCACTGCCGACGAAACCGGAGCCGCCAAGGACACATACTTGCCTGATACGTTGCATTACCACTATCCCTTCAATGATTGCCAGAATCTGGCATTAGTCCTGTTCCGGATTGATAGGCTCGCCCACCCCGGGAACAGTTCCCAGTCGTTCTTTCAGCGTCTGCGGCTTGGTGCCGAGCTGCTGCGAATAATAGATGGAATTACCCAATACCTTTTTCACATAGTCCCGCGTCTCGCTGAAGGGAATGGTTTCCGCATAAATAGCACCCTCCAGCGGCTTGTCCGAAGCCCAGCGCTTCGGCCTGCCTGGCCCCGCATTATAGGCAGCCGTCGCCATCAATGGCTGCTGCTCCATCCTGTCCATGGTGTAGCGCAGGTAGTGCGTGCCGAATTTCAGGTTGGTATCGAGCTGGTTGATCATGGCAGGTTTGTAATCGCCCATACCCATGCGTTTGGCAATCCATTTAGCCGTTTCAGGCATGACCTGCATCAATCCCGAGGCGCCAGCCACGGATTTGGCCCAGCTCACAAAGCGGCTCTCCTGGCGAATCAGACCATAGACCCATGCTTCGTCCAGCGCATTGTCCGCCGCATATCCCTGCATGATATCGCGATAAGGCGTGGGATAGCGCAGGGCGAAATCATGCACCAGCTTGGTACGGTCGGCGGTGCTGATGGCAATGTCATACCAACCCTCACGAAACGCCACCTCTGCCGCCGCAATCAGTTGCTTATCGTCGAAATCACGGCTGGCAAACCGCCACTCCTCGCGCGACTCCCAACGCATCTCCAGGCGTCGCAACGCCAGCGCGCGTTGTATGCCTGCATTTTCCAGCGCTGCCCGCACCTCATCCGCACTGGCCTTGTAAGGCTGGTGCTGTGCCGCCATGACATCGCCCATCTCCTCCTCTGCCAGCAGGCCATAATAGGTATTCTCCTTGGAAAGCTTGACCAGTATCAGGTTGGCCGCCACCAGCTGCTTCTGTTCCTTGAGTGCTCTGGCCTTCCAGTATTGCCAGACCTGCTCTTCCTGCTGGGATTCAGGCATGGTGGCAATCGTCGCCTGCAATTCCTTCCAATCGCCGGCACGCATGGCAGCCCTGGCCTTCCATTCCTGCTGCTCCTTATCAAGCACGGCATTGCCCGCTCTCTGGAAATACGTCAGCGCGGCAGGATCATGCTTGCGCGCCGCATGCAAGGCAAAACGTCCCCAGAAATAATCGCGGTCGGCCACATCAAAATTGACATGCCGCTTTTCCCATATATCCAGCGCCAACGCAGGCTGGCCACGGCTCAGACGCTCCAGCGCATAGAGATTGAGCTCCTTGCCCAAGCGGGTCTTGAAACTGATCTGTTGCTTTTCCAGCACCTGTTGCGGGTTCTGGTAAACACGGTCGAGCAGCTTGAGGTTGTTCTTGTCGAAACCCGGCAGGCGTTGCAGCACCGCCTTGGCGACCGTGATCCGTGAGCCCTGCAGCAGCAAACGAATACGCGCCCATATATCCTCTTCGCGCAACACCCCGCCTTGCTGCAAACGGTTGAATACAGCTTCGCAATTGGCTGGCAGCTCATTGCCAGTCAGCCATAGCGCCTTGCCTTCTTCGACCCCCGATTCCAGCCCCTGCTGAATATGGCCATCCGTGGCATAACAACTGACCGCCATATCCTCACGCTGGAACTTTGGGTATTCCTCAAAGAAGGCGGTCCAATCCTGGCGGCGTGCCAATATCTTCAGCCACTCCCCACGCAGGCGGTCGGCAAAAGGCGCGTCTTTGTATTGCTCAAGAAAAGCCTGGACCGTCTGCTTGTCCGCTTGGGACAGGTTGAGCAGCAAACGCCAATAATCGGTATAAGGCGCCAGAATATATTGTTGCGCGTGCAGGCGTTGCGAAGCATCGGTCAGCGCATTGAGATTGCGGCTGTTATAGGCGGCACGTGCGTTCTGAAAAAGATCGTCAGCGCTGGCAGCATGCACTGCATGAGTTTGAAAAAAAAGCATCCAGCACGCCAGCAAAAGCGGAATCAATACCACCTTGTCCTGCCCATTGGATTTGCCAGCATTTTTTGACGAGGCTGCCAGCATGATGCCTACTTTACTTGACTGCATGTGTGTACCCAAACCGTGACGCAACACCAAGCATAGCACAGCGACCCAAGGGATAGACCGCTGCAATCAAGCCAGCTAATAGAGAATGATACGACCCATGCTAATGACCAAAGCCACCGTGACCATCATCACTACAAGAAACTTGATCAACTGCCAGGTAAACCGTAAATAGCGCTTGTCGCCCGAAAGAAAATAGATACCCAGCGACACTACGACAGAAATGGCTGCCAATATCAGCAGGATGCGTAATACCAGCATGGATTAGAACCTGATCAAAGACTTTTTATAAGTACGCATGGTTTCAAAACGCGTCCAGTCAAGGCGCAGTCCACGGGTAATGCTCATTGCCTTGCCAAGGACTGCAACACGGAGCGGGCGCGTTTTGAAGCCATGCCCTTCGGGTTGGCCTGACAAGGCAGCCGCTGCTGTGTTGTAAATCCTCGCCGTGCAATGAGCACGACTGCGGTTTACGCCTTGCTTCGACTGCCTTGTCAGGTCGACGTATCTCATAAAAAGTCTTTGATCAGGTTCTTAAACGTATTGCAGGACTGGCGGCATGCCAATCGGGTTGCGGAACGCCTGGGGGGCCTCATCGAACTTGTCAAAGGTGGCATATTCCCAGGCTTCTGCATCTGCTAGCAAGGTGCGCAACAATTGATTGTTCATGTAATGGCCGGCCTTGTAGGCGCTGAAAGCGCCAATCAGCGGATGGCCCAGCACATACAGATCGCCAATCGCATCCAGCATCTTGTGCTTCACGAACTCGTCGTCATAACGCAGGCCATCGCTGTTCAGTACGCGGTATTCATCAAGCACAATGGCATTATCCAGGCTACCGCCGCGGGCCAGGCCCATGGAGCGCAATGCCTCGACCTCATGCATGAAACCGAAGGTGCGCGCGCGGCTGATTTCCTTGATATAGGAGTTGTCAGCAAAATCCATTGTAATTTTCTGCCCGGTATTTTCCACGGCAGGATGGTTGAAATCAATCGTGAAATCGAGCCTGAAGCCAAAATAGGGATCGAAACGCACCCATTTGTCACCTTCGCGATATTCAACAGTTTTTTTGATGCGGATGAATTTCTTCATCGCAGTTTGTTCGACAATACCGGCCTGTTGCAGAAGGAATACAAAAGGCCCGGCACTGCCGTCCATGATAGGCACTTCACCAGCATTGAGCTCGATATGGATATTGTCCACACCCAATCCGGCCAAGGCAGACATCAGGTGCTCGATCGTAGCGACCCGCGCACCATTGCATTCCAGCGCGGAGCACAGTTTGGTATCGGTGACGAGATGGGGTTGCACCCTGAATGCCGCAGTGCCGGGCAGATCGACCCTGCGGAAGACAATACCGGTATCAGGCGCGGCTGGCTTCAAGGTCAGGGTAACCTTGTCGCCAGAATGCAACCCAACACCAGTGGCGCTGATTTCATTTTTCAGTGTTCTTTGTTTAAGCACTGTGATCTCTCTGAACGAGAACCCCCATCTACATAATCCTCACATTATATCACGCGAGCTCACCCTTCCCGGGCAGGCGGTCACCCACCCGCTCCGGCACGGAAGCCATACTAATGAAGATGCCCATCTGGATGCCTGGCTTTAGTCAGCCTGCTTGCGCAGGAATGCAGGAATATCATATTCCTCCACGCCCGACATCTTCATGGCTTCGACCTGGGCACGACGGCCATTGGAGCTGAATACAGCCGGACCCTCGTCGTCCATGCCGCCCATATATACAGGCTGATTGGTCGTGCCATCGCGCACCTGGGTCATCACACGCAATTCAGGTTTCTGCTGACGGCGAGCCACAGTGCCGTTCAGGCCGGTCGCGACCATGGTCACGCGCAGACCGTCGCCCATGGATTCATCGAATACATTACCGACGATCACGGTCGCATCATCCGCAGTGAATTCCTTGATGGTGTTCATCACGTCGTAGTATTCCTTCATCTTGAAGGACATGCTTGCAGTGATATTGACCAGCACGCCGCGCGCATTCGCCAAATTCACATCTTCCAGCAATGGGCTTGCCACAGCTTGTTCAGCCGCAATACGGGCGCGCTCGCTACCGGTGGCAGTGGCGGAACCCATCATCGCCATGCCCATTTCGGACATTACGGTACGCACGTCGGCAAAGTCGACGTTCACCATGCCTGGGCAATTGATGATCTCGGCAATGCCTGAAACCGCGTTGTGCAACACGTCATTCGCGGCCCTGAAGGCTTCCAGGAACGGTACGTCCTCACCCAGCACCTGCATGAGCTTCTCGTTCGGGATGATGATAAGAGAGTCCACGTGCTTGGAAAGTTCTTCCAGGCCCTCTTGCGCCACCTTGGTGCGCTTGCCTTCAAAAGCAAAAGGCTTGGTCACCACGGCCACAGTGAGGATACCCATTTCCTTGGCCACTTCCGCGATGATGGGCGCAGCGCCGGTGCCAGTACCGCCGCCCATGCCAGCGGTGATGAACAACATATCTGCGCCATCGATCACTTCCGCGATGTGGTCGCGGTCTTCCAGCGCAGCCTCGCGACCGATTTCAGGACGCGCACCCGCGCCCAGTCCCTTGGTGATCTCAGTGCCAATCTGCAACACGGTTTTGGCCTGGCTCTTCTTCAGCGCCTGCATATCGGTATTGGCACAAATAAATTCCACGCCGCCGACTTCCTTGGCAATCATGTGCGCCACGGCGTTACCGCCGCAACCGCCCACGCCTATCACCTTGATCACGGCCTCTTGTGAGTCCCTGTCCATAATCTCAAACATGTTCCATCCTCCTTAAATATTACGTCTGCCTAAACTCGAAAAAAGTACAACTACACGCTGCCATTCAACTCAACTGCTAAAAATTACCCTGAAACCAACTCTTCATCCGGCTCAACACCTGGCTGAAAGAATTGGATTCCAACTGTCCCTGGAGATGACGCTCAACTTGCTGCTGCCCCATCAACACCAGTCCCACCCCGGTGGCATATCGCGGATTGCCTACCACCTCGGACAAACCTCCCACACTGCGCGGCATGCCAAGGCGCACCGGCATGTGGAAAATCTCTTCACCCAGCTCCACCATCCCCTTCATCAGGGAAGAACCGCCTGTAATCACGATGCCGGAAGCGATCATTTCCTCCATGCCGCTGCGGCGTAGCTCGCCAAGCACGAATTCATACAATTCGACCACACGCGGCTCAATCACCTCGGCCAAAGTCTGCACCGACAACTGGCGCGGGTCGCGGCCATCGACGCCAGGCACTTCCACCACTTCGCGCGGATCAGCAAGCTGACGCAAGGCGCAGCCGTGCTTGATCTTGATCTCTTCTGCCGACTGAGTTGGCGTGCGGAACGCCACCGCCACGTCGTTGGTAATCTGGTCGCCCGCAATCGGCACCACTGCGGTATGGCGGATCGCGCCCTGCTTGAACACGGCAATGTCGGTCGTGCCGCCGCCAATATCCACCAGACAGACACCAAGCTCTTTCTCGTCCTCGGTCAATACTGCCGTGCTGGAAGCCAATGGTTGCAGGATGAGGTCGCTCACCTCCAGTCCGCAGCGCTTGATGCACTTGACGATGTTCTGCGCGGCGGAAACGGCACCTGTAACGATATGAACCTTGACCTCCAGCTTCATGCCGCTCATGCCCAGGGGCTCGCGCACATCCTCCTGCCCGTCAATGATGAATTCCTGCGTGAGGATATGCAGAATCTGCTGGTCGGACGGCAGGGCAATCGCCCGCGCAGTCTCGATCACGCGGTCCACGTCCATCTGCGTCACCTCGGCATCCTTGATCTTCACCATGCCGTGCGAGTTGAGGCTCTTGATATGCGAGCCTGCAATGCCAGTGAATACAGTGCTGATCTTGCAATCCGCCATGAGCTCAGCCTCTTCCAGCGCGCGCTGGATAGCCTGCACGGTGGAGTCGATATTCACCACCACTCCCTTCTTTAGCCCCCGCGAGGCATGTTGGCCCAGGCCGATGACCTTGAGACTGCCATCCACCTGCAACTCAGCCACGATGGCGACGATCTTTGAAGTGCCTATATCCAGCCCGACAATGAGGTTCTTATCTTCCCGGACCCTGCTCATTTATTTCTCCAATTTTCCATGTTACTCAGGCTGCTCCTGTCTTGCGTTTTGGCTTCAATCCCTCGGGCTTACGTACGGCAAAACCGTTGGGATAGCGCAAATCGGCGTAGTTGATTGCCACCTTCAACCCGCCTAATGTCTGTTCATATACGCTGGCGAACTTCTGCAAGCGCGTCTCCATCTCTTCCCGGCCCAGTTCGATCACCATGCCGGTATTGGTCTTGATCTGCCAGGCGCGGCGCGGGGTCAATGCCAGCTGCGCGATGTGCATGCCGGTACCCGTACCCAGGATCTGGCTATAGGCGCCGTATTGCTTCGCCACTTCCGCCACACCGTCCCCGGGACCGTAGAACACCGGCAGGTCACTGTCCGAGGCGGCGTGGAACAACTCACCGTAAGTGTTCACCAACGCGATATTTCCCCAACGCGCCAGCTCCCTCTGTTCCTCGATCACCACTTCCAGGCGGTCGGGCCAACGCTTGCGCACGCTGACCTTGCGCGCCCACGGCAGCTTCTGGAAGGCGTCGCGCGCCTTCACCACGTCCACCGTGAAGAAATTGCCCTGCAAATGCCGGTCTGCGATCAACTTGATCTGCTCGCGCGTCACGTGATCCAGCTTGCCTTCCACCCGCACTTCCTTGAGCGGAAAAATCGGCAGGTGCACGACCACATACACCAGCCCGTACAAAAACATCACTGCCGCCAGCGCATTGAGCAGGTTCGCCACCCAGTTGAGGGCGCGCGGCTTATCCCACATGCGCCAGCTCCAATACCTTCAGCACCAACTCATCGAAACTGAGCCCGACCGCCTTGGCTCCCATCGGCACCAGGCTATGGTCGGTCATGCCGGGCGAAGTGTTCACTTCAAGGAAGTAATGCCGTCCGGCCTCATCCATGAGGAAATCCACTCTGCCCCAGCCCTGCCCGCCGACCACGCGGAACGCCTGCAAGGCCTCGGCCTTGATCTTTTCCTCCAAGGCGGCATCCAGCCCGCAAGGACAGAGGTATTGCGTATCGTCGCGCAGGTACTTGGCCTCGTAGTCGTAGAACTCGTTGGCAGGCACAATGCGGATCACGGGCAAGGCTTCATCGCCGAGAATGCCTACTGTGTATTCGCCGCCGCCGACGAATTGCTCCGCGATTACCAGCGGGTCGGACTTGGCAGCCAGCTCGTAGGCAGCCTTGAGGCCGCCTGCAGCCTTCACTTTGCTGATGCCGATGCTGGAGCCTTCGTTGGCCGGTTTCACGAACAAAGGCAAACCAAGACGCTTCTCGATCGCGGCAAAGTCGCTATCGGCATCGACCAGCTCGAACTCGGGCGTCGCCACGCCAGCCGCGCGCCAGAGCAGTTTGGTGCGCCATTTGTCCATGCCCACGCTGGACGCCATCACGCCACTGCCGGTATACGGGATGCCCATGAGTTCTAGCGCGCCCTGGATGGTGCCGTCCTCGCCATAGCGGCCATGCAGTGCGATGAACACGCGATCGAACCCGGCCAGCTCGCTCAACGCCCGGTCGGCCGGGTCAAAGGCATGGGCATCGACACCGCCGCGACGCAAGGCAGCCAGCACCGCGGCACCGCTCTTCAGCGACACCTCGCGCTCGCCCGACTTGCCGCCCAGCAGAACGGCCACTTTGCCGAAATCCCTACTCATGCCCATCCTCTCCAATCACTCTCACTTCCGCTTGCAGGTCCACGCCCTGCTTTTGCTTCACTACCTCCCGCACATGCAGGATCAATTCCTCGATATCCCTTGCCGTCGCAGCGCCCTGGTTGACGATGAAGTTGGCATGCTTCTCCGACACCTGCGCCCCGCCGATGCTGTACCCCTTGAGGCCGCTGGTCTCGATCAGGCGCGCCGCATGGTCGCCCGGCGGGTTGCGGAACACCGACCCGGCATTCGGCAGGTTCAACGGCTGTGTCGCCAGACGCCTTGCCAACAGCTGTTTGATCCTGGCCTCCGCTTCCACCGCATCGCCATCCGCAAGCTTGAACCAGGCGGCGACGAACCATTCGTCCGCCACCGGCATCTCCACATGGCGGTAGGCGGTGGCGAACGCCTGGTGGTTGCGCTCGTGCAGCTTGCCTTCGCGGTCTATGGTCAGCACGCGGTCAACAATCTCCCAGGTCTCGCCGCCATGGCAGCCGGCGTTCATCGCCAGCGCACCGCCCACGGTGCCCGGTATGCCCGCCATGAACTCCGCGCCATGCTTATGCTGGCGCGCGGCAAACTTGGCAAGCTTGGCGCAGGTCACGCCTGCCTCGGCGTAGACAAATCCTGTATTCAGCTGCAGTGTGGTCAATGCGCCATGCATGAGGACCACTGTTCCCTTGACGCCACCATCGCGCACCAGCAGGTTGGAGCCCAGGCCGATGAAATGCAGTGGCTCGTCGGCAGGCAACCCCGCGAGGAATTGCTGTAGATCGTCCAGGCCGGCGGGAATATACAGCCGCTCGGCTGCTCCGCCCGCACGCCAACTGGTATAACGGGCCAATGACTCGTCATAGAGCAGATTGCCTGTCGCGACCGTGACCGTCACTGCACAGCCTCCATGGGTACACTCTCTGCAGCGGCCGCCAGCTCCCTGGTTTTGGCAGCGACCTGGCCGATGGAGCCTGCGCCCATCACGATCACCACGTCGCCATCCTGCGCCATGTCCACGATTGCCTGCGGCAACTCCTGCGAGGTATCGACAAACAGCGGCTCCACCTTGCCTGCGACACGAATCGCGCGTGCCAGCGAACGCCCGTCGGCGGCCACGATAGGCGCCTCGCCTGCGGCATATACCTCTGTCAGCAGCACCGCATCGGCGCTGGAAAGTACCTTGACGAAATCCTCGAAGCAATCCCGTGTGCGGGTATAGCGATGTGGCTGGAAAGCCAGTACCAGCCTGCGCCCGGGGAAGGCGTCTCGCGCGGCGGCAATCACGGCGCTCATTTCAACCGGGTGGTGCCCGTAGTCGTCTATCAATGTGAACTGTCCGCCGCTCCTGGCCGGCACTTCGCCGTAGCGCTCGAAACGGCGCCCCACGCCCTTGAATTCGGCCAGCGCCTTGATGATGGCGCTATCAGGTACGTTGAGCTCGCTGGCCACCGCAATCGCAGCCAGCGCATTCAGCACGTAATGCCTGCCGGGCAGGTTGAGCGTGACATCGAATGTCGTCGTCACACCGTTGATGCGACTCACGGTAAAGTGCATGCGGCCATTTTCCGCACGCACGTTGCTGGCACGGATACGGGCCTCTTCCGAAAAGCCATACGGCATCACCTGCTTGGAAACCTGCGGCAGGATGGCGCGGATATTCGGGTCGTCGATACATACCACGGCCATGCCGTAGAACGGCAGGCGCTGCAGGAATTCGACAAACGCACCCTTGAGACGCTCGAAATCATGGCCGTAGGTGTCCATATGGTCGGCATCGATATTGGTGACCACGGAAATGATGGGAGTGAGGTGCAGGAAGGAGGCATCCGACTCATCGGCTTCCGCAACGATGAACTCTCCCGATCCCAGGCGCGCATTGCTGCCCGAGGCTTCCAGCCGCCCGCCGATCACGAAGGTAGGATCCATCCCGGCTTCCGCCAGGATGCTGGCAATGAGGCTGGTGGTCGTGGTCTTGCCGTGCGTGCCGGCGATCGCAATGCCCTGGCGGAAACGCATGAGCTCGGCCAGCATCAGCGCGCGCGGAATGATGGGAACGCTGCGCTCGCGCGCCGCCACCACTTCGGGGTTGTCGTCCTTGACCGCGCTGGAAATCACCACCACATCGGCCTCCCCGAGGTTCTCCGCGGCGTGTCCCTGGTGCAGCCTGGCGCCGAACCCGGCCAGCCTGCGCGTGGTGGCGTTGTCAGCAAGGTCGGAACCGCTCACGCTGAAGCCCAAGTTGAGCAGGACTTCGGCAATGCCACTCATGCCCGAACCGCCGATACCGACGAAATGCACGTGTTTCACTTTATGTTTCATTGGCGCTTCCCTCCCTGCGATGGCAGGGCAATACTTTCCAGTTCATTCGCAATCGTCTCTGTCGCCTTCGGCCTGCCCAACTCGCGCGCGGCATGCGCCATCGCCAGCAGGCGGGTTCGAGTCAGCTCCTGCAGCAGCGCGGCCAGCCTCTGCGGCGTCATTTCCTGCTGCGGCAGGTGGATAGCCGCGCCGTGTTCCGCCATCCAGCGCGCATTGTCGCGCTGGTGCGAAGTCGTCGACACCACCAGCGGCACCAGGATGCTCGCAACGCCGGCCACCGCCAGCTCGCTCACCGTGATCGCCCCCGCACGGCATACCAGCACATCGGCCTCAGCATAGGCGCTCGCCATATCATCAATAAAAGGCACTACCCTGGCTTCCACCCCTGCAGCGGCATATGCCTCACGCAAGGCATCGATATGCTGCGTGCCGGATTGGTGAGTCACCACCGGGCGCAGCTCCATTGACAACAAGGCCAACGCCTTGGGCAAGGTCGCATTCAATACTTGTGCCCCCAGGCTCCCGCCCACAACCAATAGGTGTAGCGGCCCTTTGCGCCCTGCAAAGCGCTGTTCCGGTGAATCAATATCCACGATCTCGGCCCGCACCGGGTTACCGGTCACGCGTGCCTTGAACGCCATGTCACCCAATGTCGCGGCGCCACCTTCGAAGCCGAACAATACGCGCTTGGCATGCTTGACCAGCGCACGGTTCGACATCAGCAAGGCGGCATCCGCATTCACCACTGCCAGCGGCACCCCTGCCGCTTTGGCGGCCCAGCCGCCCGGCACCGTGACATAACCGCCCATGCCGAGCACGGCCTGCGGCTTCAATTCGCGCAACAATCGCCATGCCTTCCAAGTAGAGCCCAGCAGGCGGAACACACCCAGCACCGTATGTTTCCATCCCTTGCCGCGCAGGCCGGAGAACTTGAGCTGCGTCATCGGCAACCCGCTTGGCGGTACCAGGCGGTTTTCCATGCCATGTGAAGTTCCCAGCCAATGCACGTTCCAGCCACGCCCCTGCATGGCCTTGGCGATAGCCAGGCCCGGCATGACATGCCCGCCGGTGCCCGCTGCCATGATGAGTAAGGTCTTGCTCATGCTGGCAATCCCTTCTGTATGCGTCTATTCTCCCAGTCGACTCGGAGCAAAATCGCCAACGCAATGCAGTTCGCCAGAATGCCGCTGCCGCCGAATGACAGCAGAGGCAGGGTCAGTCCTTTGGTCGGCAGCACGCCCATATTCACGCCGATATTGATCATGCTCTGCACGCCGATCCAGACGCCTATGCCTTGCGCGAGCAAGGCGGAGAAGTAGCGTTCGTTGGCAATGGCTTCCTTGCCGATGCGGAAGGCGCGAATCACTAACCAGGCGAACAGGCCAACCACAACCATGACGCCAATGAAGCCGAGCTCCTCGGCGATCACCGCCATGAGGAAGTCGGTATGCGCCTCAGGCAGGTAGAGCAGTTTTTCCACGCTGGCACCCAGGCCAACACCCAGCCATTCGCCACGGCCGAAAGCGATCAATGCATGCGAGAGCTGATAGCCTTTGCCATAAGGGTCGGCCCAGGGGTCCATGAAGCCGATCACGCGCTGCAGGCGGTATGGGGAGCTCCAGATCAGGCCTACCACCGCCACCGGCAGCAAGGCCATAAGCCCGCCGAAGATGCGGCCGTTGATACCGCCCAGCCAAAGTATCGCCATGGAAATGGCAACGATCACGCTGAACGCGCCGAAGTCGGGCTCGCGCAGCAACAACCATCCGACCACCACCATCACTGCCACCATGGGCAAGAAGCCACGCTTGATGCTGTCCATCACTTCCGCCTTGCGGATGGTGTAGTCCGCGACGTAGATCGCGGCGAACAGCTTCATGAATTCCGATGGTTGCAGATTGATCACGAACAGCGACAGCCAACGCTGGCTGCCGTTGACGTTGCGTCCGACACCGGGAATCAGCACCAATACCAAGAGGAACAACCCCAGTAAAAATAGATATGGCGCCATTTTCTGCCAAAGTCGCGTGGGCACCTGGAACACTGCAAACGCCGCTGCCAGGCTGATGCCAAGAAAAATAGCGTGACGTACCAGAAAATAGGTGGATTGATGACCAGTCATCCTGTCCGCTTCTGCCAGCGCGATCGACGCGGAATACACCATCACCAGGCCTATGCCCAACAGGATCAGCACCACCCAGACCAAGGCCTGGTCATAGGTCGAGGATGAAGAAGTCAGCCGGTCGCGCCCGCTCAGCATGTACATCATATTGTTCATGCTCGCGCCTCCCGTGCCTGCAACCGGTGCACGGCCTGCACAAACACTTCTGCGCGATGCACATAGTTACGGAACATGTCCAGGCTCGCGCAAGCGGGAGAAAGCAGCACGGCGTCACCCTCTTCAGCCAATGCGAATGCTTCTTCCACAGCCTGCTCCAAGCTGACAGCCTGCATCAGTTTCACGCCAGTGCTTTCCAGGGCAGCAGCTATCAGGACAGCATCACGTCCGACCAACACCACGGCTCGCGCATGCACCGCTACAGGCATCTGCAATGGTGCGAAATCCTGTCCCTTGCCGTCGCCACCTGCTATCAGCACAAGCTTGCGGCTCAAGCCATTAAGCGCCGCAACAGTCGCGCCGACATTCGTTCCCTTGGAGTCGTCATAGAAGGACACGCCTTCCACGTCGGCCACCCATTGCACGCGATGCGGCAAACCCTTGAAATCACGCAATGCCCGCAATGCAACTTCTTCATCAATATCAAGCTCACTACATAATGCGAGTGCCGCCAAGGCATTGGCCGCATTGTGCAGGCCGCTGATTTTCAAGGCGGACACCGGCATCAGCTTGCGCTGTCCGCGGGCCAGCCAGGCTTCGCCGGCATCATGCAGCAGGCCGTACTCCTGTTCATTACCCGGTGCTTTCAGGCCAAATGCGAGCTGAGATAGGCCCTGAACCGTCATGCCTCGGCTCCATGCATCATCAGCGTTGAGTACCTGCAAGCGGGCGTGGGCGAAGATGCGCGCCTTGGCATTGGCATAGGCCTGCATGTCGGCATAGCGATCCATATGGTCTTCACTGATATTGAGCACCGTCGCCGCATCCGCCGCCAAGCTATGCGTGGTTTCGAGCTGGAAGCTGGAAAGCTCAAGCACATAAACATCGGCCGCCTCGTCGATCGCGTCCAGTATTGGCAAGCCAATATTGCCCGCCACGACTGTGTTGAGGCCTGCAGCCTTGCATATCTCGCCCACCAGCGTGGTAACGGTGCTCTTGCCATTTGCGCCGGTAATCGCGATCACTTTGGCATGAGCAGGCCTGGTTTGCGCGAACAGCTCGACATCGCCTACCACGGATATGCCGCGCCGGATGGCAGCCTGGATTTCAGGTTCAGCGAGTGGCACGCCTGGACTGGCGACGATCAACTCCGCGACCTGGAATGCGGCTGCAGTGAAAGGACCCAGATGCACGGCGACTGCAGGGAACTCCTGCCTGACCACATCCAGGACTGGCGGCAGTTCACGGCTATCGGCAACGGACAGGCGCGCGCCCTGGCGAGCAAGCCAGCGCAATGCCGAAAGGCCGGTATCACCCAGCCCCAGCACTAACACTTGTTTGTCCTTGAGTTGCAGCATAGATCCTTTAACCTGTTTCCTTATCTCAGCTTCAACGTGGAGAGGCCGACCAGGACCAGCATCATGGTGATGATCCAGAACCTGACCACGACTTGCGTCTCTTTCCAGCCTTTGAGTTCGTAGTGATGATGCAGAGGTGCCATGCGGAATATTCGCTTGCCGGTGAGCTTGAACGACCCTACCTGCAGCATCACCGAAATGGTTTCCATCACGAACACGCCACCCATGATGAACAACACGATTTCCTGGCGCACGATCACGGCCACGGTGCCCAGCGCCGCACCCAGCGCCAGCGCGCCAACATCGCCCATGAACACTTCCGCTGGATAGGCGTTGAACCAGAGGAAACCCAGTCCCGCACCACCGATGGCAGCACAAAACACGGCAAGCTCACCAGCGCCAGGCACGTAAGGGACGCCGAGATATTTGGAAAAATACAAGTGGCCCGCAACATAGGCGAATACCGCCAAGGCGCTCGCTACCATCACGGTCGGCATGATCGCGAGGCCGTCCAACCCGTCGGTCAGATTCACTGCGTTGCTGGTCCCCACAATCACGAAGTAAGTCAGCACGACAAAGCTCACCACGCCCATCGGCAACACCAGATGTTTGAAGAATGGCACGATCAGATCGGTTTCCGCCGGTGTGCTCGCCGTATGAAACAGATATACCGCCACGCCCGCCCCGATCAGCGACTGCCAGAAATACTTGGCTTTGGCCGACAATCCCTTGGGATTGCGGTATACAACCTTGCGCCAATCGTCGATCAAGCCGATAGCGCCGAAGCCCAGGGTCGTGACCAGCACTACCCAGACGAAGCGGTTATGCAAGTCTGCCCAGAGCAGGGTCGAGATGGCAATGGCAATCAGGATCAGCGCCCCGCCCATGGTGGGCGTGCCTGCCTTGACCAGATGGGTCTGCGGGCCATCATCACGCACAGACTGCCCGACCTTGTATTCGGTAAGCTTACGGATCAGCGATGGCCCAACCAGGAAAGATATCGTCAATGCCGTCAGGGTCGCGAGCACTGCGCGCAAGGTGATGTAATTGAATACGTTGAAACCACGGATGTCCTGAGCCAGCCAGCGGGCGAGTTCAAGCAGCATGATGCTTCTCCTTTTGTTCTTGTAGCAGTTCCACCACGCGTTCCATGCGCATGAAGCGCGATCCCTTGATCAATACGGTGGTAGTAGCATCCAGTGATGGCGACAAGGCACCGGCGAGACCTTCTACCGTGTCATGACAGCTGGCTCCCTGGCCATATGTTTCGGCCGCCTTGGCAGCCAGATTGCCCAACGCATACAAGCCGTCCAAGCCAGCGGCCTTGGAATAAGCACCCAGCTCGGCATGCAGGACAGCTTCGTTCTCGCCCAGTTCGCCCATGTCACCCATGACCAGCAGGCGTTTACCGGACTGGCTGGCAAGCACATCTATCGCGGCGCGCATGGAAGCGGGGTTGGCGTTATAGGTATCGTCGATCAGTACTGCGCCATGTCTGCCCGGCTTGCGCTGCAGCCTGCCCTTGACGCCCGCAAAACCGGCAAGCCCCTCGACAACCGCTTCCAGCGGCACACCCATGGTCAGAGCCACTGCCGTCGCAGCCAGCGCATTTCTGGTGTTGTGCAACCCGGGCACCGGCAGACGCAGCGCGCGCTCACCAGCCGGGGTATGCAATTGCAGATCGCTGCCGTTCGCATGCAAGGCATAACCTGCCGTGACGTCTGCACCGGCATTGAGGCCAAAGCGCACGATGCGATGCTGGCCCGCCAGGGATTGCCATAGCCCGGCATAGGCATCGTCGGCATTGATCACGGCTACGCCGCTATCTCCCAGCCCCTCGAAAATCTCGCCCTTGGCTTTCGCCACCCCCTCAACCGAACCCAGCCCGCCCAAATGTGCCGAGGTCGCATTGTTGATCAAGGCCACATCGGGGCGGCCTATCCGGGTAAGGTAGCTGATCTCGCCAGCATGGTTCATGCCCATTTCCACCACGGCATAACGGTGATGCTCGCGCAGGCGCAGCAAAGTCAGCGGCAGGCCGATGTCATTGTTGAGATTGCCTTGAGTCGCAAGTACGGCATCATCCTCATTTGCCGCAGCACGCAAAATCGCAGCCAGCATTTCCTTGACGCTAGTCTTACCATTGCTGCCAGTGATGGCAGCCACGGGAATGGAGAATTTGGCACGCCACCAGGCAGCCAGCTGACCCAAGGCCAGGCGCGTATCCTCAACCAATACCGCAGGCACGGCGCCTACATCACGAGATACCAACACAGCTGCCGCGCCTTGCTTCAAGACGCTTTCTGCATACTCATGCCCATCGAAACGCTCGCCTTTGAGCGCGATAAACAATTGCCCGGCTTCCAGCTTGCGGCTATCGGTACCGACAGCATGGACCAGCACATCTTCACCGATCACGCGACCACCTGTCGCCTGGGCGATTTCAGATAATCTCATCATGCTGCAATCCCCAAAGCATGGGCGGCCACGGCCGTATCGCTGAACGGGTACCGTACTCCGGCAACTTCCTGATAATCTTCGTGCCCCTTGCCTGCGATCAATACAACATCGCCCGCGTGGGCATGCCTGATGGCCTGGACAATCGCTTGCTCACGGTCCGGCTCCACCTGTGCAGGTCCATGCAGGCCAGCCACCACCTCGGCGATAATGGCGGCAGGTTTTTCGCTACGGGGATTATCCGAGGTCACGATCACTTTATCTGCCAGCCTGGATGCTACTTCTGCCATCAGTGGGCGCTTACCCTTGTCACGGTCTCCGCCACAACCAAATACGCAAATCAACCGGCCTGCAACCTGCTCGCGCAAGGCAAGCAAGGCTTTCTCCAATGCATCGGGGCTATGCGCATAATCCACAACGACCAACGGCTGCGTGCCGCCACCCAGTTGCTGCATGCGTCCTGGCGCCGGATGAATTTGTGCCAGTACTGCTACCGCATTCTCAAGTCTGACGCCAGAAACCAGCAAGGTCGCTAGCACTGCCAGCAGGTTACTGGCATTGAAACGACCCACCAGCCTGGCATGCACCTCGGCTTCACCCTGTGGAGTCTGCACCTGCATATGCATGCCATCGGCATCAAAACGCAAGCCATGTCCACGCACATCGCCACCAGTCAGTCCATAACTCAGCACTTTTCTGCCAGCCGCCTTCAACTCACTCAACAATTCCTGGCCGAAAATATCATCCTGATTCAGGATTGCCGTTTCCAGCCCCTCGAATTCAAATAATTTGCGCTTGGCTGCGGCATAGCTCGCCATATCGCCGTGATAATCCAGATGATCACGCGTCAGGTTGGTCAGCACCGCGACATTGAAAGCAATGCCGCTTACCCGGCCTTGATCCAGCCCGTGCGAGGAAACCTCCATGGTTGCGATTTCAGCACCTGCCAGCAGGTAATCTGCCAGCATGGCTTGCAGGCGGATGGGGTCAGGCGTGGTATTGACGGCGGCTGACAAGGCACCGGGAAAACCATTACCCAAAGTGCCAATCACCACCGCTTTGCGTTGCAATGCATTAAAAGCCTGCGCCAGCCAATGGCTGCAAGAGGTCTTACCATTCGTGCCCGTCACCCCTATCATCCACAGCTTGCGAGAGGGATGCCCGTAGAACTCCCCGGCAAGCGCGCTGGCTTGCTGACGCAACCCTGATACAGGCTGATTTGCCACATTCCAGGCAGAATGCCAGGCAAAACCCTGCTCTTCCCATAACACGCCAAACGCCCCCTGGAGAATTGCCTGAGCAATAAATCGGCGGCCGTCGGCGCTCTCGCCAGGATAAGCCAGGAACAGGCTGCCACTAGTCACTTGACGGCTATCGGCTGTCATGTCGGTAAAATGGCTGCGATCAAGGCTGAGCAGGCTCATACCATCTCCTTGATTTCAGGCAGCTGATCAACCGGGATCACGACATTGTTATTGGGCGCATCCTGCGGAATCGCCAACATGCGCAATGCCCCCGCCATCACCTTGCTGAATACGGGAGCCGCGACGGTGCCGCCGTAGTACTTGCCTGCGCTCGGCTCATCAATCATCACAGCAATGATCAAGCGCGGATTCGACGCCGGGGCAAAACCGACAAATGAAGAGATATAAAGATTAGCCTGATAGCCGCCGACTCCGGGCTTGTGTGCCGTGCCGGTCTTTCCTGCCACTCGATAACCCAGCACTTGCGCCCGCAATGCGGTTCCACCAGGCTGAATAACGGTTTCCATCATGTCTTTCAGGGCATGGGCAGTTGCGGGCGTATACACCTGGTGACCAATAGGCGGCTCCTTGACCTTGAGGAGAGACACCGGCAACAAAGCGCCATCATTGGTAAACACGGTATAGGCGCGGGCCAGTTGCAGCAATGTCATGCTGATACCGTGCCCATAGGACATGGTGGCCTGCTCAATCGGGCGCCAGGTCTTGTAATTACGCAACCGGCCAGAAGCCTCGCCTGGAAAACCAATCCGTGTCGGTGTACCGAAACCCACTTCGCTATACATATTCCACATATAGTGTGGTTCCAGACTCAAAGCCATCTTGGCGGAACCAATATTGGAGGACTTCTGGATAACCTGGGCGACGGTAATTAACCCCTGCGGATGGGCATCGCGAATAGTGGCAGTGCCAATACGCATCGCGCCAGGAGAAGTCTCGATCAAGGTGGTGGGCTTATAATGCCCGCTATCCAGCGCCGCAGCAGCCGTAAATGGCTTGAGCGTCGAACCAGGCTCGAAAGTATCGACAATCGCCCGGTTGCGCGAGCGCCCGCCGGTCAGGTTAACCGGATTGTTCGGGTTGTAGCTGGGCACGCTGGCCATGGCCAGCACTTCGCCGGTCTTGGCATCCAATACGACGACAGACCCAGCCTTGGCCTTGTGCTCTTCCACTGCGGCGCTCAGTTCGCGATAGGTAAGGTATTGAATCTTGCGGTCGATGGACAATGTCAGGTCGCGGCCATCTTGCGGCACTTTGACTGCCTCCAGATCTTCGACGATACGACCACGCCTGTCCTTGATGACGCGACGGCTGCCCGGCTTGCCGGACAACCACTTCTGCGAATGCAGCTCAAAACCCTCCTGCCCGTTGTCATCAATGCCGGTAAAACCCACCAGGTGAGCAGTCACTTCCCCTGCTGGATAATAACGACGATATTCCCGCTGCATGAACACTCCGGGAATACCGATGCTCATTACCTGAGCAGCAAGCTCTGGCGGCACTCGACGCTTGAGATACACAAATTCACGCTGGACATTATCAAACTTGGATTTGACCGCCTCGGGCTTGATCTTGAGGACATGCGCCAGCTTTGCTATCTGCTCAGGCGCCGCTTTCACATCAGGCGGACTCGCCCAGATCGACTCCACGGGCGTGCTGATAGCCAGCGGCTCGCCATGGCGGTCAGTAATCTTGCCCCGATGAGCTGGCAGGGTAAGCACACGACTATAACGCGCTTCGCCTTTCTGCTGCAGAAAGGATTTATGCACGCTTTGCAGGTAGATACTACGGCCCAGCAATACCGCAAACCCGCACAATACCAGCGCCAGCAGCAATCGGCGGCGCCAGACCGGCAAGCGCACCACCGCTCTGGGCTTGGAACCGACACGCATGCGCATCATGGCGTCACCACCTGTATGCGGGCCGCGTCCGGCACCTGCATGTTCAACCGGCGCTCAGCAATTTGCTCAATGCGGGAATGCATGGCCCATGTGCTCTGTTCCAACTGCAATTGGCCCCATTCAATTTCATATTGCTTGGCAGAATCCTCCTGTTGCTGCAGCTCGATATACAGCTTGCGCGCCTTGTGCTGAGACGTAATGACGCCCAGCGCAGCCGCGATCAATACCAGGAACAGGATGATATTCAACTTGACCATGACAGCTACTGCACCGCAGTTCTTTCGGCCACGCGCAACACTGCGCTGCGTGAACGCGGATTACGCTTCACTTCTATCTCGCTAGGACGGATGGCGCGTCCAACGGAAACCAGTCGCGGCTGCGGCAAATCTTTGGCGCGCACCGGAAAATTCGCAGGCAGGTCATCCCTGTCCTGCTCGGCACGCATAAACCGCTTCACGATGCGGTCTTCCAGCGAATGAAAGCTGATCACTGCCAGACGCCCTTGAGGCGCCAGCACCGTTACACACTGAGGCAGAATCAGCGCCAATTCCTCAAGCTCCTGATTGACGAAAATCCGTAGAGCCTGAAAGGTGCGCGTCGCCGGATCCTGGCCAGGCTCGACTTTGGGGATCGCCCCTGCCACGATCTTGGCAAGTTGTCCGGTAGTGGAGATGTCCACCCCTCCTGCGCGCTGCGCAATAATCGTCCTTGCAACCTGTTTAGCAAACCGTTCTTCACCATATTCCTTGATTACCCCCGTGAGTTCCTGTTCCGTTGCATTTGCAATGAATGCCGCCGCAGTCTGTCCGCGGCTTTGATCCATGCGCATATCCAGCGGACCGTCAAACCTGAAGCTAAAACCCCGATCCCCTTCATCTATTTGTGGCGAAGAAATGCCCAGGTCGAGCAATATTCCATCCACCTGCTGAATCCCCAACCCTGCCAACACTTCCGCCATGGCAGCAAAATGACTATGGACGATCGTGAATCTCTCATCCTGGATTGACCCTGCCGCCTCAACGGCGGCAAGGTCGCGATCCAGTGCGATCAACCGTCCCCGGGCACCAAGTTTTTCCAGTATCTTGCGGCTATGCCCGCCGCGACCAAATGTGCCATCCACATAGATGCCATCAGGCCTAATTGCCAAGGCTTCCACTGCCTCATCCAATAAAACCGTGACATGCTGGGAAATCAGAGGTGCCGATACAGGGCGGCTGCCTGCACTCACAGTGAAAAACCTTCCAACTCGGCTGGCAATTCCAGATTCTCAGCAGCCATCACTTGCTGCAATTGTCCCTGCCAGGCTTCCATGCCCCACAGCTCGAAGTGACTGCCCTGCCCCACCAGCATTACCTGTTTCTCCAGCCCGGCAAACTCCCGCAATACAGGAGAGATCAGCATGCGCCCCGCGCTATCGAGATCGATATCTTCCGCAAAACCCACGAGCAAGCGCTGCAAGGCGCTGGATTGGCGATCAAAACTGGAGAGCGACATGACCTTGGTCTGAATGGGTTCCCAGGCAGGCTGAGGATACAAAAGTAAACAGCGATGAGGATGGGCTGTGAGAACCAGACGCCCTTCGCTTTGAACGTGCAGGGCGTCACGGTGCTTGGCTGGCACAGCCAGCCTGCCCTTGGCATCCATATTCAAAGCTGTCGCACCGCGAAACATGAGGCCCCTTTACCGCACACCGGCATCATTGCGCATAGATGCCAGCATGAATGTTCATTGAATGAATGGAGGTAAGTAATCACCAGTCAACTGGAGATGAGCAGTCAACTTTTGACTGACGATTACCCACAAAAACCCACTTTTCTCCACTAGCGCCCACTATAGATAAAAAAAAACGCCAATGCAAGGGCTTTTTATGTGTTTTTCCTTTACAGGACAATGACTTAGCTAATTTTAAGGATAAAATTTTTATCCTTAAAAAATAAGGGGATAGCTAATTTAGTGAAAGTGTTTTATGAGAAACAATGAGGAGGTAACTGAATTTTGGTGAGGAGGCATGAGGTAGGAAGTGACTGAAGAAAATTTGCAGGGAATCAAGACAACAAAACAACAAAGAAAATATCAAGAAAGAAGCTGGTCGATAAGCCGGGTTCTGTTCCCGCAGTGCGGGTGGCAGCCATTCATCTAGGGCCTGGATTGCTCCAGGCCTCAAGCAACCTACCCGGTAGCAGCGCGAGCCACGCCATTGCTACCCTATTTGGTCTTGCTCCGGATGGAGGTTACCGCGTTTCACGTCCACCTTGCGGTTTACTCGTCTCTGTGGCCCTATTCCTCGCCTTGGCCTTTACGTTTTTCAACATAAAGGTTGCTGCGTACGGCCGTTAGCCGTCATCCTGCTCTATGGAGCCCGGACTTTCCTCCCCTCGCTTGCGCGAGCGGCGGCTGCCTGACCAGCTTCGACGCCAGTTTACCACAAGCAAGCTTCCAACCCTGACTCCCTTGTCTGCGCAGCCTGTTCGCACTAGTCCAAATGGACTAGTTCATCCCCCCGGTTTTTAATATAGTCTTGATGGAGTCATTCAACATATTCACTTGGGGAGGGATTATTCAAATGAAACACTTAGCCTATACATCACTCCTGATGCTAGTGGCCGCCTTTCCAGCCACCAGCCAGGCCCAAATCACAGGAAGCCTTATCTTCACTGAACCTCATGCCTGGGTCACTGACACTGAAAATATTGAAGTTCGTTTGCGCCTCACCCTGGACGAGGACTCTTCGTCGTTTGATGTTTCAGATACCGACTTCTGGCTGGATTACATTAACAACAACTCAATCCCAGGCTACGATAGTAATTTCGTAGCAATTGACTGGAGTTACATTTCATCCTGGTATGGTTGCTCGGGTAGTTTCAGCGCCGTGTGCACCGATGGACCTCCCTACAAATTCGAGTTCAACACTTCTGGAACCGATGACGATCTACACTCCCTCATCTCCCTTGCCCCAGGCGAAAGTATAGACTATCTATTTGGCACCTTCATTCCCAGCAATGGTGCAGTAGCGCCTGGCACTTATTATTTCTACAACGCTGGTGTTGATTTTGTCATCAATGGCTACACCCAGGAAGCGCTCGACAATGGCACAAATTCCGAAGAAATCCGCATCACTCTTTTTCAGACCGCATGCGGGTGGGGTGAGGCTGGCTGCAACGCCGCTTTCAGTCGCACCGTGATCGCCGCAGCAGTCCCCGAGCCATCCAGCTATGCGCTCATGGGCCTGGGTCTTGGTGTACTTGCCTACTCCGCACGCAGGAGAAAAAACCGGGCTGTTCGATAAATCTGCGACATCCCACTGAAAAACAAGGCCCGCAATTGCGGGCCTTGTTTTTCAGTCTCTTAATTTCCATGCAATCTTGCCGCCCGCCCTTAGCGGCACCAACTCATCATCGGCAAATGGCAGGCTTGCAGCCACCTCCCAGTCACACTTCTCCAACGTGACCGTATCCTGGTTGCGCGGCAGGCCGTAAAAATCCGGTCCGTAAAGGCTGGCAAAGCCTTCTAACCTATCTAATGCGCCCACCGCCTCAAAAGCCTCGGCATACAGCTCGATGCCCGCATGAGCGGTATACATGCCCGCGCAGCCGCAGGCGGTTTCCTTGGCTGATTTTGGATGCGGCGCGCTATCCGTGCCAAGGAAGAACTTGGGACTCCCAGATATCGCAGCAGCCACCAAGGCCTGCCTGTGCTCCTCGCGCTTAAGCACCGGCAGGCAATAGTGATGCGGACGGATGCCGCCCGCAAACATGGCGTTGCGGTTCATGAGCAGGTGATGCGCAGTAATCGTCGCTCCCACGTGTGCCGGCGCCTGCACCACAAACTCTGCCGCATCCCTGGTAGTGATATGCTCGAACACCACGCGCAACCCCTGGAAACGTTCCAATAACGGGATCATGTTGCGCTCGATAAAGACTTTTTCGCGATCGAACACATCAACATCGGCATCAGTCACTTCTGCATGCACCAGCAACGGCAGGCCATGCTTTTCCATGGCCTCCAGCGCCTTGACGCAATGCCCAAGGTTGGTCACGCCCGAATCGGAATTTGTGGTTGCACCAGCGGGATAAAGCTTGACGCCATGCACGATGCCACTCTGTTTGGCCAGCGCTATTTCCTCCGCGCTGGTATTGTCGGTAAGGTACAAGGTCATCAACGGCTCAAAGTTTGAACCTGCAGGCAACGCCTGCAAGATGCGTTCGCGATATTCCCGCGCCAACACCGTAGTGACTATAGGTGGCCGCAAGTTAGGCATAACAATGGCGCGGCCGAACCGTCGTGCCGTATCCGGTAGCACTGCCTGCAAGGCAGCACCGTCGCGCAAATGCAGATGCCAATCATCAGGGCGGGTAATGGTAATCGTTATCGTCATGAATCTATTCCATTGAAATGCTATTGGGATTGCTTAAGATTGAGCGCTAATTCATACAGCGCATTTTTCTTCGCCCCGGTAATGTCTGTCGCCAGCTTCACCGCCTGTTTCAGGGGTAATTCACTAAGCAACAGTTTCAGAATTCTTTCTGCTTCCATATCGACAGGAACTGCTTCCTTCACCGGCGCAGGTTCCACCAACAGCACAAACTCGCCGCGCTGGCGGTTGGCATCCTCCTCCAGCCAGCTTACTGCCTCTGCCAGCGGAAGCCGATGGATGGTCTCGAAGGTTTTCGTCAACTCACGCGCAATCGTCAGCATGCGCTCGCCCGCAAGCACGGTGGCCATATCAGCAATACTTGCCAGCACACGATGCGGAGCCTCGTAAAATACCAGGGTCACGGAACAATCGGCCAATGATTGCAAATCGGTGCGCCGCTGGCTACCGCTGGCCGGTAAAAATCCATGAAAGCGGAAACCTGGGGCTACGATGCCCGCAGCAGACAACGCAGTCACCACAGCAGAAGGTCCAGGCAGAGGCACTACCTTGACACCGGCAGCATGCGCCATTTCCACCACTACCGCGCCCGGATCGCTGATACCCGGCGTGCCTGCGTCGCTCACCAGCGCGACAGACTCTCCTGCCAGCAAGCGCTGCACCAAATGCTCACCCGCTTTACGTTCGTTGTGCTCATGCACAGCCAGCAGTTTCTTCTGCATGGCAAAATGAGACAGCAGGCCCGATGTGTGACGGGTATCTTCCGCCGCGATCACATCGACAGCCCTGAGCACCTCCAACGCCCGCAGCGTAATATCCTGCAAGTTTCCAATTGGCGTGGCTACCACATATAATGTCCCACTATGATTCAACGACTGCTCGCCCTTTTCTCTCTTATATGTATATGGATGCTATTGCCAGCGCAGGCAATCGCCGCAACCACCGGCCCGAATACCGTGGCACCAGAAACACGGTTTCATGAAGGTATGACATGTCTGCAGTCCCAGGATATCGACTGCGCCAACCTCGCATTGAACCGGATTCCCAGCCAGGATGCCTACGCCAAGCTGCTGGCTGGCAATATCGCCGCTGCCCGGCAAGATTTCGATACCGTATTCCGTCTGCTGCTGCCATTGCAAGCCAATACGGAACTTAATCATGAAGCAGCCGCAAGTTTACACGCAAGCCTCGCGCTCGCCTATGCACAAGAACCTGATCCTCTAAGAGCGCTGGAACAGAGGATAGCGGTAGAACGCTTCCTGGACAGCGACCAAAGCCGCGCCGAAAATCACGAGAAAATCTGGGCTGGTCTGAGCCAGCTCAGCCGCGACGACCTGATCAACATGCGCGGCGAAAGTCCGGATACCAATATCCAGGGCTGGATAGATTTGGCATTGGCAGCGCAGGAACCGGATAATAATACACTTAAATCCTGGGCAGGCTTTTATCCTGGCCATGCAGCAAGCCAGGGATTCAGCCAACAGTTATTATCTCAGCATGCAGTAACAATAACTACAACGGCAGCCTCTGCCGCACTCGCTACACCCGGCCAACAGGATGGCAAGATCGGTATTATCCTACCCTTCTCGATAGAGGCTTATTACCCTGCTGCCGATGCTATAGAGCAGGGGTTTGCCGCTGCTCAGGCTCAAGCCAAGGATCAGCGCGAACTCGTGATTTATGCCACCGACGGCAACCCGGCGACTATTACCGAAACATATCAGCAAGCCGTCAATGATGGCTCCAAGATTATTCTGGGCCCTCTCACCCGTGACGAGGTCACTCGCCTCAGCCAGCAGCCCATCACAATTCCAACCCTGGCGCTCAATCAACCAGACATTACTCCTGGCAACTCCTCTCTTCTTTATATTTACGGGCTGTCGATAGAGATGGAAATCGCCCAGATCATCAAATTGGCGCAACGTTTGGGCATGCAAACTGCCACTGTAGCTGCGGGCAGCAATCACCTGGCAGAGCGCATGGCACAGGCCTTCAGTAATCAATGGATGGCGGCAGGCGGGCATATCATTCAGCAACTGACTTTTAACGAAGATAGCCAACTCACCGAACTCCAGGCAAAAATCACCGCCAATCCGGCGGACATGATCTTTCTGGCAGCCAACTATGAAGAGGCAAGAACCATCCGCCCTTACCTGGACACCGCAACACCAACATTTGCCACCTCGCATGCCTATGATGGCATTCCCCACGATCCTGAAAACGAGCCACTCAATGCGGTACGTTTCCTGGATATACCATGGCTGCTCAACCCCGACGCGCCAGCATTTTCTGATTTCAAGGACGCTGCTGCCGATCTGCCTCCTGGCGAAATGCAACGATGGTTTGCGCTAGGAGCGGATGCCTACCGCATTCTTGCCCATATCAGCCAACAGCCGCAACAAACCTACACTCTGCAAGGCCTGACCGGAAAAATCAGCATTGCCGCTGACGGCCACATCAGCCGCGAATTGGCCAGCGGGCGCTTCAGCGCGCAAGGCATCGAGCTGGAAACCCTGCCGTGAAACAGCGCGGCGATGATGCGGAAGCACTGGCTGCTGCCTACCTGGAAGCCCAGGGCCTATCGCTACTACAGCGCAATTATCATTGCCGCTTTGGTGAAATTGACCTGGTCATGAAACAAAATGACACGATTGTATTCGTTGAAGTTCGCATGCGCAGCCATACAGCATTTGGGGGCGCCGCTGCCAGCATCACGGCAAGCAAACAGCAAAAACTCATCCGCACCGCCGAGCACTTTCTGCAACAGCACGGCAATGCCGCCTGCCGTTTTGACGCCATTTTGATGAACGCGCTGGATTCAAGCCAGATCGAGTGGATCAGGGACGCCTTCAACGCCTGACAACTCACCCTTACCGACAACGAGAAATGATAGACCTTCATACCCGCATCACCACTCATTTTGAAGAAAGCGGCCGACTCAAGCTGAATCTAGCTGAGTTATTGGCAGCGCCGATTGCCCACTCCGCCGAAATCATTGTGCAAGCCCTGCTCCATGAGAAAAAAATCCTTGCCTGCGGCAACGGCGGCTCCGCCTCCAGCGCGCAATATTTTGCCTCACGCATGCTGAACCGCTACGACCAGGAACGGCCCGGTCTGGCGGCAATTGCGCTTCCTGCAGATATCTCAACTCTGACTTCGATCGCCAATGACAACCATTTTGAGCAAGTATTTGCCCGCCAAGTCACTGCGTTGGGGCATCAGGGCGATATATTGCTGGCGCTCAGCACCAGCGGCAACTCCAGGAATATACTGCGCGCCATTGCCGCAGCCAAGGAAACAGGCATGCAAGTGATTGCCTTCAGCGGCGGCGACGGCGGCGAGCTGGTGGAACTTCTGACTGGGGAAGATATCCATATCGGCGTACCGCACGACCACCCAGCCAGAGTCCAGGAAGTTTATATTTTGACCTTGCATTGCATTTGTGATGCGATAGATTGTCTTTTATTAGGAGTAAATTGATATGCGCATGCTTCCCTCCCTGCTTCTGGCACTGGTGTTATCCAGCCAGCTCGCGGCTTGCGTCCCTGCCGTCATCGGCGGCGCGGCTGCTGGCGGCGTCATGGCCGCCGACCGCAGAACCTCCGGTATTTATATCGAAGACCAGAATATCGAAATCAAGGCTTCACATGCCATCTCGCAGGAACTGGGTGAAAAGAACCATATCAATGTCACCAGTTATAACCGCAGCGTACTGCTTACCGGTGAAGCGGTTGATGCCGCGAGCAAGGAAGCCGCTGAAAAAGCCGTACGCAATATCGACAATGTCGTCAATATCACCAACGAGATCGTCATCGACACCAAGAGTGCTCTTACCGAACGTAACAACGACACATACATCACCTCCAAGGTAAAGGCGCGCATGCTGAAGGAAAACCGCTTTCCCGCCAATTATGTCAAGGTCGTCACCGAAGCCACGACTGTCTTCCTGATGGGTATTGTGACCAGGCAAGAAGCGGAAGATGCTGTGGATATCGCCCGCAGCACCAGCGGCGTCGGCAAGGTAGTCAAGGTATTTGAATACATGGATTGATGCATGCCGCACTCCGGCACCCGAGCAAGCCCAAAGTCTGCATTGGGTGCTAGAATGCGCCCTTGATTCGAGTTAATGGTTACCCACATGAGCACACCAGCACAATCAGCAATCAATGAAATCATCATCCAGGGCCTGACCCGCGCTGGGAAACCCTTCCGACCGAGCGACTGGGTGGACAGGATGTGTAGCACCTACGCGACTTTCGGCGCCGACCGCAAACTGCGCTATTCCCCTTATCTCAAACCACGCGTCATCGAAGGCGTGCGCTGCCTGGCAGTCGATTTGAAACTAAAAGATACCAATCCCGAGGGGTTCAGCCAACTCATGCATTTTGCTGATGAAAACCAGCTCAACATCCTCGATGCCAACGGCAACAGTATCCCCGTACCCGCCTGACCTTACTCACAAAGTACGCTGCTTACCCCAGGCGCTATTGCCCCAGTTCAGGGAAGTGACAAATTGTTCAAGAGTATTTACCATCCTTACTTTATACGGGGAATGAGGGGATACTCTTGAATTTGAACGTGCCAGCACTGGCTGATCATCCACTGATCATTGCAGAAACCAGACCTTCAAGAATCAGCAAATTCCTGAGTACGCTTCCCGTCACCAACACCCTGGAAACTGCCCAGTCCCTGCAGGAGGAACTTGAGTCTCTCAATCGGCAAAAAGCCGCACCAGATGTTCGCGCCAAAGCACTGGAAACCTACCGTCCTGCCGTCATCAACGTGGCAGAACAATTAGCATCTCATTATTGCAGCGCCCCCCTGCCACTGCCCGATCAGGACAGACAATACGCTGTGCTGGCCAATACCTTGTGGCTGGAAATGGCCTATGGCTATAAGCGCGCCATCCTCGACATCGAAAACAAACTTTTCAGGTTCGGCAATGTAAAGCTACTGGCACTTTGCCTGCACCGCGCGCTTGACGCATTACGCGCGCAAATCGAGGTTCATTACGAAACCTATCGCTCACAACCGCCTGCCCTGTGGAGCGAATTGCACCAGATTTATGCATTAGCGGACCAGCGCGAGCTGGCAGAGCAATCAGTGGATGATCCGTCCCGCCAGCATTCACTTCCCATCAGCCATATCTACAAGCAGGTATTGCTGCTCAGCCTGGCCGACCCCCAACGCCTGTCGCAGCGGGATATCAAGCTTACTTGCGACTATATTGAACGCTTCGCAGGACTGGCCCAACTGCAACGCCCGGCATTGGTTGAAAACCCGGCAGCGGTTTTCCTGATTTCGGGCGAAAGTGACAAACCACCGATACCGCTGGGCAAGCGCCTGCGGAAAATTGATGAGCACAATGACCTGTTGCTCATGACCATGGATCTGGCGCGACAAATCCATCTGCATATCAAACAATATCAGCTTGGCCCTTTCCCGCCAGAAGCAGGCTTGCCTGAAAGTGCAAACCATCCTCGCTACCAGGACATGCTCACCTATTTGTTGCGCCATTGGGGCGCCTCTCCCAAACGCATTTATAACCGCACCACAAAAAATGACGGCATTGAACTGTCCGTCGGTTTACCAGCATTACATAAAGTACTATTGGAAAATACTGCTAACAACGGGAAATCACCTCGCAGCTCCCGCTGGCAGGCCCTCAACATCAGTGCTGGCGGCATGGCGCTACGCAAACTGCCCGCGACCGAAGCCCACCTCCATATCGGCGACCTGGTCGGAGTGCGTATCAGCCACACCACGCATTGGGCCATTGGCGTGCTACGCTGGGCCAGCCATACCGACAACCGCTACCTGGATATCGGCATCCAGATGCTGGCGCCCGAGGCGCATCCGGTCAGCGCTATCTATAATGACCAAATAACAGCCTTGCTGTTATTACCGGACATTCCCGCGCTCAAGCAGTCATCCTCCCTTGTCGGCAATCCCGGCACCTACAGTCCGGCAAAAATCATGGAGTTGTTACAAGAGGATGGCTCAAGCAAGCGCATCATGATTACGCGACTGATTGAAAGAACGAACCAATACGACCACTTCCAGTTCAATACGCTGTAAACCTGCCTGGAAGTGCTACCTCTGATCCGGCCCGGCCTATTCTCATCCCGCACTGCATTCAATACTTCACTTGCAGGATTTTTTTCGCTAGGATAGCGGAATTACTTGGTATTCTGCCAGGATAAAGCCGGAGCAAAGCAAGACCGGCACCATTACATCCATAAAATTTAGAGGTTCAAATGAGCGAACATATTATCCACATCAGCGATAACACTTTTGATCAGGAAGTCCTGCAATCCCAGGTTCCGGTCCTGGTAGATTACTGGGCTGAATGGTGCGGTCCCTGCAAGATGATTGCTCCCATTCTGGACGAAGTATCCCAGGAATACGCAGGTCGCCTGAAAGTAGCAAAGCTCAATATTGACGAAAACCATAGCACTCCTCCCAAGTACGGTATTCGCGGCATTCCAACCCTGATGCTGTTCAAGAATGGCAATGTTGAGGCCACCAAGGTAGGCGCCCTGTCCAAATCCCAGCTATCCGCCTTTATTGACAGCAACATTTAATCACGTTACTCTGGCACCAGGTTCCACACTCCAAGACTGACACCTTCGGAACCTGGTTTCGCCCTCATACCAATTCCCCGTTTTGCAGTACTTTCGATTTCAACGAGCCTTCCTTTTATGCATTTATCCGACCTTAAACACCTACCTGTCACTGAATTAGTCGAAATGGCCATCGCCAACGAGATTGAAGGCGCCAGCCGCATGCGCAAGCAGGACTTGATCTTTGCCATCTTGAAGAACAAGGCCAAGAAGGGTGACAGTATCTATGGGGATGGAACGCTAGAAGTGCTGCAAGACGGTTTCGGCTTCCTGCGTTCGCCAGATACCTCTTATCTGGCCGGACCAGACGACATTTATGTCTCTCCTTCGCAAATCCGCCGCTTCAACCTGCATACCGGCGACACTATCCAGGGTGAAATCCGCACCCCAAAAGATGGTGAGCGCTATTTTGCACTGGTCAAGGTAGACAACGTCAACGGCGAAGCACCCGAGAACAGCAAACACAAAATCCTGTTTGAAAACCTCACGCCACTGTTCCCCACCCAACCCTTGGTACTGGAACGTGACATACGTGGAGAGGAAAACATTACCGGTCGCGTCATTGACATGATTGCGCCTATCGGCAAAGGCCAACGTGCCCTGCTCGTTGCACCGCCAAAATCCGGCAAAACCGTGATGATGCAGCATATCGCCCACGCCATTACTGCCAACCATCCCGACGTGGTGCTGATCGTCCTCATGATCGATGAGCGCCCAGAAGAAGTCACGGAAATGACCCGCTCAGTAAAAGGCGAAGTGGTCGCTTCCACGTTCGATGAACCTGCTACTCGTCACGTGCAGGTAGCAGAAATGGTGTTGGAAAAAGCCAAGCGCCTGGTCGAGCACAAGAAGGATGTCGTCATCTTGCTGGACTCCATCACTCGCCTGGCGCGTGCCTACAATACTGTGGTGCCTGCATCAGGCAAGGTATTGACCGGCGGCGTGGATGCCAATGCATTGCAACGCCCCAAGCGCTTTTTCGGCGCGGCACGCAACATTGAAGAAGGCGGCTCGCTCACCATCATCGGCACTGCATTGGTGGATACCGGCTCGCGCATGGATGACGTGATCTATGAAGAATTCAAGGGCACCGGCAACTGCGAACTGCATCTCGATCGCCGCATGGCAGAAAAGCGCATCTATCCGGCCATCAACGTCAACAAGTCCGGCACACGCCGCGAAGAGCTGCTGATTGAAAAAGACGTCCTGCAGAAGATCTGGGTATTGCGCAAATTGCTCTATCCCATGGACGATCTGGAGGCCATGGAATTCCTGCTGGACAAGATCAAGGCGACGAAGAACAACGCAGATTTCTTCGACTCGATGCGCAGAGGATAAGCTCGGCAGACGTCTGAATAAGTTGCAATTTTACAGCAGCATCAATATAATCCACGGTTTTCCTGCTCAGCAGGAACCTACACTGGCCCGCCGCACAAACCGGCAATATAGAGGTAAACAATATGAAACCTGGCATTCATCCAGAATATCGCGAAGTTGTATTTCAGGATATCGGCGCTGATTTCAGCTTCCTGACACGCTCCACCATTGCCACCAGAGAGACCATCAAATGGACTGATGGCAAGGAATATCCACTGGTAAAGATTGAAGTTTCCTCCCAATCTCACCCATTCTATACCGGCAAGCAGAAGATTCTTGATACTGCTGGCCGTGTTGAGAAATTCCGCCAGAAATACGGCATGTAATTTCACATGTTGCGGCAAAAAGGCAGCCCAGGCTGCCTTTTTTGTTTTCCATCGATCCGCTCATGTTTAAAATAAGCAAAATGAGAAAAACGGACAGGTCAACGCGATCATCACAAGGATATTATGGCATTCGAGCTTGAGCATGACTGGCAGGCACATTTAGCAACGCCCCGCGCGCGCGTGGGCGAGCGGGCCAAAACCCATTTGCTGATCCTGCTCTGCCTGGCATGGATATTCCTTGGCCTGGTCGGGCACGAGCCGTGGAAGCCAGACGAAGCACAGACCATCAGCATCGTCAAGAACATGGTCCATGGCAATCACCTACTTGTCCCCATCGCAGCAGGCCAATCCACCATAGAATACCCTCCACTGTATTACTGGAGCGCGGCTGGCAGCGCCAAGCTGCTATCTTCCCTCCTGCCTTTGCATGATGCTGCCAGACTGGTCAATAGCGTATGGATGACCATTACCCTGCTCATGGTGGGCATGTTGGGCCGGGAACTCTGGGGTATCGGTATTGGTCGCCAGATCACCTTCATTTTTATTGCCTCCATTGGCCTGGTCGCCTCCGCACACTTATTGATGCCGCAAGTGGCTGCACTATCAGGATTATCCATGGCGCTTTATGCGCTGGCGCTTGCCAAACGCCGCCCCCTGCGGGCTTCCGGCCTGCTGGGCACAGGCTTGGGCATCAGCTTTTTATCTACCGGTCCGGCCAGCGCCCTGATTGTCCTGGCAACCATGCTGTTGCTGCCTGCGCTGTTCAGCCAGTGGCGCAGCAAAAGCTTTGCAACCGTCTCCTTATTAAGCCTGCTCGCCGCCAGCCCGTGGTTGTTGCTTTGGCCATGGCTGCTCTTCAATGCCGATCCGGCCCAATTCAGCGCATGGCACCAGCAAAACCTGGCCAATGTTGATGCATTCAATCATGTCTACATCCTGCGCACCCTGCTTTGGTACTCCTGGCCAGCCCTGCCGATTGCCGCCTGGGGCGCATGGCGTTATCGCGCATCGTTGCTGCACAAGCCCAAGATGCAATTGCTGCTGGTATTTTTTGCTGTCAGCCTGGTGATTATCGGCATAACCGCCGAACGGCGCGAAATCCATCTGCTGCCCTTGCTATTGCCTCTGGCAGCGCTTGCCGGCGGCAGCGTGGAAACATTGAAACGTGGCGCAGCTGGCGCGCTGGATTGGTTTGGACTGTTGCTCTTCGGCCTGATGGGATCACTGATCTGGCTGGGATGGTTTGCCATGATGACCGGCGTGCCGGCCAAAATTGCCGAACGCATGCAATTCCTTGCCGCCACCCAGGAAGCCCACCTGAACATCCTGGCGCTGGCTGCCGCCCTGACTGTCACTATCATCTGGCTATTCGTGATTTCCAACAGCAAGCGCTCGAATCGTGGCACCTTGACCACCTGGGCAGTGGGCATGACCATGACTTGGGGCCTGCTGATGTCGCTATGGCTGCCCTGGATAGACAATGCGCGCAGTTACAAGCATGTCATGCTAGAATTTGGCACAGCCCTGCCCGCACAGCATACTTGCATCAACAGCTATGGCGTCAGCAGTGCTCAGACCGCCCTGCTGGATTACTATACTGGGCTCGCGCTCCATCCACAGCAATCGCAACAGCACAGCAAGCCGGATTGCAACCTGTACCTGATTCAGGAAGAAACCCGCCGCCCAACCCTGACACCGGGTGACCAATGGAAATTGCTATGGTCTGGCAATCGCGCGCTGGACAAGCGCGAACGCTTCCGCCTGTTCCAGCGTGAAGCCGGGCCAACCATTGCAGAGCAAGAGGAATCGCCTTAACTCGGCAATGGTTGCAATAGTTCGGCCAAGGCTTCGGCATCCTGGATAATGCTTTGATTGGCCTTGGCCTCCATCATTCGGTAACGCGCCAGCACGTCCTGCCCAAACGACGTGACCCGGGCGCCGCCACCCTGGCTGCCACCGGTCACAGTAACCACCAGGGGCTCGCGAAAACTCTTGTTCATCGCATCAACCAGATCCCATGCCCGTTTGTACGACATCCCCATCGCCCGGGCACCAGCGGATATGGAACCGCTTTTGTCTATGGCTTCCAGCAGATCAGCCTTGCCCGGCCCGATGGCCACCAAATGCTGATATGGCAGACGAATCTTGATACTGATGGCGCTCATTGAAATTTTCACCTCTTCCCGCGGTCGAAAACAACAGCGGCTAATGTTGTTTGCATAGCCTGAAAAACATACAATCCCGGCATCTTATCGCATCCATGACAAACCTGAACAGCCGCCCATGTCCGCCGCCAGCCACCCATCTCAACTGATCGACCAGTTTGGCCGCCGTGTAGACTATATACGCCTGTCGATTACCGACCGCTGCGATTTCCGTTGCGTCTATTGCATGGGCGAAGACATGACCTTCCTACCCAGGGCAGAAGTGTTATCTCTTGAGGAATGTGCCCGGCTGGTCAGGACTTTTGTCAGCCTGGGCGTCAGCAGGGTGCGCATCACCGGCGGAGAGCCCCTGGTGCGTAAAAATGCGCTTTCCCTATTTGAGGATATTGGCCGCCTGCCCGGCCTACGCGAACTGACCATGACCACCAACGGCTCCCAGCTCGAACGCTATGCCCGCGCGCTGAAACAGGCAGGCCTGAGCCGTATCAATATCAGCGTGGACAGCCTGGACCCCGAACGCTTCCACAACATCACCCGGGTCGGTGACCTTGATAAAGTCATGCGCGGCATCCAGGCAGCCAAGGAGGCAGGCTTTACCCGCATCAGACTGAATACCGTGCTCATGCACGGCATCAACGAGGATGAAACCATCCCATTGGTGGAATTCGCCATCCAGCAAAGGTTGGATATCGCCTTCATCGAAGAAATGCCGCTTGGCGCAGTGGACCATGATCGCGCTTCCACCTATGTCAGCAACCAGGCTACGCTCAAGCTGCTGCAGTCCCATTTCACCCTGCACAACAGTACGGAATCCACCAGCGGGCCTGCGCATTATTGGCGCATTGCCGATACCGGCACGCGGATAGGTTTCATCTCGCCACACAGCCACAACTTCTGTGAAGCCTGTAACCGGGTACGTATCACCTGCAAGGGTGAGCTTTACCTGTGCCTTGGGCAAGAAAACAAGGTGGACCTCCTGCCTTTGTTGCGTGAAAACCCCAAGGATGATGAACCTTTGCGGGCAGCGATTATCGATTCAATGCGTATCAAACCCAAAGGCCATGACTTCGACCTACGCCGACGCGAACCAGCCGTCATCCGCTTCATGTCCCATACTGGCGGCTAGCTAGAGTCACGCCATCCATGCCTGCATCATGGGTGTAACTTCACTGGAAAATACAGTAAAATTTCAAGATTTTGAATCAATCATGTTGGCATGGTGTCACAGCAATGTGACCCGGAATTTGAGCAATTTATTATGAATATTACAGGTATCGTGCTTGCAGGCGGCAAAGGCAAGCGTATGGGTGGCGTTGACAAGGGTTTGGTCGAGTTCAACCGACAACCTATGGTATCGCATGTGTTGCGCCGCCTCGCGCCGCAAGTGGATGAAATATTGATCAATGCCAACCGCGAGCTCCAGCGTTATAACCAGTTTGGCCACCGCGTGATCGAAGATGAATTCAGCGGATTTGCCGGACCACTCGCAGGCTTACATGCAGGCATGCAGCACGCGGAATCCCCTTACATTCTCACGGCCCCCGTGGATTCGCCTTTGTTACCACCCAATCTCGCCAAACGATTGTTGAATGCGCTGATCATGCACGATGCGGACATCGCAGTCGCCCGGACCGGCAAACAGGCCCACCCTGTGTTCAGCCTCTGCCGCCGCACATTGCTTCCCGAGCTGGAGCAATTCTTGACCGAAGGCGGACGCAAAATGGCAGATTGGATCGCGCAGCTCGACCATGTCACCGTATCATTCTCCGACCAGCCATGCGCCTTTATCAACATCAACACCCTGGAAGAATTGTCCGAGCTGGAACAGGCGGCGTGAATACTCCCGCTTTCCCTCGCCCGGTACTAGGCTTCTGTGCCTATGGCAGCGGTGCCGGGAAAACCACCTTGCTCACCAGCCTGATTCCAGTAC